>NZ_QGKR01000267.1 GCF_003172955.1 Micromonospora acroterricola | reverse complement strand
ATCCTGGATGTAGTGGCCGTCCGGCGCTCGGGATACCACTACATCCAGGATCGTGCGCGATCTTGCCGCCGAGGCCCCACCACGCGGTCCCGCCGGTCAAGGCCCACCGCCGGCCTTGCCGGCCCAAGCCTCACCACGCGGCCTTGCCGGCCCGAGCCGCACCACGCGATCTCACCAACCTGGGCGGCCCCACCATCCTCGTCCTTGGTCTGCTTCAACGACCGCAACACCCGCCGTCCGGATATCGGACGCCGGGTGTTGCGTGGAGTGAAGCAGAGCAAAGGACGGCCCGACCACCCTGGGCGGGGCGCGTTCCTCCGGCCGGAGATCCGCGCCCCTGGGCGGGGCGCGTCCGGCCCGAGACCCGCGCAACTTCAGGGAAAGTGTGGGGTCGCGGCGCCCTGAGGCAGCACCTTCCCTGATGTTGCGCGGATCTTGAGGGCGGCGGGCGCCGAACCGAGGGTCAGTCGCGGCGGGCCAGGTGGGTGATGATCGCCTCGGCCAGGCGATCGGGGGCGCCGTCGGCGTGGCCGAGGAACAGCGACGGCTCGGTCAGCTCCAGCTCGACCAGGACCGGAGCGCCGTCCGGGCCGGGGATCAGGTCGACCCGGGCGTAGAGCAGCTGGCGCGTCCCTCCGGGCACCGTGGCGAGCGTCTGTTCCGCCACGGCGAGCTGTTCGGGGCGCGCGGTGCGGGCGGTGATCTCCTCGGCCTTGTAGAGCCCGTCCAGGCCGAGGTCCGGCCCGGTCAGCATCGGACCCTTGCGGATCGCGTGGCTGAACGCGAGACCGTCCGGACCCGCCAGGAAGAGCAGTGCCGTCTCGCCCTCGGTGTCCACGGCGGTCAGGTACGGCTGGACCATGGTGAGCCGGCGGGCGTCGGAGAGCCGCCGCACGTGCGCCGCCGCCAGTTCCCGGTGCTCCGGGTCGGCCAGGTCGTACCGGCCGGTGTCCTGGCTGCCCGCGCTGACCGCTGGCTTGATCACGTACTCGCCGGCGTCGGCCGGCGGCGCCCAGCTCTCCTCCGGCTCGACCCAGGACGTCGGCACGGTCGGCACCCCGGCCGCGCTCAGCTCGGCGAGGTAGCGCTTGTCGGTGTTCCAGCGCACCACCTCGGCCGGGTTGACCAGCGCCGGGACGGAGGCGGCCCAGGCGAGGAACTCGTCGCGGCGGAGCGCGTAGTCCCACGGTGAGCGGAGCACGACGAGGTCGTAGGAGGCCCAGTCGGCGTCGGGGTCGTCCCAGACGACCGCCTCGGCGGCAACCCCGGCGGCGGCGAGCGGGGCGAGGACCAGGCGGTCGTCCGGGTCGAGGTCGGCCAGTTCGCCGCAGGTGACGAGAGCGACCCGGGGTTCCCCCCGGGTCGACTGCTGGTGGTTGGTCAATTCAGTGTGCTATCTCAGCGGGCCATCGTGCGCCGGGCCATCGACCGCCAGAGGTCGTTGCTCGGACGCATCTGGTCCATCAGTTCACGCTCCCAGGCGTTCTCGACGGTGACTCCCGCCTTGGCGCACGCCTCCCGGGCGGTGACGGTGTCGTCGGCGAACTGGTCGCCCCACTCACCGTCGGAGCCCACGAGGACGATTCGCGCGCCACGCTTGCCGACGTACTCGATGACCGCCTTCGCCCCGCCGTGCCCGGCGGCGAAGGCCCGGAGCCCCGCGACCAGATTCTGGGGCGCCTGCTCGGCGGCGGTCTGCTCGGCCGTCAGCGTCGTATCGGAACCATCTGCCATGACGCGAAGCCTAAGCAGAGTTGCACGGGGCTGGGCGAGAACCATGAACCTTTTGTGATGCCAATTACCTACAGGTTTAAGGCACGCCACAGGTTAACTGTCCGCTTTTATATGGACTTAACACCTCAGAACACGTGGCGAAATCACGGTTCAACCGCCGCAGGTTGAGCCCATCGGACTCATGCCGAAAGTTACTCTGATGTGACATTAATGCGGACAATTCATCCATAATGGTGATTAATCGAAGAATGAGCGTCGTCGCACTACCGGCGACCGGCGGACCGCGGCGCGAGGGGTCAGATCAGCGCGTCGAGCGCGACGGCGACGAACACGATCGTCAGGTACGTCGTCGACCAGTGGAACAGCCGCATCGGCTTGACCGCCTCGCCGCGGGTCGCCCGCCGGCAGAGCCGGTGCGCCTCGACCAGGAAGATGGCGCCCACCACCAGGGTCGGCACCCCGTAGATCGGGCTGAGCCCCAGCGGCCAGACCGCCAGCGAGGTGAGCACGGTGAGCCAGGCGAAGATCAGGATCTCGGCGTTCACCCGCCGGGTGGAGGCGACCACCGGCAGCATCGGGATGCCCGCACGGGCGTAGTCGTCCTTGTACTTCATGGCGAGGGGGTAGAAATGCGGCATCTGCCAGAAGAAGACGACCGCGAACAGCCCCCAGGCGGCCGGCGCCAGCGAGCCGGTCACCGCCGCCCAGCCGATCAGCACCGGCGCCGCCCCGCAGGCCCCGCCCCAGAAGGTGTTCGTCGGGGTGGAGCGCTTGAGCCACAGGGTGTAGACGACGTCGTAGTAGACGATCGCGGCGAGGGTCAGCCCCGCGGCGAGCAGGTTGGTGAACGCCGCCATCAGGGCGACCGACACCGCCGCCAGCACCAGACCGAAGACCAACGCGTTGCGCGGCGACACGGTGTGCGCCGGCAGCGGCCGACGCTTGGTCCGCCGCATCAACTGGTCGATGTCGCGGTCGATGTAGCAGTTGAGCACGCTGGCCGCGCCCGCGGCGAGCGAGCCGCCGACCAGCACCACGGCCATCAACCACAGCGACGGCAGGCCGCCGTCGGCGAGCATCATCGCCGGAACGGTGGTGACCAGCAGCAGCTCCACGATCCGCGGCTTGGTGAGCGCCACGTACGCCGAGAGGATCGCGCGCACGTCCCGCCGCGCCACCGGACCCTCGACCGCCCGCACCGGGGGCTGCCCGGCGGGGTTGCTCGCGGGGCGCTCGGTGATCATGCTCACGGATTGCCACCTTCCGGCATCGCCACGGGGAGATCGGATCGGCCGGGCCCGCTCGGGTCCGCACACCGACCACACACTACGCGTTGTCGTTTTGGCTGCCCGGCCGACCCGACAACGGTGCGGGCCGTCACACCACCGGGTTGAACGTCCCGGCGCGCCGTCACGTACCGCACAGCATGCAGAGATCCCCGGGCGGACGTTTAGGCACGCTCGATAGGGTCACCAGTGAGGGTTCCGCCCATCTGCCGAGGAGCACAACCATCGTGGCTGCCAACCGACCCGAGCACTCCGCACTCAACTGGTCCGACCTCGACCGCCGGGCCGTCGACACCGTCCGCGTGCTGGCCATGGATGCCGTGGAGAAATCCGGCAACGGCCACCCGGGCACCGCGATGAGCCTCGCGCCCGCGGCCTACCTGCTCTTCAACCGGGTCATGCGGCACAACCCGGCCGACCCGAACTGGCCCGGGCGGGACCGGTTCGTGCTGTCCGCCGGGCACTCCAGCCTGACGCTCTACATTCAGCTGTTCCTCTCCGGCTACCCGCTGAGCCTGTCCGACCTGCAGTCGCTGCGGCAGTGGGGCTCCCTCACCCCGGGTCACCCGGAGCACGGGCACACCCCGGGCGTGGAGACCACCACCGGCCCGCTCGGGCAGGGCCTGGGCAACGCGGTCGGCATGGCCATGGCGGCCCGCCGCGAGCGCGGCCTGTTCGACCCGGAGACCGAGCCCGGCGCGTCGGTCTTCGACCACGACATCTGGTGCATCGTCTCCGACGGTGACATCGAGGAGGGCATCAGCCACGAGGCCAGCGCCCTCGCCGGGCACCAGCAGCTGGGCAACCTCACGGTGATCTACGACGACAACGAGATCTCGATCGAGGACGACACCCGCATCGCCAAGAGCGAGGACGTGGCCGCCCGCTACGAGGCGTACGGCTGGCACGTGCAGACCGTCGACTGGCGCAGCGGCGACGCCGACCAGGGCGACTACCACGAGGACGCCGAGGCGCTCTACGAGGCGCTGCTGGCCGCCAGGGCGGAGACCGCGCGTCCCTCCTTCATCGCGCTGCGCACCATCATCGGCTGGCCCGCGCCCAACAAGCAGAACACCGGCAAGATCCACGGTTCGGCGCTCGGCGCCGACGAGGTGAAGGCCACCAAGAGCATCCTCGGCTTCGACCCGGACAAGACCTTCGACGTCGACGAGGAGGTGCTCGCCCACGCCCGAAAGGTGATGGGCCGCGGCTCCGCCGCCCAGGAGGAGTGGACCACCGCGTTCGACGCCTGGAAGGCGGCCAACCCGGAGCGCACCGCGCTGTACGAGCGGATCGCCGGGCGGGTACTCCCCGACGGCTGGGCCGACGCGCTGCCCACCTTCCCCGCCGACGCCAAGGGCGTGGCCACCCGGGCCGCCTCCGGCAAGGTGCTGGAGGCGCTCGCGCCGGTGCTGCCGGAGCTGTGGGGCGGCTCGGCCGACCTGGCCGAGAGCAACAACACCACCATGAAGGGCGAGCCGTCCTTCATCCCGGCGTCGCACGCCACCAAGGACTTCCCGGGCCACGAGTACGGCCGCACCCTGCACTTCGGCATCCGCGAGCACGCCATGGGCGCGATCCTCAACGGCATCGCCCTGCACGGCGGCACCCGCCCGTACGGCGGCACGTTCCTGGTGTTCAGCGACTACATGCGCCCCTCGGTGCGGCTGGCGGCGCTCATGAAGCTGCCGGTGACGTACGTCTGGACGCACGACTCGATCGGCCTCGGCGAGGACGGCCCGACCCACCAGCCGGTGGAGCACCTGACCGCGCTGCGCGCCATCCCCGGCCTGGACGTGGTCCGGCCGGCTGACGCCAACGAGACGGTCTGGGCCTGGCGGCTGGCGCTGGAGCACACCGACCGGCCCACCGCGCTGGCGCTGAGCCGTCAGCCGCTGCCGACGCTGGACCGCGACGTCCTGGGCGGCGCGGACGGGGTGGCCAAGGGCGGCTACGTGCTGGCCGAGGCCTCGAACGGCAAGCCGCAGGTGATCATCGTCGGCACGGGGTCCGAGGTGCAGCTCTGCCTGACCGCCCGCGAGCGGCTGGAGGCCGACGGCACGCCCACCCGGGTCGTGTCCATGCCCTGCCAGGAGTGGTTCTACGAGCAGGACGAGGCGTACCGGGAGTCGGTGCTGCCACGCGGGGTAAAGGCACGGGTGAGCGTGGAGGCGGGCATCGCGATGTCGTGGCGCGGCGTGGTCGGTGACCTGGGCGAGAGCGTCAGCCTGGAGCACTACGGGGCGAGCGCACCGCACACCGTGCTCTTCGAGCAGTTCGGGTTCACCCCCGACCGGATCGTGGCGGCGGCACACGCCTCGCTGGCCCGGGTGGGCGACATCACCGGTTTCACGACCGGCAACTGAGGGGAGCGTGGACGGCATGACGGACAGGCTGAGTGAGCTCACCGCCGCGGGCGTGGCGGTGTGGCTGGACGATCTTTCTCGCGTACGACTGAGCTCCGGCGGGCTGGACAAGCTGCGCCGCGAGCAGCACGTGGCCGGGGTGACCACCAACCCGACGATCTTCGCGAAGGCGCTGAGCGACGCCGACGAGTACAACTGGCAGTTGCGCGACCTCGCCATGCGTGGCGTGGACGTCGAAGAGGCGGTGCGCATGCTCACCACGTACGACGTGCGGTGGGCCTGTGACGTGATGCGCCCGTCGTACGACTCCAGCGCGGGCGTCGACGGCCGGGTCTCGATCGAGGTGGACCCGCGGCTGGCGCACGAGAGCGACCGGACGGTCGCCGAGGCCAAGGCCCTGTGGTGGCTGGTCGACCGGCCCAACCTCTTCATCAAGATCCCGGCCACCGAGGCGGGCCTGCCGGCGATCACCGCCACGCTGGCGGAGGGGATCAGCGTCAACGTGACGCTGATCTTCGGGCTGGACCGCTACTCGGCGGTCATGGAGGCGTTCCTCGCCGGCCTCGAGCAGGCCAAGGCGAACGGCCACGACCTGTCCACCATCGGGTCGGTGGCGTCGTTCTTCGTCTCCCGGGTCGACTCGGAGGTCGACAAGCGGCTCGAGAAGATCGGCTCCGATCCGGCGAAGGCGCTGAAGGGCAAGGCGGCCATCGCCAACGCCCAGCTGGCCTACGAGCGGTACAGCGAGGTGTTCTCCTCCGACCGTTGGCAGGCGCTCGCCGACGCCGGCGCGCACCCGCAGCGGCCGCTGTGGGCCTCCACCTCCACGAAGAACCCCGACTACCGCGACGTGATCTACGTCGAGGAGCTGATCGCCCCCGGCACGGTCAACACCATGCCGGAGCCGGTCATCCACGCGTACGCCGACCACGGCGAGACCCGCGACGACACCATCACCGGCGCCTACGACGCGGCCCGCACGGTCTTCGCGGACCTGGAGTCGGTCGGGGTGGACATGGACGACGTGATCGCCACCCTGGAGAGCGAGGGCGTGGAGAAGTTCGAGGCCAGCTGGCAGGAGCTGCTCGACGGCGTCCGCAAGTCCCTCGATGCGGCGGCGAAGGGCAAGGGCTCGCCGAACGAGGCCGCCAAGGGCAACGCGCAGGCCGCCCAGCAGGCTGGGGGTAACGCATGAGCGAGCGCAGCGAGCGAATCAGCAAGATCAGCGTCCGGGAGTCCCGTGCCGCCGGCGAGCGAAGCGAGGGGGCGGCATGAGCGACCTGTTGGCCGGGCCGATCGAGGCCGGCGGCGGTCTCGCCGTGTACGGCGCGGAGGCCGTCGACAAGTCCGCCCCCGCCTCGACGCGGGACGCGCTGGTCCGGGCCGAGGTCCCGGGCCGGCTCGCGGCCAAGGACGCGAGCCTGTGGGGCCCGGACGCCGAGGCCGAGGCGAAGATCCGGCTCGGCTGGGTGGACACCCACCGCCGCAGCCGGGAGCTGCTGCTGCAGCTGGCCGAGCTGACCGCCGAGCTGGCGGACCTCGACCACGTGGTCCTCGCCGGCATGGGCGGCTCCTCGCTGGCCCCCGAGGTCATCGCCCGCACCCTGGGCCGCCCGCTGACCGTGCTGGACACGACCGACCCGGGCCAGGTCCGGGCCGCGCTCGGTGACCGGCTGGAGCGCACCGTCGTGGTGGTGGCCAGCAAGTCCGGTTCGACGGTGGAGACCGACAGCCACCGGCGCGCCTACTGGCAGGCGTTCCTGGACGCCGGGATGACCGAGGCGGAGGCCGGCAGGCACTTCGTCATCGTCACCGATCCCGGCTCACCGCTGGAGACCACCGCGACCGAGATGGGCGCGTTCACCGTGCTGGCCGACCCGAACGTGGGCGGCCGGTACTCGGCGCTGACCGCGTTCGGGCTGGTGCCGTCGGCGCTGGCCGGGGTCCAGGTGGCGGAGCTGATCGACCAGGCCGACGCGCTGGCCGAGTCGCTCGCCGGGAACCAGGACAATCCGGCGCTGGCGCTGGGCGCCGCGCTGGGCGCCGCCGCCACGTTGGCCCGGGACAAGGTCGCGCTGGTCAGCGACGGCACCGGCATCGAGGGGTTCGGCGACTGGGCCGAGCAGCTGATCGCCGAGTCGACCGGCAAGGCCGGGGTGGGCATCCTGCCGGTGGTGGTGGAGTCCCCGCAGAGCCCGGGCGCCACCGGCCCGGACGTGTTGACCGTCACCTACGGCGGCGCGCTGGCCACCGGCGACGCGCCGGGCGGCGGCGCCAACCCGGACGTCGCGGTCAACGGCCCGCTCGGCGCGCAGTTCCTGGCCTGGGAGTACGCCACCGCCGTGGCGGGTGTGGTGCTCGGCATCGACCCCTTCAACCAGCCCAACGTCACCGAGTCGAAGGAGAACACCAACAAGATCCTGGCCTCGGGCCTGCCGGCGGAGACGCCGTCGTTCACCGAGGGCGCGATCGAGGTGTACGCGCCGGAGGGCACCCCCGGTGACCTCCGCGGCGTGCTCCGCTGGCTGTTCGACGGGCTGGGCGACGACGGCTACCTGGCGGTGATGGCGTACCTGGACCGGTTCGCCGACGCCGACGCGGCCCGGCTGCGGCCGCTGCTGGCCGAGGCGGCCAATCGGCCGGTCACCTTCGGGTGGGGGCCGCGGTTCCTGCACTCCACCGGCCAGTACCACAAGGGCGGCCCGCAGGTCGGCAGCTTCCTGCAGGTGACCGGCGCGGTCGCCGAGGACCTGCCGGTGCCGGGCAAGCCGTACACCTTCGGTGAGTTGCAGGCGGCGCAGGCCGCCGGCGACCGGGAGGCGCTGGCCGGCCGGGACCGGCCGGTCCTGCGGCTGCACCTGACCGACCGGGCCGCCGGCGTCGCCCAACTGCTCGACGCGGCCGGTGATCTGCGGGCGTGAGGATGGACGATGTGACGCGAGCGGAGCGAGGAGGCGGCGTGAACCCGCTGCGCGACCCGCAGGACCGCCGGCTCCCCCGGATCCCGGAGCCGTGCGCTCTGGTGATCTTCGGGGTGACCGGCGACCTGGCCCGCAAGAAGCTGCTCCCAGCGGTCTACGACCTGGCCAACCGGGGGCTGCTCCCGCCCGGTTTCGTGGTGCTCGGCTTCGCCCGTCGCGACTGGGGTGACGGCGACTTCGAGACGCTGGCCTGCGAGGCGGCGCGCAAGCACGCCCGTACCCCCTGGCGGGACGAGGTCTGGGCGCGGCTGGCCGGCAACATCAAGTTCGTCGGCGGGTCGTTCGACGACGACGCCGCCTTCGACCAGCTCGCGACCACCCTCGACGAGCTGCGGCAGAGCCACGGCATCACCGGCAACGCGGCGTTCTACTTCTCGATCCCCCCGGCCGCGTTCCCCGTCGTGCTCAAGCAGCTGGCCCGCACCGGGATGGCCGACAACGAGAAGTCCGGCGGCTGGCGCCGCGTGGTGGTGGAGAAGCCGTTCGGCAACGACCTGCCCTCCGCGAAGGCGCTCAACGACCTGGTCGACGACGTCTTCACCCGGGAGGACGTCTTCCGGATCGACCACTACCTGGGCAAGGAGACCGTCCAGAACATCCTCGCCCTGCGGTTCGCCAACAACCTCTTCGAGCCGCTGTGGAACTCGAAGTACGTCGACTCGGTGCAGATCACCATGGCCGAGGACGTCGGCATCGGCAGCCGCGCGGGCTTCTACGACACCGTCGGCACCGCCCGCGACGTGCTCCAGAACCACCTGCTCCAGCTCCTGGCGCTGGTGGCGATGGAGGAGCCGACCAGCTTCGACGCCGACGAGATCCGGACCGAGAAGCTGAAGGTGCTCAAGGCCATCACCCTCCCCCGGGACGTGACCCGCGACACCGTGCGCGGCCAGTACCTGCCGGGGTGGGTCGGCGGCGAGCGCGCGGTCGGCTACCTGGAGGAGCAGGGCGTCCCCCCGGACTCCACCACCGAGACGTACGTGGCGGTGCGCCTGGGCATCCAGAACCGCCGCTGGGCCGAGGTGCCGTTCTACATCCGGGCCGGCAAACGCCTCCCCCGGCGGGTCACCGAGGTCGCCATCATGTTCAAGAAGGCGCCCCACCTGCCGTTCAACGACGCCGACATGGAGTCGCTGGGCAACAACCAGCTCGTCATCCGGGTGCAGCCGGACGAGGGCGTGGTGCTCAAGTTCGGCTCGAAGGTGCCGGGCACCACGATGGAGGTCCGCGACATCGCGATGGACTTCCAGTACGGCGAGGCGTTCACCGAGTCCAGCCCGGAGGCGTACGAGCGGCTGGTGCTGGACGTGCTGATCGGTGACCGCACCCTCTTCCCGGACGCCGCGGAGGTCGAGCAGAGCTGGCAGGTGATCGACCCGCTGGAGCACGCCTGGGAGAACACCAGGCCGGAGCCGTACCGCGCCGGCGAGTGGGGGCCGCGGGCGGCCGACGAGATGCTGGGCCGCGAGGGCCGGGCGTGGCGGCGAGCGTGAGCGAGCGCAGCGAGCGAACCAGGAGGCACAGCAGCGGGGCGCTCGCGCCGCCGCGAAGCGGTGGCGTGAGCGAGCGCAGCGAGCGAACCAGGAGGCACAGCAGCGGGGCGCTCGCGCCGCCGCGAAGCGGTGGTGTGAGCGAGGGCAGCGAGCAGACCAGGAGGCTCCAGTGATCGGGCTGTGGGACACCACCGGCAACGAGGTGGTCAAGGCGCTCGCCGCCGAGCGGCGTAGCGCCGGCGGGGTGGCCAGCGGCATGGCGCTGACCCTCATCGTGGTGGTGGACGAGAAGCGGGTCCGGGAGGCGGAGGCCGCGGCGACGATCGCCGCCGCCGCCCACCCGTGCCGGCTGGTGGTGGTGGTCCGCTCCGAGATCGAGCGGGACCGCAACCGGCTGGACGCGGAGATCGTCGTCGGCGGTCGGCTCGGCCCGTGCGAGGCGGTGGTCACCCGGATGTACGGGCGCCTGGCCCTGCACGCCGAGTCGGTCGTGATGCCGCTGCTGGTTCCGGACGTGCCGGTGGTCACCTGGTGGCACGGCGAGCCGCCGGCCGAGATCGCCACCGACTTCCTCGGGGTTGTCGCCGACCGGCGGATCACCGACACGGCCCAGGCCGCCGACCCGGTGGAGGCGCTGCGGCAGCGGGCCCGGGACTACGCCCCGGGTGACACCGACCTGGCGTGGACCCGGATCACCCCGTGGCGGACCCTCGTCGCCGGGGCGTTCGACACCACCGAGGCGCGGGTCACCGAGGCGACCATTGTCGCGCCGCCCAGCGACCCCACGGCGGCACTGATGGCCGGCTGGCTGTCGAGCCGGCTCGGCATCAGCCCGCGCCGGGTCGACACCAACGAGCACCCGCGGATGCGGGAGGTGCAGCTCACCTGCGCCAACGGTGACCAGCTGACGCTGACCCGCGAGGACAGCCTGGCGGTGTTCCGGCGGACCGGTCAGGACGACCGGACGCTGCCGCTGGTGCGTCGGCCGCTCGGTGACGAGCTGGCCGAGGAGCTGCGCCGGCTGGACGCCGACCAGGTGTACGCGGAGGCGCTGGGCGCGACCGCCGGGCTGCGCGGGCTGGAGCAGCGTCCCCCGCAGCGGGTGCACGTCTGGAAGGATCCGGCCACCGCACACCGCGCGGAGGCCGGGGTCACCGCGCACGCCGGCACGAGCGGCCAGAGCTGAGCTCGGCGCGTCCACGGCGCCACATCGGGGCAGGACTGGATCCGGGTCCTGCCCCGGAACTCCGGGGCACCCGCCCCGCCACATCCGGGCACCGGCCCGGCATGACGCGACAGCGACCGCCGCGCGGTCGGGAAACGAAGGCACAACCGATGAGTGAGGCGAGTGTCGCCGTCCACGCCGACGTCGACCTGCTGGCGCAGGCCGTGGCGGCCCGGCTGCTGGTGAAGCTGCTCGACGCCCAGGCCGACCGGGGCGAGGCCTCGGTGGTGCTCACCGGTGGACGGATCGCCGCGGCCGTTTACCGGGCGGTGGCGAACCTGCCGGCCCGCGACGCGGTGGACTGGTCCCGCGTCGACGTGTGGTGGGGCGACGAGCGGTTCCTGCCCGCCGGCGACCCGGAACGCAACGAGACCCAGGCCCGGGCCGCCCTGCTCGACCTGGTGCCGCTGAACCCGGCCCGGGTGCACCCCATGCCGGCCTCCGACGGCCCGGCCGGCAACGACCCCGAGGCGGCCGCCGCGGCGTACGCCGAGGAGCTGGCGCGCGCTGCCCGCCCCGGGCACGCCGCACTGCCGCACTTCGACGTGCTGCTGCTGGGCGTCGGGGAGGACGGGCACGTCGCCTCGGTCTTCCCCGAGCACCCGGTGCACTACGAGAGCCGGCCGTGCAGCGCGGTGCGGGGCAGCCCCAAGCCGCCGCCGGTGCGGACCACGCTCACCCTGCCGGCGATCAACACCGCCGAGGAGGTCTGGCTGGTGGCCGGCGGCGCCGACAAGGCGCGGGCGGTGGGCATGGCGCTGGCCGGCGCCGGGCCGGTGCAGTTGCCGGCCGCCGGGGTGCACGGCGTGGACCGGACCCGCTGGCTGCTGGACCGCGCGGCAGCGGCCGACGTACCCGCTCGGCTGCGCAGCCTGCGCTGAGAGGAAGGGCCCCGCGCGGTGCGGGGCACCTCCTCCTACTCGCCTCGGCGGCGGCGCAGCGCGTCCAGCGCCTCGGCCAGCAACGCCTCCCCCTCCTCGGCGGTACGCCGTTCCTTCACGTACGCCAGGTGGCTCTTGTACGGCTCGGCGCGGGCCCGACCGGGCGGGTTCTGGGCGTCCTGCCCGGCGGGCAGACCGCAACGCGGACAGTCCCACAGGGGTGGCGCGACGGCGTCCGCGGCGATCCGGATGCTGGTCCGGTGGTCGTTGCGGCACCAGTAGGTGACGTCCTGTCGGGGGGCGGGAGGGTGTCGCTCGTCCGGGCGGACGGGTGCGGACCCGACCCGGGCGCCACGGATGACGTTGCCACTCGGCACGGCTGCTCGCTCCTGTCGTCGGAGGGGACCCGCCGTCTTCGGGGATGGGCGGCGGGCGACGCGGTGCAGCGGAGAAAAGCCTGCGCGCGGCCCGTCGGGTGACGGACCGCGCGCAGATTGTACGACTTGGCGGCCCTGCTCAGGCGCCGCTGTTCATCTGGAGGCGGAGCCAGAGCCCGAGGCCGACGATGGCGGCGAACCAGACGACGCCCACCAGAACGGTGTAACGATCCAGGTTCTTCTCCGCCACCGAGGAGCCGGCGAGGCTGGAGCTGACGCCACCGCCGAACATGCTCGACAATCCGCCGCCCTTACCGCGGTGCAGCAGGATCAGCAGGGTGAGCAGAACGCTCGTGATGACCAGCAACACGATCAACGTGTATGCGAACCAGATCGGCATGGCTGGGGGCAGTCCTCTCGTAGCGATCCTCGCCCGGACAGGTCGGGCACGACGGCACCGGCCGGTGGACGGGCGGTGTCAAGGATAGCGAGCGATCAGCGGGCGATGTGCTCGGGGAACCGGCAGATCTGCGCGAATTCCTCCGCGTCCAGGCTGGCGCCCCCCACCAGGCCCCCGTCCACGTCCGGCTGCGCCATGATCGAGGCGACGTTGGACGCCTTGACCGAGCCGCCGTAGAGGACCCGGACCTGGTCGGCGGTGTCCTGGTCGAAGCGCTCCGCCAGTCGCTGACGGACCGCCCCGCACACCTCCTGGGCGTCCTCCGGCGTCGCGGTCTTGCCGGTGCCGATCGCCCAGACCGGCTCGTACGCGATCACCACCTGCCGTACCTGCTCGGGGGTGAGCCCGGCGAGGCCCCCGTCGAGCTGGTCGGCGCAGTGCGCCACGTGGGTGCCCTGCTCGCGGACGTCCAGCCCCTCCCCCACGCAGAGGATCGGGGTCAGGCCGTGCGTCAGCGCCGCCTTCACCTTGGCGTTGACCACCGCGTCGTCCTCGTGGTGGTAGGCCCGCCGCTCCGAGTGCCCCACCACCACGTACGAGCAGCCGAGCTTGGCCAGCATCGAGCCCGAGATGTCGCCGGTGTAGGCGCCCCCGGCGTGCGGGGAGAGATCCTGCCCGCCGTAGCCGATGAGCAGCTTGTCGCCGTCCACCGCGGTCTGCACGGTGCGCAGGTCGGTGAAGGGCGGCAGAACGACCGTCTCCACCTCGGTGAGCTGCTTCTCGGTGAGGCTCGCCGCCAGCTTCTGCACCAGCAGGTTGGCCTCGAGGTGGTTGAGGTTCATCTTCCAGTTGCCGGCCATCAGTGGCCGGCGGGTCGTGCTCGCCATTCAGTTCTCCAGGGCCGCGATGCCGGGGAGGGTCTTGCCCTCGAGGTATTCCAGGGAGGCGCCGCCGCCGGTGGAGATGTGCCCGAAACTGGACTCGTCCAGCCCGAGGGCACGGACCGCGGCTGCGCTGTCGCCGCCACCGACGACGCTGAACGCGTCCGCCTTGGTGATCGCCTCGGCGATCCCCCGGGTGCCGGCCGCGAACGCCGCCATCTCGAACACGCCCATCGGGCCGTTCCAGAAGACCGTCTTCGCCTGGGACAGCGCGGCGGCGAAACCGGCCACCGTCTCCGGGCCGATGTCCAGACCGAGCCGGTGGCTCGGGATGCCGTCGACGCGGACCGTGTCGTGCGCGGCGTCCGGCGCGAACGCGTCCGCGACCACCACGTCGACCGGGAGCAGGATCTTGCCGCCGGACCGCTCCAGCAGGTTGCGGCAGGTCTCGACCATGTCCTTCTCGAGCAGCGAGGTGCCCACCTCCAGGCCCTGGGCCTTGAGGAAGGTGAAGCACATCCCGCCACCGATGAGCAGCCGGTCGACCGTGGGCAGCAGGGCCTCGATCACCGCCAGCTTGTCGGAGACCTTGGACCCGCCGAGCACCACCACGTACGGCCGCTCGGGCTGACCGGTCAGCTTGGAGAGCACCTCGACCTCGCGCAGCACCAGCCGGCCGGCCACGTGCGGCAGCCGCGCCGGCACGTCGTGGACGCTGGCGTGCTTGCGGTGCACGGCGCCGAACGCGTCGTCGACGTAGGCGTCGCCGAACGCGGCGAGCTGATCGGCGAAGGCGCCCCGCTCGGCGTCGTCCTTGCTGGTCTCACCGGCGTTGAAGCGCAGGTTCTCCAGGAGGGCGACCTGGCCGTCGGCCAGGCCCGCCACGGTGGAGCGGGCGGAGTCGCCGACGGTGTCGGTGGCGAAGTGGACCGGCGCGCCGAGCAGCTCACCGAGCCGCCCGGCGACCGGGCGGAGGCTGAACTGCGGGTCCGGCGTGCCCTTCGGGCGGCCCAGGTGCGAACAGACGACCACCTTGGCGCCGGCGGAGACCAGTGCGCCCAGCGTCGGCAGCACGGCACGGATCCGTCCGTCGTCGGTGATGTCGCCGGTCTGCTTGTCGAGCGGGACGTTCAGGTCGGCGCGCACCAGCACGCGCCGACCTGACACCCCCTCGGCGAGCAGGTCGTCGAGGGTCCGGATACTCACAGCGACGAACCGACCAGCTTGACCAGGTCGACCAGCCGGTTGGAGTAGCCCCACTCGTTGTCGTACCAGCCGACGACCTTGACCTGGTTGCCGACCACCTTCGTCAGCGGCGCGTCGAAGATGCACGACGCCGGGTCGGTGACGATGTCGGTGGAGACGATCGGGTCCTCGTTGTAGACCAGGATGCCCTTGAGCGGGCCGTCCGCGGCGGCCTTCAGCGCGGCGTTGACCTCGTCCACGGTGGTCTCGCGACCCACGTTGACAGTGAGGTCGGTGACCGAGCCGGTCGGGATCGGCACCCGCAGGGCGTACCCGTCGAGCTTGCCCTTGAGCTCCGGCAGCACCAGGCCGATGGCCTTCGCGGCGCCGGTGGACGTCGGGACGATGTTCAGCGCGGCGGCCCGGGCCCGGCGGAGGTCCTTGTGCGGGGCGTCCTGGAGGTTCTGGTCCTGGGTGTACGCGTGGATCGTCGTCATCAGACCGTGCTGGATGCCGAACGTATCGTGCAGGACCTTCGCCATCGGCGCGAGGCAGTTGGTGGTGCACGAAGCGTTGGAGATGATGGTGTGCTTCGCCGGGTCGTAGGTGTCGTGGTTGACGCCCATGACGACCGTGACGTCCTCGTTCTTCGCCGGGGCGGAGATGATGACCTTCTTGGCCCCGCCGTCGACGTGCGCCTTGGCCTTGGTGGCGTCGGTGAAGAAGCCGGTCGACTCGATGACGACGTCGGCGCCGACCTCGCCCCACGGCAGCGACGCCGGGTCCTTCTCCGCGTACGCCTTGATGGTCTTGCCACCGACGGTGATCTCGTCGGCGGTGGCCTTGACCTCGTACGGCAGGCGACCCAGGATGCTGTCGTACTTGAGCAGGTGGGCGAGCGTGGCGTTGTCGGTCAGGTCGTTCACCGCCACGACCTCGATGTCGGCGTCGGACGCCAGCACTGCCCGGAAGAAGTTACGGCCGATCCGGCCGAAGCCGTTGATGCCAACCCGGATGGTCACAGGTCCCATCTCCTCGCGTTCTGGTCCGCCGGCTTCAGACAACGGGCCGGCGGAGTGGTGTGCGCCGACCGTTGGAGCCGGCCGTTGACGGTTCATCTCGGCACCCCGCCGCGGTCTGAGGACCTGACCGCCCGAGGCGGTGGGCACGACGAGGAGTGCCTGTGTCGGCCCCCTTGCCGTACGCAGCGACCTTATCCGAGCGTGCGAGGCCACGCTGCGCCGGGTCGTCGTCCCGGGCGCACCGTGCGGCCCCACCGTCCTATCAGACCACGAGCATGTCGGGCGTGACGGCTGCTTCGGTATCCGGGATGCCGAGGTCGCGGGCCCGCTTGTCGGCCAGCGCCAGCAGCCGGCGGATCCGCCCGGCGATGGCGTCCTTGGTCAACGCCGGCTCGGCGAGCGCGCCCAACTCCTCCAGCGACGCCTGCCGGTGCTCCAGTCGCAGGCGGCCGGCGTCGGTGAGGTGGTTGGGGGCCTCGTCGGCGAGGATCTCCAGCGCCCGGGTCACCCGGGCGGCGGCGGCCACCGCGGCGCGCGCCGAACGGCGCAGGTTGGCGTCGTCGAAGTTGGCGAGCCGGTTGGCGGTGGCCCGTACCTCGCGGCGGACCCGGCGCTCCTCCCAGGCCAGCACGCTGGAGTGCGCGCCGATCCGGGTGAGCAGCGCGGCGATGGCGTCGCCGTCCTTGACCACCACCCGGTCCACCCCGCGCACCTCGCGGTTCTTGGCGGTGATCCCGATCCGGCGGGCCGCGCCGACCAGCGCCAGCGCCGACTCCGGCCCGGGACAGGTGATCTCCAGGGCGCTGGACCGGCCGGGCTCGGTGAGCGAGCCGTGCGCCATGAACGCGCCCCGCCACGCGGAGACCGCGCAGCAGACGTTCGCCGCCACCACGTGCGGAGGCAGCCCGCGCACCGGCCGGCCACGCACGTCCAGCAGGCCCGTCTGGCGGGCCAGGGCCTCGCCGTCCTTGACCACCCGGACGATGAAGTGGCTGCCCTTGCGCAGGCCGCCGGAGGCCAGCACGTGGATCTCACTCGGGTACCCGTAGACCTCAGCGACCTCCCGGCGCAGCCGGCGGGCCACCGCCCCGGTGTCCAGCTCCGCCTCCACCACCACGCGGCCGGAGACGATGTGCAGCCCCCCGGCGAAGCGCAGCAGCGCGGCCATCTCCGCCCGCCGACAGCAGGGCTTGGGCACGTCGACCCGACTCAGCTCGTCCTTGACCGCAGCCGTCATCGCCATTGTGCGTCCCCTCACGGACCGGTTCCGGCGTGTCGCCGGAGATTACGTACGTGTCTAACGATCGGCACCCAGGACAGGCACCAGCGCGGCGCCCAGGGCAGCCGGATCATGGCGGGGAGTGCCGTCGATGACGGCGACGGGAGCAAGGACCAGGCGGGCACCCAGCGATTCTGCCGCACGTTCGACCGGTTCGGGGTCACCCACCGCCTTGGCGTCAGCCAGCACGAGATCCACCTTGAGCTCGGGAAGGTACCAGTGCAGCGCCGCGAGGTGGTCGGCGACGGAGAGCCCGAGGGTCTCCTTCTCCGCGGCGAGGTTCAGGGTGACCAGTCGCCGGGCCGGGCTGGACACGATCGCGTCGGCGAGCTGCGGCACCAGCAGGTGCGGCAGCACGCTGGTGTACCAGCTGCCCGGCCCGAAGATCAGCCAGTCCGCCGCGCCGATCGCCGCCAGAGCCTCGGCGCAGGCCGCCGGGGCGGTCGGGGTGAGCCGCAGCGACTCGACCCGCCCGGTGGTGACCGCCACCTGGTGCTGGCCGCGTACGGTGCGCACCTCGTCCGGGGCGGTCGGGTCGGCGCCCCGCACCCGCGCCTCGATGCCCACCGGCTCGCGGGACATGGGCAGCACCCGGCCGACCGCGCCGAGCATCGCGCCGGCGTGCTCCAGCGCGGCCACCGGGTCGCCGAGCAGCTCCATCAGGCCGCAGAGCACCAGGTTGCCGACCGCGTGCCCAGCCAGCCCGTCGGCCCGCGCAGCGGCCGGGCCGCCCCCGCCGTCCTCGCCGCCGGCCGCCGGGTC
>NZ_QGKR01000263.1 GCF_003172955.1 Micromonospora acroterricola | reverse complement strand
GTGGTGGCCGACGGGGCCGGCGACGGCTCGGCCGTCGCGCTCGGCTCGGCCGCCGGGGCGGTGGGCTCCGGCGCGCTGGACGGGGCGCCGACCGTCGCCGGCACCACCGGCTCGTCGTCACCGTCGAGCAGCCCGGTGGCGAAGACCACCCCCAGGAGTACGCCGACCAGCCCGACCGCCAACGCCACCCGCAGCAGCGGATCGGCCAGTGGGCCGGAACGGGGTGCGGACCGCCGCCCGCCGTAGACGGTGCCGGCGGGGTCGGGGCGTTCGTCGGGCGCGGACATACGGGCCATCCTCACCCACCCCGGCGGGCCGGTGCCAGTCCCGTGTCAGTGGGTGACCCGGACGTCCTTCCAGAACGCCACCCGGTCACGCGCCATCTCGGCCGCCTGTGCTCAGCGGGTCGGCTGCGGGTCGGTGACGTCGGCCACGGTGGCGCCGAGAGTGGCGATCGCGGCGTCGGCGTCGACCGCGACGGCGAGGCCGCGCTCGCCGGCGCCCAGGGTGATCTCGCGCCCGCGCAGCCGCTCGTCCGCGATCACGGGCCAGGCGGTGCTCGCGCCGAACGGGGTGATCGTGCCGCGCTCGTAGCCGGTGGCGGCCAGGGCGCCCGCGGCGTCCGGCATGGAGAGTCGGTGCACACCGAGCAGGGCGCGCAGCTTGGGCCAGGAGACGACCCGGTCGCCGGGGGTGAGCACGAACAGGTGGTCGTCGGCGCTCCGGCGGACCACGATCGTCTTGACCACGTCCGGGACGGCGACGCCCCGGACGGCGGCGGCCTCCGCCAGGCTGCCGACCGCGCCGTGCGCGATCAGCCGGTAGGGCAGTCCGGCGGAGTCCAGGGCGGTGATCGCGGGCGACGCCATGCCCGCCACGGTAACCCCCGGGTCTGCCACCGGACGGGAAACCGCCACCGCCGACATCCCACCGTTTTACCGGGCCGGGCGTAAGGTGATCCACATGCGCGTTGAGCGTGTGGATCACCCCATTGACCATGATCAAGCGGTGGACACGCTGCGACGGTCGTACGCCGCGGTGCCCACGGGCGAGCCTGTCCGGCTCGCCAAACGCACGTCCAACCTGTTCCGACCCCGGTCCGCACCCCGGACGCCGGGCCTCGACGTGAGCGGCCTCGGCCGGGTGCTGTCGGTCGACCCGACCGCGCGCACGGCCGACGTGCAGGGCATGTGCACGTACGAGGACCTGGTCGACGCCACGCTGCCGCACGGGCTGATGCCGCTGGTGGTGCCGCAACTGCGCACCATCACGCTGGGCGGGGCGGTGACCGGCCTCGGGATCGAGTCGACCTCCTTCCGCAACGGGCTGCCGCACGAGTCGGTGCGGGAGCTGGACATCCTCACCGGCTCCGGCGAGATCATCACGGCCCGGCCGGAGGGCGAGCACGCGGACCTGTTCACCGCGTTCCCCAACTCGCTGGGCAGCCTCGGCTACGCCACCCGGCTGCGCATCGAGCTGCAACCGGTCGGCCGGTACGTGGCGTCGCGCAACATCCGGTTCACCCGGCTGGAGGCGCTCACCGACGCGATCGCCGAGATCACCGCCACCCGGTCCTGGGCCGGCGAGCCGGTCGACGCGATGGACGGGGTGATGTTCAGCCCCGGCGAGGCGTACCTGGTGCTGGCCACGTTCACCGACCAGGCCGGGCCGCCCAGCGACTACACCGGCCAGTCGATCTACTACCGGTCGCTGCGCCAGCGCACCCGTGACGTGCTCACGGCGTACGACTATCTGTGGCGCTGGGACACCGACTGGTTCTGGTGCTCGGCGGCGTTCGGCGCGCAGCACCCGGTCGTACGCCGGCTCTGGCCGGCGCGCTTCCGGCGCAGCGACGTCTACCACCGCCTGGTCCGGCTCGAGCACCGGCACCAGGTGGCGGCCCGCATCGACCGGCTGCGCGGCCAGCCGGCCCGCGAGCGGGTCGTGCAGGACGTGGAGATCCCGCTCGAACGCACAGCGGACTTCCTGCGCTGGTTCGCCGGCGCGGTGGGGATGAACCCGGTGTGGCTCTGTCCGTTGCGCCTGCGCGAACCGGCGGGTCCCGGTTCCGCGCGGGCATGGCCGCTGTATCCCCTCCGGCCGGGGCAGGACTACGTCAACATTGGGTTCTGGGGGAGCGTGCCGATCGCGCCGGGCGCCGCCGACGGCGACGTCAACCGCACGATCGAACGCAGGGTGTCGGAGTTGGGCGGGCACAAGTCGCTCTACTCCGACGCGTACTACGACCGGGACGCCTTCGACCGCCTCTACGGGGGTGAGACCTGGCGCGCGGTGAAGGACCGCTACGACCCGGACCACCGGCTGACGGGACTGTACGAGAAGGCGGTAGCACGAGCATGAGCCTGACCGACCGAGATCAGGGGGCGGCGAGCGTCCCCGCCACCCCGCCGGCGGGGGGCCGGCGAACGGGTCCGACCGTGGCGGACGTGGTCCGCGCGGTCACCACCGGGCCGCTACCGGTGCGGATCACCGGGTACGACGGCAGCGCCCTCGGCCCGTCCGACGCCGGCATCACCCTGGCGATCCGTTCCGAGCGGGGCCTGTCGTACCTGCTCACGGCCCCTGGCGACCTGGGCATGGCCCGGGCCTACGTCAGCGGAGACCTGGCGTTGCAGGGGGTGCACCCGGGCGACCCGTACGAGGCGCTGCGGGTGCTCAAGGACGAGCTGCGCCTGCGTCCGCCGTCGCTGGCGGAGGGGCTGTCCCTGGTCCGCGGGCTGGGCTGGGAGCGGCTGCTGCCCCCGCCGGCCCCGCCGCAGGAGGCGCAGCCGCGCTGGAAGCGGGTGATGAACGGGCTGCGGCACTCGCGTGTCCGGGACAGCACGGCGATCTCGCATCACTACGACGTCTCCAACGCCTTCTACGAGAAGGTGCTCGGCCCGTCGATGACGTACACCTGCGCGGTTTTCCGTTCTCCGGAGGACACCCTGGAGCAGGCGCAGGCGGCGAAGTACGACCTGGTCGCCGGCAAGCTGGCGCTCAAGCCGGGGATGCGGCTGCTCGACGTGGGCTGCGGCTGGGGCGGCATGGTCCGGCACGCCGCGCGCGAGTACGGCGTCAAGGCGCTCGGGGTGACCCTGTCGAAGGCGCAGGCCCAGTGGGCGCAGGCCGCGATCGAGCGGGAGGGGCTGACCGAGTTGGCCGAGGTGCGGCACCTGGACTACCGGGACGCGCCGGCGGAGCAGTTCGACGTCATCTCCTCGATCGGGTTGACCGAGCACATCGGGGTGCGCAACTACCCGGCCTACTTCGGGGCCCTGCGGGACCGGCTCCGGCCGGGAGGACGGCTGCTCAACCACTGCATCACGCGGGCGGACAACCGCGCCCCGCACCGGTCCGGGGCGTTCATCGACCGGTACGTCTTCCCGGACGGCGAGCTGGCCGGCCCGGGTCGGCTGATCAGCGAGGTGCACGACGTCGGGCTGGAGGTGCACCACGAGGAGAACCTGCGCCAGCACTACGCGCTGACGCTGGCCGCCTGGTGCCGCAACCTGGTCGAGCACTGGGACTTCTGCGTGTCGGAGGTGGGCGCGGGCACCGCTCGGGTGTGGGGGCTGTACATGGCCGGGTCCCGGATGGCGTTCGAGCGCAACGGCATCCAACTGCACCAGGTGCTGGCCACCCGCAACGGCCCGGAGGGCGTGAACGGCTACCCGCTGCGCCCCGACTGGCTGCCCTGACCGTCACCGGACCGCCCTGACCGCTGTCGCCTGAAGCCGCGCCGAGAAAGTCGGCGCGGCTTCTCGCGAAGCGATTGACAAACAAGTTTTGTACGTACAAACTGATTTTGCCATGAGAGACGTCCTGTACCTGGAACAGATCGAGCAGGCCGAGGTCCTGCTCAAGCCGCAGCGTGTCGAGGTGCTGCGGCAACTGGCCGAACCGCGCACCTGCACCGAGGTCGCGGCTCGACTCGACCAGACGCCACAGCGCGTCTACTACCACGTCAAGCAGCTCGTCGCGGCCGGCCTGGTCGAGCTGGTCAACGAGCGCAAGGTTCGCGGCATCACCGAGGGCATCTACCAGGCCGCCGCCCGCTCCTACTGGCTCTCTCCCCGGCTCGTCGGGCGGATCGGGCTGCGCCGGGCGCGTGACGAGCTGAGCCTGGGCTACCTGCTCGACCTGATGGAGGAGGTCCAGGCCGACATCGCCGCCCTGGACCGGGCGGCGCCCGAGCTGCCCTCGATCGGGGTCTCCGGCGAGATCCGGGTGCCCGCCGAGCAGCGCCAGCAGTTCCTGCACGACCTGCAAACCGCACTTCAGGACCTGTTCACGCGCTACGGCGGCAGCGAAGGGGATGCCTTCAAACTCGCCGTGGCCTGCTATCCGAAAGGGAACGACCATGAGTGAACCGTTGACTGTGAAGGCCCGCCTGTCCGCACCGGTCGGCCGCGTCCGCCAGGCGCTGACCGACCCCGCCGAGCTGCGTACCTGGCTGGCCGAGCACGCCGAGGTCGAGCTTCCGCAGCGGTACGAGTTCTGGGGTCGCTACACGCCGGAGGGCGACGCCCCGCACCAGCGACTGCTGCACGCCGACGACGACACGCTGCGCATCGGCTGGCTGCTGGACGGGGTGGAGACCACCACCGAGTTCCAGCTGACCGCCGAGGGTCCGGACAGCACCGTGCTGACCCTGACGCAGAGCCACTTCGACTTCGCCGAGGCGATGAGCGGCAGCAGCATCCGCGGTGTCCTGCAGACCTACTGGGCGCTGTCCATCGCCAACCTCGCCTCCCACCTGGAGGGCCGGCCGCTGCTGCCGCGGACCGACTTCACCTCCGCCGACCTGCGCGGCGAGCTGGTCATCGCCGCGCCCGCCGACAAGGTGTGGGAGTCGCTGACCGACTCCGAGCAGGCCAGCGCCTGGTTCGGCTACCCGATCGGCATCGAGCCCTGGGTCGGCGGCCGGTACGCCATGGGCGGCTTCGAGGCCGGCTACGCCGCCAAGGTGATCGACGTGGAGCCGGGCCGCAAAATGTCCGTCGACTGGGGCCCCACCGGCGTCAGCACCTGGGAGCTGGCCGAATCCGGCGGCCGGACCACGCTGACCTTCGTGCAGAGCGGCTTCGACGAGGGCAACCCGCCGTACGGGGCCTGGAGCGGGTCGGTGTCCGGGCTCTCCGAGCTGCGCCGCTTCCACGAGGTGCCCGACTGGCAGCCGATCTGGCTCGCCACCGAGGTGCCCGGCCTGGATCCCCAGCCGACCGGCGCCGCCGGCTGATCCCCGCCTGACGAGCGCCGGCCCACCGCATCACGGGCCGGCGCTCGCCGCGCGTCCGGGCGGATATCGCCGCGATCTCGTCGGCGCGATCCGGTGACTTGTCGGGGTGGAGTGGGTACTGGCGTTCGATGTTCTTCATCTTCGGTCTGCGTACCAAGGTTGACCGGTCCGGTGTCGCGCAGCAGGTGTGCCGCAACTGCGGCAACCACGCCGCGCAGGTGATCACCCGCCGCTCGACCAAGTTCACGCTCTTCTTCATCCCGCTCATCCCGATCCGCACCCGGTACGCGCAGCAGTGCACGTTCTGCGGGGCGCAGTACGAGATCTCCGCGTCCGACGCCCAGCGCCTCGCGGTCAGCTGAGCCGTCGATGGCACGCTTCCTGTGTTGGCTGATCGGCCGCCCGCTGGCCGGCACCGCGCTGCCCCGCTCGCCCTGGAACCGCTCCGCCGGCCGCTGATCCGACGCGTTGCACAGCCACCGCGTACCGGAGTCGCCCCGTCCGGTGGACGGCCTGGGCGGTCCGGCGTGGCTCGGCCCGCGCGCCCGTTCGGACGCTGGCGGGGTACCCGGGCGCTGGCTAGGCTTTCGGGGTTTGCCGTGGACGGGTCTGCCCGATGGTGCACGCACGACGGAGAGCCGGAGCGACCGTGTCGCGACAGGACGTGAAGCACGCCGCGGGGGCGCCCACCCCCGCCGAGCCGACCCACGGTGACCCGGCCGCCGCAGCGCCGTTCGCAGGGACGACGGCGGCAGGGACGCCAGCCACCCCGGGGGCGACCGACGGACGGACGACGGGCGTCACGCTGGCGCGGTCGGGCCGTACCGGGCTGCTCCTCGCCGGTGGGGTCCTGGTCACGGAGGCGTGCTGGCTGGTCGCCGCGCTGCCCGGCGCGGCGCTGGTCAGCGACCTGGGCGCGCTGCTGGTCGCCGGGTGGGCCACGCTCGCCTGCGCCGGGGTCGCCCGCCGGCACCCGGCCCCGCTGCGCCGGTTCTGGACGCTGCTCGCGGCCACCATGGCGCTCGCCGCGCTGGGCCGGGCGATCTGGACCGCACAACGGCTCGGCGGCGGCGACCTGCCGCACACCCCGCTGGTCGGGGCGGTCTTCACCGCCGGCATCCTCACCGGCACCGCCGCGCTGCTCTGCTCGCCCTCCGCGCCCCGGACCGCCGTCGGGCGGGCCCGGACGCTGCTGGACGGTGTGATCGTCGCGCTGGCCCTGCTGCCCATCGGCTGGGTGCTGGTGTTCCGGGGTGTCGCCGCCGCCGAGCTGGCCGACCCGGCGCGCACCCTGGGACTGCTCTACCCGATGTTCGACCTGATGCAGCTCACCATCCTGGTGGCGGTCACCGGCCCGGCGCGGCCGGTGTGGCGGCCGATGAGCGTGCTCGCGGCGAGCCTCACCATCCGGGTGGTCGCCGACATCGCGTACGTCTCGCTGGTCGCGCGCGCCGACTACACCGCCGGGCACATGATCGACCTGTGCTGGCCGCTGAGCTACCTGCTGATCGGCTTGGCCGCCCGGTACCCGCCACCTCCGGACTGCGACGGCACCGACGACACCGCCGAGTCCTCGCCGCCGCCGTGGTGGCGGGTCGCGCTGCCGTACCTGCCGGTGGGCGGGGCGATCATCGCGGTGGTGCTGGCCCGCCGACCCACCGGGCAGACCCCGCAGCTGATCTTCGTGACGATGATGGCGCTGCTCGCCGCGCTCGCCGTACGGCAGGGGCTGGCCGCCAACGAGAACCTGCGCCTGGTGGCCCGGCTGCGCCGGCTCGCGTACGGCGACCAGCTCACCGGGCTGCCCAACCGGCTGCTGTTCAACCGGCGGCTGCGCGTGGCCCTGCGCGACGGCCGGCCGGTGGCGGTGCTGCTGCTTGACCTGGACGGGTTCAAGCAGGTCAACGACCGGTTCGGCCACGCCACCGGCGACACCCTGCTGACCGGGCTGGCGGCCCGGATGCGGACGGCGGTCGGCGGCGACGGCACCATCGCCCGGCTCGGCGGCGACGAGTTCGCGGTGCTGGTCGACGCCGACCGGCCGGTTCCCCCGGAGCAGCTCGCCGAACGGCTGCTGGACGCCCTGCAACCCTCGGACGGCGACGAGGACGTCGGCGTGCACCCGTCGGCGAGCATCGGCATCGCCGAGTACGGCCCGCAGCACGCCTCCCACACCGACCTGCTGCGCGACGCCGACATCGCCATGTACGCGGCCAAGGCGGCCGGGAAGTCCGCGTACCGGACGTGCACCCCGGCGCTGCGCGAGTCGGCCGTCTCCCGGGCCGAGCTGATCGCCGACCTGCGCCGGGCGGTGGACGAGGACCAGCTGCGCCTGGAGTTCCAGCCCATCGTCGACCTGGCCACGGGCGTGGTCCGCAGTGCCGAGGCGTTGGTGCGCTGGCGGCACCCCAGGCTCGGGATGCTGCCCCCGGCGAAGTTCCTGCCGCTGGCCGAGGAGACGGGGCTGATCCTGCCGATCGACCGCTGGGTGATCCACGAGGCGTGCCGGGCCGCGGCGACCTGGCGGGACCGGGCGCCGGACGCGACCGTCGCGGTGAACATCTCCGCGGCCCACCTGCGCCGGCCGGACCTGATCGCCACGGTCACCGCGGCCAGCGCGGGGGCGGGCCTGGCTCCGCGCGCGTTGACGCTGGAGCTGACCGAGTCGGCGCTGATCGAGGGGACCGACGCGGTGCTGGATCGGCTCGGCCAGCTCCGCGAGCTGGGCATCGGGATCGCCATCGACGACTTCGGCACCGGTTACTCGTCGCTGAGCTACCTGCATCGCATCCCGGCCACCGAGCTGAAGATCGACCGTTCGTTCGTGGCCCGGCTCGGCACCGACGACGACCGGGCGTACGCCACGGTGGAGATGGTGACCCGGCTGGCCGGCGCGTTCGACCTGGCGGTGGTGGCCGAGGGGGTGGAGACCGAGTGCCAGCACGCGGCGGTCATCGCGATCGGCTGCCCCCGCGGCCAGGGCTATCTGTACGGGCGGCCGGACGGCCCCGACACGGTGGGCCAGAATCGGCCTTGACCCTCACGTAGCGGCAGGCGGGAGCGTGGTTCCCGGAAGGGAGGGGAGCCATGGCGTACACGGTGGGTCAGGTGGCGAGGGTGGCCGGCGTGACGGTACGGACGCTGCACCACTACGACGAGATCGGCCTGCTCTCGCCGAGCGGGCGGACGCCGGCCGGCTACCGCCGCTACGACGACGCGGACCTGGAACGGTTGCAGCTCGTCCTGTACTACCGGGAGCTGGGTTTCCCTCTGGAGGAGATCGCCGCCATCATCGACGACCCGGCGGCCGACCCGGCCGCGCACCTGCGTCGCCAGCACGAGCTGCTGACGGTACGGATCAAGCGGTTGCAGGAGATGGTCACGGCGATCGAGTTCGCGATGGAGGCGAGCAAGTTGAACATCCCACTCACGCCGGAGGAGCGGTTCGAGGTCTTCGGCGACTTCAACCCGGAGGAGCACGAGGCCGAGGCCGAGCAGCGCTGGGGCGACACCGAGGCGTACCGGGAGTCGAACCGGCGGGTTTCCCGCTACGGGAAGGACGACTGGCTGCGGATCAAGGCGGAGAACGAGGACTGGGGCCGGCGGATGACGGAGGTGCTGGCCTCGGGCGTCCCGGCGGACAGCCCGGAGGCGATGGAGTTGGCGGAGGAACACCGGCAGATCATCAGCCGCTGGTTCTACGAGTGCTCGTACGAGGTGCACACCGGGTTGGCCGACATGTACATGGCGGACGAGCGGTTCACCAGGCACTACGAGAACACGGCGCCGGGGCTGGCGGCGTACCTGAACGAGGCGATCCACGCCAACGCGATCAGCCGCGCCTGATCGCCCGGGACCCGACCGGCGACAGCAGTCGGTGCGGTCCGGCTACTCTGGCCGGACCGCACCGCGGTCAGCGTCGATCGGCCGCCGGCCGACGGGCGTGCCGCTCGGGGGAGATGACCGTGAACAAGCCGAAGCTGGTCGCCGCGGGCGCCGTCCTCGTCGTGGCGATCGCCGCCGGGGCGTGGGCTCTGTCCGCCGCGGGCGACGAGCCCGACGCGGGCCGTCCGGCGGCCAGCGCGTCACCCGACCCGGTGGCGACCGACCCGGCGAGCGTGCTGGTCGCCGCCGCGGGGAAGGTCGACCAGCAGACGTACAAGCTGACGGTGGGCACCGGCGGGTCGACGGGCGGGGACAGCACGGTGCTGCTGTGGGACCCGAAGGCGCGGCGTGGCCTGGAGACCACATCGCTGAAGGTGCCCAACGGCGAGGTGAAGATCGAGCGGCTGACCACCGGACCGGACGTCTACGTGCGGGTCAGCGCACCGGACCGCCGGGTCCCGGTCTGGGACGGCCGGACCTGGTGGCACGTGGGCGCTCCGGACGCGCCGGGCGCTCAGCCGGGCCTGGACAACACCCGGCTGGCCGGCACGTTGACCGCGCCGGCCCGGATCCGGCAGACCGGCGTCCGGGAGTACGCCGGAACGCTGGACCTGCGCGCGAGCGGCGCGGTGCTGGGCAGCGGCGTCGGCAGTGTGCTCGGTGACCGGGCCGGCGCCGTGCCGTTCACCGCCACCGTGGACGAGCAGGGGCGGCTGGTCCGCTACCAGATCCAGCTGGCCAGCGAGCAGTCGAAGACCGCGCAGCTGGACCTGACGTACTCGGACTTCGGGCTGGCGGTGGCGGCCGAGCCGCCGGCGGCCGACCTGGTCGGCGAGGACCCGCCGGCGAACATCCCCGGCGCCTGAGCACGGCTCACTCCTCGTACGCCCCGTCCACCGGGGTGACCAGGAAGTCGTAGACGGTGCGGGCCATCCGCCGGACCGTCTCGTCGCCGGTGTCCATCGGCCCGGCGGTGAGGAACGCGACGGCGGTCTCCGAGCCGGGGATCAGGTAGTAGCCGACGTCGTGCGAGGCGTCCGGCAGGTCACCGGTCTTGTGTGCCACCGGCACCCCGGGCGGCAGCGCCGCCGGGATCTTGGTGTTGAGGGTCTGCTCCCGCATGAAGCCGATCATCAGGTCGCGGGAGGCGGGGGTGAGGATCTCGCCGTCCCAGACCGCGCCGAGCAACGACACCACGTCGTCGGGGCTGGTGTAGTTCTCCTCGCCGCGCTGGGCGGCCGCGCTGTCGAGCATCCGGCGGGCCAGGATGGTGGACCGTTGGTTCATCGAGTCGATCAGCGCGTTGACCGGGGCGAACCCGCCCAGGTAGGTGATCAGCACGTTCGCGGCGATGTTGTCGCTGTACTTGATCAGGTACTGGGCGAGCCGGTGCAGGGTGACCACCTGCGGGAACGTCTCGAACTGCAGCTGACCGGTGCCGCCGACCACGTCGGCCGGGGTGACCAGCACGCCGTCGTCGAGGGAGACCTGTCCACAGTCGACGCGGCGGAGCAGCTCGACCAGGATCCACAACTTGATCACGCTGGCCGCCTTGGGGCGCAGAGCGCCGTTGACCGCCACCTGCTGATCGCCGTACCGGCCGGACAGGTCCCGGACGGTGACCCCGGCCGGGTTGAGGCTCGCGTCCGCGACCACCCGGGCGAGCTGCCCGCTGAGCGGGAACAGCCGGGCGCCCGCGACCGGGTCGGTGGGCGGCTGCGGGCTGGTGACGACGACCCCGGTCAGTTCGGTCGGCGGGTGGTGACGCCCGACCACCTGGAGGCTGCCCTGGCTCCGCCCGACCAGCGGCACCCGGTAGCGGTAGCTCCTGCCCTCGACGGTGACCTCGCCGCTGGCCACCCCGGCGGCGACACTCATGTCCGGGTCGGCGACCCGGCCGGTGTCACCGTCGCAGGCCCGGTACCGCACGGTGTGCCCGAGCGAGTCCACCGCGAACACCCCACCGGGGAACGACAGCCAGGACACCGCACTGGTCGGCGCGCGCTCCGGCGTCGGCTCCACGCCGGGCTCGTCCCCCTGCTCGGCGACGTTTCCCGGGCCGGCGACGTTCCCCGGGCCGGCGGCGTTCCCCGGGCCGGCGGCGTTCCCCGGGCCGGCGGCGTTCCCCGGGCCGGGTGCGGACCCTGGCCCGGCACCGTGGCCCGGCTCGGGCCCGGGGCCGTCGGCGGTGGCCGGCCCGGTCGTCGCGACCACGGCCAGCGCGACCGCCGCCGTCAGCCACTTCAGGGGTACGCGGACGAGTGGGCCCGACGGGGAAGATGAGCGCTTCTTGTCGCTTTTTCTCACGTTTGCACGATATGAAGCACGCGCGGCCGTTGGGGTCGCGGAGGTTGGCGTCACCCGTCCGGGCGCCCATGTGCCGACGAGCGCGATACCTCACCGGTATCAAAATGACTCTGAGGTATCAGCCTCATCAGCGACATCGGCCCGGCGGCGGTGCCGAGTAGGGCCGGTCACGTCGGCGGTGCCACGAGGACGGGGTCCGTGGGCAGGCCGGGCGCCAGCCGGCGCATCGAGAAGAACGTGGGCACCAGCGCGTCGTACAGCTCGGCGAAGAGCGGCAGCAGCGAGGCGTACGTGGCGGCGGCGGCCGCGTCGGGTCGGACCGTCTCCTCGATGCGCACCAGGTCGGCGGCCACGTCGATGCTGGGGATCAGCCCCAGCGCCTGCATCCCGAGCAGGGCCGCGCCGAAGCTCGACCCCTCGCGCCCGGCCGGGAAGCTCACCGGCAGGCCGAGCACGTCGGCGAGCATCTGCCGCCACAGGCCGCTGCGGGCGAAACCCCCGCCGGCGCGGATCTCGCGGACCTCGTTGCCGGCCGCCCGCACCGAGGCCAGCACCAGTGCGAGCTGCTGGCAGACCCCCTCGAGCGCGGCCCGCACCAGGTGCTCGCGCCGATGCCCGTGGGTCAACCCCACGTACGCGCCGCGCGGCAGCGCGCTCCAGTGTGGCGCCCGCTCGCTGTGCAGGTACGGCAGCATGATGAGCCCGCCCGAGCCGACCGGCGCACGGGCCGCCAGCGCGACCAGCTCCGCCTCGGAGTGCTCGCCCAGATCCGGGGCGAGCGCCTCACCGGCCCAGCGGAGCACGATGCCGCCGTTGTTGATCGCGCCGCCGACCGCCCAGCGGTCCTCGGTCAACGCGTAGCAGAACACCCCGCCGAGCGGGTCCACGCCGGGCCGCTCGACCATCACCCGCATGGCGCCGCTGGTGCCGATCGAGCAGGCCACCATTCCGGGGTGCACGGCGCCCAGGCCGAGGTTCGCCAGCGGCCCGTCGCCCGCGCCGACCACCACCGGGGTGCGCTGCGGCAGGCCGGTCGCCACCGCGGCCGCCGCGGTGAGCCCGGGCAGCACGGCGGTGGTGGAGACCAGGTGGGGGAGCTGCTCCTGGGTGATGCCGGCGATGGTCAGCGCCTCGCTGTCCCACTCCAGCCGGTGGATGTCCATCAGGCCGGTGGACGAGGCGATGGAGTGGTCGGTGACCAACACGTCGCAGAGTCGCAGCAGCACCCACTCCTTGATGCCGACCCAGTGCGCGACCCGTTCGAAGAGTTTCGGCTCCTGCTCGGCGAACCACAGCAGCTTGGGAAGCGGCGACATCGGGTGCATCGGCGTACCGGTCCGGCGGTGCAGGGCCAGGCCGGACGGCACCGCCATCAGGCGCTCGGCCTGCCGGGTGGCTCGCGAGTCGGCCCAGGTCACCGACGGGGTGAGGGGGCTGCCCTCCGCGCTCAGCCCGATCAGGCTGTGCATGGCGGACCCAAACGACAGCCCGGCCACCGGCTCGGCAGTTTCGGCCACCACCGCGCGGATCGACTCCAGCACCGCGTCGAGGATGACCTGCGGGTCCTGCTCAGCGTACCCGGGCTGGGGGTCGTGCAGCGGGTAGCCGACCGAGTGGCTGGCGAACTGCCGGCCACCGGTGTCGTACGCGACGGCCTTGGTGCTGGTGGTGCCGATGTCGACACCGATCACCACCCCGGGCCGGGCGCCCTGCGGCACGATCCTCACCCCCTCCGTACGGCGGTGCGGCGGCGTCACCACCCGGCTTCGGCTGACGTTACCGAGACGGCGACCGGCTCGTACGGCACGCGCGGAAGGTGACGCTCCGACGACAGTTCGGCCTCCGCGCCGCACGGCCGCACTGTGGACCGAATGAACGCCGGCAGCAGTATCGGCCTATCGTCCGGTTTGATCCGCCGATCGGTTGATTCGCCCGTTCTGGCGTGTCCGGGCGGCGCGCCGCCGCTGTTAACACGTGTGACACCCCGGTTGGTGGCCAGCGCGGCGAAGGAGTCGGCGTGGCAAAGACTGATTCGACGGGTTCCACATGGCGGTACCGGTGGGCGCACCGGCAGAACGTTCGGCGGGTCAGCACGTTCCGCGGCGCGGAGACGGCCTGGCGGCGACGGGACGACGAGTTACGGCGGCTGCGTGCCCTGGCCGCCGACTTCCAGGGCTCCGCGGCGGCCGGTGCCGGCCTACCGCTGGAACTGGCCGGCGACGAGGTGGTGCTCTGGGCGCTGCCGGCCGCGCAACTGGTCGAGGTGCGGCACACTCCCGTGCTTCCGGCGCCGGATCTCGCGGTCGCCCCACCGTCCGGGCCCCTGCGCCCGCGCCGCCCGGACGGTGTGCGGGTCACCGACGCCGGCATGGCGGTGATCACCAGCCGCCGGCTGGTGCTGCTCGGTGGGCGTGGCCGGCGCGACTGGGCGTACGGCAGGATGACCGGCCTGTCCCACGACCCGGCGGCGCCGGTCACCCTGATCCAGGTGCTGGACCGGCGGCGTACCTCCGGTCTGATGCTGCCCACCGACGCGGCGGCGGACTTCCGGTTCAAGCTCACCCTGGCCTTCGCCGACGCGATCGAGCAGCGGCCCGCGGTGCTCGCCCAGCTCGACGAGCTGATCGCCGAGCACGCCCAGCTCAAGCCGTTCCGGCCGGCCGCGGCCACGCCCGCGCAGGCCCGGCTCTCCGCGCGGGTGCCGGGCGGCCGGCGGACCGTCGCGGTGGCCGCGGCCGTCGCGCTGCTGGTCCCGGCGGCGCTGGTCGAGTCGGACCCGTCCGACCCGACCGGAGGCGCGGAGGTCGCGGTCGCGGCCACCCCCGCGCCCAGCCCCAGCCCTGGCGTGGCGCCCGTGCTGGTCCGCCCGGCGGTCTCCGCGCCGGCGCCTCGCACCTCGCCGAAGCCGACGAAGGCACCGCGTCCGTCGCCCACCGCGAGCCGCGACCCGCGCTGTGGCGCGCCGGACAACCCGTTGGGGTACGACTTCTGCGGCGGCACCCGGATCCGCCGACCGGCCACCGAGGTGTGCGACTGGTTCGACTGCACGCCGGAGTTCTGGGCCGGCCGGGGATACCTGGTGCAGTGCCGTGACGGCTCGGTCAGCCTGACCGGCGGCCGGTCGAACGCCTGCGCCGAGCACCGAGGCGTGCGCCGGACGTTCGGCAAATGACCGTTTAATACCCGTTCAGGCCCGGCCGTCGGCTTCGGTCGGCCAGAATTGGCGGGTGGAGATCCGGTCCGACGACGGTGCCCGGGTGAGGATCCGCCCGATCGGCTACCAGCCGGGCGTCGACCCGCCCGACGACCCCGACCGGGCAACGCCCGGTTGGCACGACTGGCTGCTCATCGAGGTGGACGCCCGCACCGCCGACGGTCAGACCTGGTCGCACCACTACCCGAGCCTCATGGTCGAGGAGGCCCGCGCGCTCGGCGGCTGGCTGAGCGGCCAGGCGAAGGCGGCCGTCGGGCCCAGCCCGGCGCCGGCATCGGTCCGCTTCACCGAACCCAACCTGGCCCTGCGGACCCGGGTGATCCGCCGTCGCCGGCTGGAGCTGACCGTGGAGTTCTCCGCCGAGTCGCTGCCGCCGTGGATGCGCCGCCCGGCCACCGCGATCTACCCCCTGACGCTCACCGTCTCCGCGGACGCCCTCGCCGCCGCGGCCGAGCAGTGGGCGGGACACTGCGAGGCGTACCCGCCGCGCGCGCCGTCGCGCTTCCCGGCCCGAGGTCCGTTGCCCGGCCCGCTCCGCTAGAGTGATCTTCGTCAGCCACGAGAGGAGGTGAGCCCGGTGACCACCCATCGTCATTCCTGGGCGCATCCCTCGGCCGTCCCCCTCAGCTGACCTCTCGCGTCGGGGAGCGCCCTCCTTATCGGAGGATCAATGACCTTCTCCCCGTTCCGCATCGACGTGTCCGATGCGGTCCTCGACGACCTGCGGGCTCGACTGGCCCGTACCCGTTTCAGCAACCGCAGCGGCGACCGGCCGTGGCAGGGCGGCGTCGACCCCGACTACCTGCGGGACCTGGTGTCCTACTGGCACGACGGGTTCGACTGGCGGGCCCGCGAAGCCGAGCTCAACGCGTACCCCCATTATCTGGCCCTCGTCGGCGGCCGGAAGCTGCACTTCCTGCACGTCCGCGCGCCCCGGCCGGCCGGCGCGCCCGCGCCGCTGCCGCTGATCCTCAGCCACGGCTGGCCCAGCAGCTTCGTCGAGATGCTGCCGCTGGTCGACCGGCTGACCGACCCCGCCCGGCCCGGTGGCGCGTTCGACGTGGTGGTGCCCTCGCTGCCCGGCTTCGGCTTCTCGGAGGTGCCGGACGAGCCGGTGACCCGGGCGATGCTGGCACGGACGCTGCACGAGCTGATGACCGACGTGCTCGGCTACCAGCGTTACGGCGCCTTCGGCGGCGACGTCGGAGGGGTGGTCACCGGCTGGCTCGGTGCCCTGTACCCGGAGCAGGTGGCCGGCATCCACCTGATCCACCCGCCGTTCCCGGCCAGCTTCGACGCGCGTCCGCTGTCGCCGGCCGAGCAGGCGTACCTGGACGCCGAAGCCGCGTACGACCAGACCGACGGCGGCTACAGCGCCATCATGGGCACCCGGCCGGACACCCTCGCGGCGGCGCTGGCCGACTCCCCGGCGGGGTTGGCCGCCTGGCTCGTCGACAAGTACCGGGACTGGAGCGACAACCACGGTGACCTGGCGAACAGCTTCGACCGGGACACCCTTCTCACGATCATCACGCTGTACTGGGCGACCGGCACGATCGGCTCGTCGTTCCGGCAGTACAGCGACTTCGACCACAACACCCCACGACCCGACATCACCGTGCCCGCCGCGTTCACGGTGAGCACCGAACCCTCGCAGGCCAACTTTCCCCGCTCGATCGCCGAGCGGGCCTGCACCGACATCCGGCACTGGAGCGAACCGGGCCGGGGCGGGCACTTCATGCCGCTGGAGGAGCCGGACCTGCTCGCCGGTGAGCTGAGGCGGTTCTTCACCTCGCTGCGCCCGTAGTCCGTCGGTGGAGCCGGGCCGTTCGTCGGCCGGCTCCGCCGCCGTTCGGGTGTCACGTCGGCGTGAGTGATCTCGTCAGGGGCGTATGAGAACACTCGTGCGGCCCGCCGCCGCTCTGCTCGGCCTGGCCAGCGTGGTCATCGGCGTGTGGGCGATGGTCTCGCCGGCCTCGTTCAGCACCTGGGCCGGCTTCCCGCCGCACCGGCACTTCGTGCACGACATCGGCGCGTTCCAACTCGGCATCGGCGTGACCCTGCTGCTCGCCACCATCTGGGCCGACGCGCTCGCCGTGGCGCTGGCCGGCTACGCGGTTGGCGGGACGGCCCACACGGTGGTGCACGTCGCCGACCGCGATCTCGGTGGCACCACCGGGCAGACCCTCGCGATCGCCGGCGCCGTGGTGGTGGCCGGGGTGGCGTTCGCGTACCGGTGGCAGGAGCGGGGCTGGGTGCTCGGCGCGGTCTCGCCGGCCAGCGTGCCGGAGCTGACCCCGTTCGGTCGCCAGAAGACGGTGCTGCTGACCACGTACCGCCGCGACGGCCGCCCGGTCGCGACGCCGGTGAGCATCGCGGTGGCCGGCGACCGGGCGTACGTGCGCAGCTTCGAACGGGCCTGGAAGACCCGGCGGATCGGCAACAACCCGACGGTCACGGTGGCGGCCTCGACGGCACGCGGCGTGCCGACCGGCCCTGCGGTCCCGGCCACCGCCCGCCGGCTGACCGGCCGGGAGTACGACGCCGCGGCCGGCGCGCTGCGCCGCAAGTACCCGCTGCTGCACGGGGTGCTCGTGCCACTGATGCACCGCCTCGGGCGGCGCAGGACCGGCCGGACCGTCCACTTCGCGCTCGTCCCTGTTGACGGGACAGAAGAGTAGCCTGTCAATTCTCTCCTTTCGGGAACAAAGGGAAGCATCGATCCGGCCCGCGTTGCCTGTCTCATACATGAGCGGTTGTACCGCGTGTGACCGTGACCTCACGCCCCACCGCGACACCATCCCACTGGCGGATCACCTGGGCCGAGCGCGAGAACGAGCGGCGTCGGCGCGCCTACCGCAGCGAGACCGACGCCTGGCTCCGGCGCAACGACCACCTCACCCGGCTGCGGATCGAGGCTGCCGGGTTCCTCGGGTGTACGCAGCCGCGTACCGGCCTGCCGGTGGACCTCGCCGACGACGAGCTCGTCTTCCGCGTACTCCCCATCGCGGAGCTGGTCGAGGCCGAGGCGCGGCACGTCCCCGGCCTGCCGACGCCGGGCCCCGGCACCTTCGCCGACACGCCCGCCGGCGCCCTACCGACGGGCCTGCGGGTCGTCGACGCTGGCGTGGCCGTCGTGACCAACCACCGGGTGGCCTTCGCCGGGCCCGACCGTCGGCGCGAATGGCGGTACGCGGACCTGGCCGCCCCCGCCCACCACCCCG
>NZ_QGKR01000262.1 GCF_003172955.1 Micromonospora acroterricola | reverse complement strand
GCCCCTGACCCCGCTCAGCCCCTGCCCGCTCAGCCCGGCGCGGGCGGGCAGCAGGTGGCGGGGTGGTCAGGCGGCCAGCAGGAGGGCGCCGACGGTGCCCAGCAGCAGGAACGGGCCGAACGGCAGGTGGGTGGACCAGCGGGCCCGGCGGGCGGCCAGCAGGCCGAGGCTGACCAGCGCGGACAGCCCGAACGCGAGCAGCAGCCCGAGCAGCAGGACCGGCCAGCCGTACCAGCCGAGCAGAGCGCCCACGCTGAGCGCCAGTTTGGCGTCGCCCAGCCCGAAGCCACGGCGGCCGAGCAGCAGCGTGCTGCCGGCGAAGAGCAACGCCAGCCCGGCGCCGGCGGTGACGGCGCGCAGCCAGGGCCCCGGCTCGGGGTCGCCGAGCGCGGCCACGGCCAGCAGCAGCCAGGTCCCGGCGGCCGCGGGCAGGGTGAGCCGGTCCGGCAGCCGGTGCACGGCCAGGTCGACGAAGACCGCCGGGATGGTCCAGCCGAGCCACCAGGCCAGCGCCGGTAGCGCCCCGCCCGGGAGACTGGCCAGCGCCAGCAGCACCACCGTGGCGAGCCCGGCCAGCGCGGCGAGTTCGACCGTGCCCGGCGGCGGGCCGACCCGTGCCCGACAGCGACCGCACCGGCCGGCCGGGCCGAGCGCGGGCCAGGGCCGGGTCAGGCCGACCGGCGCGCCGCAGGCATCGCAGCCGGTCCGGCTGGCGGTGCCCGACGGTACGGCGTGACGCAGCACGACCAACCGCAGGAGCGGGCCGACCGCCACCGTCGCCAGCAGGGCGGGGAACCAGGCGCGGCCGGCAGCGCGCGGCGGCGCGCCAGACGAGCCGGCAGGCTCAGCCGGCCCGGTGCGCCGATCGGACGGGTCTTCCTGACCGGGTACGGCCGCCGAGGGGCCGGTCAGCGCCACGTCGACACCCCCATGGCCCCCGCCAGGTCCGGGAAGCCGAACACGCATCGTGACTGAACGATCGCTTGGGTGTGGCGGATGGCGCGGAAAGCGACCTGCGCACCCGGCCGTCCGACGGCCTCCCGGGACGGGCCGCGGCCGACCATCCCGTCGGCCGGAGCGCGTCGCCGGTCGGCCGTTGGCTCCGTCCGGATGCCGGGATGGCACCGCGATGTCCCACTCGCGGGACCCAGGCAGGAGTCGGGGTGAGCCGGTCCGACCCGGCCACGTCCGGTCGTCGTTGGCCCCTCGGTCGACCATTGCTCGGAGCGCAGCGCGGACACCCCTCACCACCACCTGTCATCACGCAGAGTGTTCACTTGAATTGCCTCTGTTGCATCGGCGGACGTCAGCCTATGCTCGCCCCTTGGGTGTGACGCAAGCCTCACCGCAACAACCGGACGACACAGGACCACGCATTTGTAAAAGATCCGTAACGGTGAATGCAGAAGCGCAATGGACAGCTCCGGATGTGCTGATCCGGACGCGCTTCCGCATGCCCGGCGGCGGTGATCCGTCGCCGCACCGGGCGACCACGAGGAGGCGCGACGGTGCGCGGATGGCAGCTCAGGCGAGCGGCAATCTGCCTGCTAGCGGTCGTGACGGCGGTGCCGGTCGCCGCCTGCGGCAGTGGACGGGAGGCCGTCGAACGACCGGCGCCGGCCCGGGACGACGGACAACGGGCGAGCTCGGATGTCGATCGGCGGGCCGCGGAAAAAGCGGCGCTGGAGGCGTACTCCGGTTATCTCGCGGCCTCGCGTACGGCGAGTCGGCGCAGTGATCCACACGCGCCGGAACTGTCCCGGTTTCTCGCTGATCCACTGCTGACCCGGGTCCGATTGTCCATTCGCGAGGCGAAGGAGCACGGCGCGATGCGTACCGGGACGTTGAGATCCGACCCGGCCGTGACCTCGGTCAGCCTCGACGCGAACCCGGCCAGGGTGGAGATCCAGGACTGTCTGGACGCGACGGGCTACCGGCTGGTCTACGCCAGGGACAAGCGGGTGGTCCCGGGCAGCGGCGGCGGCAGGCACCTGGCCACCGCCACCGCGACCCGCTATCCCGACGGGCGGTGGCTGATCAATTCCGGCGCGGCGCACCGGGATCAGCCGTGCTGACCTGGGGAGGAAGGGGCGCCCCGGCCTGTACCGCCCGGGCCGGGACGCCTCGCCGGGCGCTCGCCGGGATGGGCCTCGCGCTGCTGCTCGTGGTCGCCGGGACCCTGCCGGCGGCCGCCGCCCGGCGCGCCGATCCGGGTGTGGAGTGCCCGATCGACCAGCCGGACTGCAGCGTCTGGGACGACGAGCCGGGCACGCCGGGCGACCCCGGTGGCGGCGGGGACGGCGGTGACGGGGACGGCGGCGGAGGCGGCGGAGGCGTCTGCCAGTGGGCCGGCCAGACGATCCCCTGCTACGACGACGTGCTCGGCTGGTTCAACAACGGCGACGGGTGCTACTACAAGCTGACCCAGGGGGAAGTCGAGCCGCCCGAGGGTCAGCAGTGGTATTTGCAGACCTGCAACGGCGGTGACGTGGGCACCCAGGTCGTGGTGCTGCGGGACGAGCCGCCGCCCGGCTTCGGCGCGCCGCCCGATCCGGAGGAGCTGGCCCGTCGCGCCCTGGCGTCGATCAGGCTGCTGCCAGCGCGGCTTCGGGTCGCGCCGCGCAAGGACGTCGGCCCCGGCCTGGTCGGCCTGCCCGTCTGGATGTGGGCGACCCCTAGCCCCAGCTACTTCGGCCCGCTGACCGCGTCCGCGTCCGACCGGGGGCTGACCGTCTCCATCGAGGCGAAGGTCGACCGGATCGTCTGGCACATGGGCAACGGCGACGAGGTCACCTGCACCGGTCCCGGCACCCCGTACGACTCCGAGGGCAGCCACGCCGGAGGCCCCTCCCCGGACTGCGGCTACGACAGCGGCTATCCGAAGGCCGGCACCTACCGCGTCGGCGCCACCACGTACTGGACGGTGACCTGGAGCGGTGGAGGCGAGAGCGGCGAGATCCCACAGACCCGAACCAGCGGCACCGTGCCGGTCCAGATCAACGAACTCCAGGTGGTGACGCGATGAGCGCGAGGAACGATTGGCTCTGCACGGCGGTGGTCCGGTGAGTCTCGCGACGCGCAACGGGACCGAGCCGGTGGACGCGCCGGTCAGCCCGCCCAAGGTGGTCCGGCAGCGCCGGGTCCGACCGGGGCTGCTCGGTCTGGCCGTACTCCTGATCGCCCTGGGTGGGCTCGGCGCGGCCTTCGCGGTCACCTCGGTCCGGGCCACCGGCAGCTACCTGGCGGTGGCCCGGCCGGTCGAGGTGGGTCGGGAGATCAGCGCCGCCGACCTCGTCGCCGTGCAGGTGGCCGGCGGTCAGGGGCTACGCCCGGTGCCCGCCGGCCGGATGGACGAGGTGGTGGGCAAGCGGGCCGCCGTGGCGCTGGTCCCGGGCACCCTGCTCACGCTGGGGCAGGTCACCGACGACCCGTTGCTCGGCCCCGGCCAGCAGCAGATCGCGCTCGGTCTGACGACCGCGCAGGTGCCGGCGCGCGAGCTGCACCCCGGGGACAAGGTCCTGCTGGTCAGCACCCCGGACGACAACGCCACCGGGGCGACCGCCGCCGGCACCCGGTTCTCCGCCACCGTGATCGACACCGTCAGCTCGGGGAACGACGACAGGGTGCTGTACCTGGCGCTCCCCGTCCGGGACGTGCCCGCCGTGGTGGCACTGGCCGCGCAGGAGCGGATCGCCGTCGTCCTGACCGAGGCGGCCTGACCATGGCGATCATCGCGCTGGTGTCCGCGAAGGGTTCGCCCGGCGTGACCACCTCGGCGCTGGCCTGCGCGCTGGCCTGGCACCGGCGGCTGGTGCTCGCCGAGTGCGATCCCGCGGGCGGTTCGATCCTCGCCGGCTACCTGGGTGGTCAGCTGGACGGGCCGCGCGGCATCGGCGAGTTGGCCGTCGGGGAGCTGCGCGACGGCAACCTGGAGACCGCGTTCTGGCCGCAACTGGTCGACCTGGACGCGCCCCGCCGGGAACGGCTGTTGCTGCCCGGGCTCGTGGACCCGGCGCAGGCAGGCAGCGTCACGCCGCTCTGGCAGCGCTTCGCGGACTACTTCAACGCGCTGGACCGGGGCAGCCCCGGCTACGACGTGCTCGTCGACTGCGGCCGGCTGCACGTCACCGGCCCTCCGTGGCCCGTGCTGCGGGCCGCCTCGGTGGTGCTGCTCGTGACCCGGGCCCAACTACCGGACCTCTCCGGCACCCGGGCCGTGGTCACCGCGATCGAACGGGACTTCGCCGAGCACCGGGTGCCGCCGGGCACCCTGCGACTGCTGCTGGTCGGCGGCGGGCACGGTCGGGCCGAGATCAGCCGCGCACTGAAGCTGCCGGTCATCGCACGGCTGCCACACGATCCGCGTACCGCCGGGGTGCTCAGCCTGGGTGGGACGGTGCGGGCCGGACGGCCGCTGCTGCGCGCGGCGGCCGCGCTGGAGGTGCCGGTCGGCGCGCTGCTGGAGCGGCGGCGGGCCCGGCTGGCCTGGCCGGTGCAGCAGGGGGTGCCGGATGCGGTTTGAGCCGGTCTCCGCCGACCCGCGCCAGCAACCGCCGGGCGCCACCTCCACGGCGCCGCCACTGGCCGCGCCGAACGGCCGGCACCACCAGTCGGCGCCGACGCCGACGCCGGCCCCCGCGGCGAGCCCGCCGCCGCAACCGCCGCCCCGCCCCCGGATGGACTTCCAGGTGGTCCGGGAACTGCGTCGGGAACTGACCGAACGCCTCACGCTGTGGCAGCGGGGCCGCGAGTTCACCGTCGACGAGGAGGACACCGAGCGGGCGCGGCTGGCCGTCGCGGTCGTCGCCGAGTACGCGGACGCGGTCCGCCGGGCCGGGACGCCGATGGCGGCCGGTGAGGAACGCCTGCTGCTCGACCAGGTGACCGCCGAGCTGGTCGGTCTCGGCCGGCTACAGACCCTGCTGGTCGACGACACCATCGAGGAGGTGCACATCCTCGGCTGCGACCAGGTGCGCATCACCCGGCACGGCGGCGGCGTGGACTGGGCCGAGCCGATCGCCGACAGTGACGCCGAACTTGTGGAGATCCTCCAGGCGGCAGCCCGTCGGGGGGGCGCGACCGAGCGGTCACTGTCGACCGTGAAGCCCACCCTCGACCTGCAACTGCCCGACGGCAGCCGGCTGGCCGCGGTGTTCCTGGTCAGCCACCGCCCGTACGCGGTGATCCGCAAGCACAACACCCTGGACGTGAGCCTGGACGACGTGGCCGGCGGCCGGGGTGACCTGGACGAGATGATCGACCCACTGCTGCGTGACTTCCTCCGCGCGGCGATGCGCGCCGGGCTGAACATCATGGTCGCCGGGCTCGCCGGCGCCGGGAAGACCACGGTCATCCGGGCGCTGATGAACGAGATCCCGCCCGACGAGCCGTACGTGCTGCTGGAGGAGAGCCGGGAGTTGCTGCCGGCCCGCCGGCGGGAGCGGCACCGGGCGGTGATGAGCTTCGAGGCCCGCGAGGGGCACGGCGAACGCGGTTTCGACGGCCGCCCGGCGGGCGAGGTGACCATCGCCGACCTGATCCCGCTGTCACTCCGGATGGGCGTGCTGCGCATCATCGTGGGTGAGGTGCGCTCCCGGGAGATCGTGCCGATGCTCCAGGCGATGACCACCAGCCGGGGCTCGATGTGCACCATCCACGCCCGTACGTCCGCCGGTGTGGGTGAGCGGATCGTCGAGCTGGCGCTGGCGCACGGCCGCGAGATGACCGTCGACCAGGCCCGCCGGATGGCCGGTAACGCCCTGGACCTGATCGTCTACGTCACCGTCGAGGACGAGACCGCGATCGGCGGCCGCAAGCACCGGTTCGTCTCGCACGTGGAGGAGGTGATCGGGGCTGGCGAGGCCGGCCGGATCACCACCACCACGGTCTTCGGCCCCGGCCCGGACGGCCGCGCGGTCCCCCGGCACCTGCCGGAACGGGTCCGGGACCAACTGCTGCGAGTGGGCTACGACGCCCGGCTGCTGACCCGGTGGATCGAGGCCGGCACCGGGGCATGGCGCCGCCCGCGGCAGACCCGACTGGCCCGGCGGTGATCCGGTGCGGGACAACCTGGAACTGATCGCGGTGGTCTCCGGCGCCGCCTGTGTCGCCGGGCTGCTGCTGGCCGTGGTCGCACTGGTCGGCACCCGCCGGCCCGCCCAACCGGGCCCGGGCGCCGGGCCGGGCCTGAGCCGGCTCTGGCGCGGCTCCGGCACCACCCCGGGCGAGCGGCGGGCCCACCAGACGCTGCTGCTCGCCGCGCTGGCCGCCGGAGCGCTGGCCTTCCTGCTGACCGGCCTGCCGGTGGTGGGTCTGCTGGTGGCGCTGGCGATACCCGGCGCCCCGTGGCTGTTCGCCGTGGGCAAGGCCGAGCAACGGGCGATCGCCCGGATCGAGGCGGTCGGTGAGTGGACCCGCCGGCTCAAGGACGTCTCCGGCACCGGGCAGGGCCTCCAACAGTCGATCATCGGCACGATCGGCAGCGTGCCACCGGGCATCGAGGACGAGGTACGGCTGCTCGCCGCCCGGTTGCAGGCCGGCTGGATGGCGCGCTCCGCGCTGCTGGCGTTCGCCGACGAGATCGGCGACCCGGTTTGCGACCAGGTGGTGGCGGCGCTGATCCTGCACCTCACCGACCGGGGTGAGCGGCTCGGTGACGTGCTGGGCTCGATCGCCGGCGCGGCGGCGGCGGAGGTCGCCACCCGCCGGGAGATCGAGGCCAAGCGCACCCAGCCCCGGTTCGCGGTCCGCTTCCTGACCGGGATGACGCTCGCCACCCTGGCGTACGGGCTGATCAACACCGAGTACATCGAGCCGTACGGCACACCGGTGGGTCAACTGGTGATGGCCGCCCTCGGTGCCGCCTTCATCGGCCTGCTGGCCTGGGTGCGGTCGATGAGTCAGCCGCAGCGGCCGGCCCGCTTCCTGCCGGCGCCGGATCCCTCCGAGGTGATCGCGTGAACGTGATCGTGAACTGGCACCTGGCCATCGCGGTCTCTGGCGGAGCCGCCGTCGGGCTGGGCGTGTTCCTGGTGGTCCGCGAGCTGGTGCCGGCGACGCCGGCGCTCGGGCCGGCGTTGCGCCGGTTGCACCAGCCGGCCGGCACCGGTCGGGTCGCCGCTCCGACGTCCCGGCAACTGGACTGGCTGACCGGGCTGTCCCGCTGGCTGCGGCCGCCGCACCGGCAGCTCGCCCTGATCGGTCAGACCCCCGAGCAGTACGCGCTGTCGGTGCTGCTCTCGGCCCTGATCGGGTTGGCCACGCCCACCCTGCTCGGCGTGGCGCTGTACGTGCTCGGCATCTCGTTTCCACTGGTCATGCCGGTGCTGGGCAGCCTCGGCCTGGCGCTGATCGCCGGGTTGCTGGCACACCGGGCGGTGCTGACCAAGGCGGATGCCGCCCGGGACGAGTTCCGTCAGGCGGTCTGCACCTATCTGGACCTGGTGGCGTTGCAGCTCTCCGCCGCGCACGGGCCGGTGCAGTCGCTGGAGCGGGCCGCCGCCGTCTGCGACGGCTGGGTCTTCGATCGGCTCCAGGAGTCGCTGCGGATCGCCCAGATGCAGATGCACGCGCCCTGGGACGAGCTGCGCGACCTCGCCGACAAGATCGGCATCCCGGAGCTGGGCGACGTGGGCGCGATCATGCGCTCCTCCGGGAGCGAGGGAGCGCAGGTGCACGAGACCCTGCGCAGCCGGGCCGACTCGCTGCGCGACCAGATCCGCACCGACAACCTCGCCCGCGCCGAGGGGGTGACCAGCAAACTCGACATCCCGGGCGCACTGCTCGTCTTCGTGCTGCTCGGTTTCGTCGTCTATCCGTTCATCTCCCGCATCTGACCCGACCCCGAGAAGGAGTACGCCATGTCCCTCATCAGCTACCTGCACGTCGTGATGACGACGCGCCTGGCCGAGCTGCGCCGTGACGGCGAACGCGGCGACAGCCCGGTGCCCACCGCGGTCATCATCTTCGGTCTGGTCTTCGTCGCCACGGTCGTCACGGGCCTGGCGCTGACCAAGGCCGACGAGTGGATGAGCTCCATCCCGAACCACTCGAACCCCACCAAGTAGCCGGCATGCGCCGAGCCGCTCTCCCGAGGTGGCGCCGGGCGGTCACCGCCGCCCGGCGCCGGCTCGCGGCCGGCGACCGGGAACGGGGAGCCAATCCGGTGGAGCTGGCCGTGGTGATGCCGCTGATCCTGGTGCTGCTCTTCGCGTCGATCCAGGTGGCGGCCGTCTTCCTGGCCCGCTCCACGGCGTTGAACGCCGCGCAGAGCGGGGTCAACGCCGAACGGCTGTACGACGCCGAGGACGGCGCCGGTTCGGCCAGCGCCACCCGGTTCCTCAACGCCGCCGGCAGTTGGCTGGTGGGTTGGGACAAGACCGGTCCGAGCTGCGTGAACGACGACATCGAGGTGACGTGCACGGTGGAGGGCCGGTCCCTGTCGGTGGTGCCCGGCGTGGACTTCCCGGTGCGGCAGACCGCCCACGGGACGGTGGAACGGGTGACCGACCCGTGAGCCGCAGCGCCGAGCGAGGCTCGGTCTCCATCGAGGTGGCGGTGCTCGCGCCCGCGTTCATCGCGTTGATGGTGCTGGCCGGCGTGGCCGGTCGTAGCGCGGTCGCGGCAGAGGCGGTCGAGGCCGCCGCACACGACGCGGCACGCGCCGCCTCGATCTCCCGGGACTCCGGGACCGCCCGGACGAAGGCCCGGGAGGCCGCCCGCCAACAGTTGGACTGGCACGGCCTGGCCTGCGTCAACGCCCTGGACCCGACGTTCTCCGGCTCGGTGGCCGGCAACGCCACCAGCTTCGACGCCGCCTTCGCCAGCCCCGTCGGTCAGGACGCCACCGTCACCGTGAAGATCGTCTGCGTGGTGTCCTTCCGGGACATCTCACTGAACGTGGTGCCGGGAATGCTGACCAAGAACAGGATCACGGCGAGCTTCACCTCTCCACTGGACCGCTACCGGAGCCGGCGATGACCGCCACCGCCCTCCGGCGTCCGCACACCGGCGAACACGGCCGGGTCAGCATCTTCCTGGCGGTGGCGATGAGCGGCGTGCTGGCCATCGTGGGCCTCTCCTTCGACGGCGCCGGGCAGCTGCGCACCCTGCAACGCGCCGACAACCTGGCCGCCGAGGCCGCTCGGGCCGGTGGTCAGGCCATCGACCGGGCCACCGCGATCGAGGGCGGACCGAAGAGGATCGACCAGCCGCAGGCCCGCGTCGCGGTCGCCAACTATCTGGCCACCGCCGGCACCACCGGCCACACCGTGAGCTTCCCGGAGATCGCCGGGGAGACCCTCGTCCGGGTACGCGTCACGATCACCTACCGCCGATCGATGCTCGGCCTGTTCGGCCTCGCCGACACGGTCACCGTCACCGGCGAGGCGACCGCGCGGGCCATCACCGCAGGACCGTAGGAAGGAAGGCAGCCATGCCCGCATCGGGTCGGTCCGTCGTACGGCGGACCGGACGCATCCTCACCGGCGTCGGCGCGTTGGTCGTGCTCTGCGCCCTGCTGGCCGGCGCGCCGGTCGCACTGCTCGCGTTCGCCGGCAACCCGCTGCCCGACCACCTGCCCACCATCACCGAGGTGGGCACCGCGTTGACCAGCCGGGACGACGGCCAGCTCTTCCTGCGGGCGTTGGCCCTGGCCGGCTGGTTCGGCTGGGCAACGTTCGCCTTCTCGGTCCTCGTCGAGCTGGGGGCGCAGACCCTGCGCCGGCCGGCGCCGAAACTGCCCGGGATGACCCGCCAGCAGAAGGCCGCCGCCGCGCTCGTCGGCTCGGTGGCGCTGATCCTCGCGGCCAGCCCGGCCGCCGCGAGCGCCGCGGCGGTCTACGCAGGCCCGTCGTACGGACCTCCGGGCGCACCGGCCGTCGCCACCCTCGCCGCACCGGGGTCGACGGCGGCGATGGGTACGGCCCATGGGATCGCCGCCCCCCGGGTAGCCGGCAGCGAGACGTCGGGCCTGGCCGCGCTGAGCCGGGGCGGCGCGATCCCGGACCTGGCGGCCCCGCTCGCCAGGACCGGGCCGCCCGATCGGGCCGGGGCCGGGCTGCTGGGGCTGGTCGCGCCCGACGGGCCGAACGCCAGTGACGAGGCGGCCCCGATGTACCGGGTGGCGCGGGGCGACTACCTCGGCGAGGTGGCCGAGCGTTACCTGGACGAGTTCACCGACTATCGACGTCTGGCCGAGCTGAACCGGCTCGACGACCCGGACCGGATCCGCCCCGGCCAACTGATCCGGCTCCCCGCCGAGGCCACCGACCAGGGCGCCCGGTCCCACGCCACCGGCCGGCTGGTCAGCCGACCCGCCGCGCCGAAGCCTCCCGCGCCCCGGCCCGCGCCCGAGCGGACCGCGCCGGAGCGGGTGGCACCGGCACCTCCCAGCGGTACGGAGGCGACGGGCCAGCCGCCCACGATGACCGTCGGCGCCGCCCGGGCCAGCACCACCGACGGGGTGAACCGACCGCTGGCGGTCTCCGCAGTGCTGGCCGTGGCGAGCATCGTCGGTGCCCAGATCGGCGCGGTGCTGGGGCTGCGCCGCCGCCCGGCCACCGCCGGTGCGGCTCCCCGGTTGGCCGCCTCCACTCGCACGGGCCGGAGCCGCACGGGCCGGAGCGGCACGGGCCGGACCAGCGGCGCCACGACCCGGGGCGGCAGCACGACCCGGGTCAGCGGCTCGACCACCCGGACCAGCGCCGGTGCGGGAGGGACCAGCGGTGCTCGGACCGGCGGCACCGCCGCCGGACGGACCAGCGGCCGCCTCACCGACGACGGCTCCAGCTGGGCTCCCGGCGAGACCGCACCGAGCGGCGGCGCCACGGCCGAGCCGAGCGGCGGCGCCACGGCCGAGCCGAGCGGCGCTCCCGGGTGGGCCGGCAACGAGACGGCACCCACCGGCGTCTCCGGCTGGGCCGACGGTAAGACGACAACCACCGGCGCGCCTGGGTGGGCCGACGACGAGACGACACCCACCGGCGCGCCCGGGTGGGCCGGCGACGAGGGTTGGAGTGGCGACGACGAGCGCGGCGGTCCCCTGGCCGGCGGGCCGGGCCTGGGTGGCGTGGCGGACGGACCGCAGGTTGGCCGGCACCGGCGCACCTGACCGGCGTCCACCCGTTGCGCGCAGGTCGTCGCCAGCGGACTGCCGGCTGAGGTCGCGGGTCACGCGACGAACTCGGGCTCAGGTCGCCGACCACGCGACGAGCTCGCGGTGCAGTGCGGCGGCGGCTGTCACGCTCGTCGGTCGCGGCGTGGTGGGTCGCGAGTGCTCCGTACCCAAGAGGCAGCGGTAGGTCCCGAGAGCCTGATACCTCAGAGGTATAAAAATGCCTTTGAGGTATCGCCGCTCGAAGCGACACCGCCCCCCGACGCCGGGCCAGGCGGTGAGCCCGCGCCTCAGACCACCCGCGGGTGCCGTCAGGGCAGGCGGGTCTGGAGCACGCCGTTCTGGACCCGGGTGGGCAGGATCTGCTGGTCGTTGCCGGACGGCCCCTGCACGACCTCGCCACCGTTGAGCCGGAACGCGCTGCCGTGCCACGGGCAGACCACGCAGGCGTGGCCGCCGATCTCCTGAACCTCGCCCTCGCCCAGCGGCCCGCTCTGGTGCGGGCAGCGCTCCAGCATCACGGTGACCTCGTCACCGTGCCGGTAGAGGATCACCGAGACGTCGTCCACGTGGCGGGTGACCAGCGTGCGTTGCGGCAGCGCCGACATCTCGGTGAGCGAGTGCCAGCCGTCGCTTATCCGGTGCAGCTCCGACACGCTCTGCGTGACCTGCGCCCCCTGCTTGTAGGCGAGGTGACCGCCGACGTACGCGCCGAGGCTCGCGGCGGAGAGCCCGAGCCACCCGAGGGTACGGCCGATGCCGTGCCGGCCGGAGAGCCGTGCCGCCAGCGAGCCGGCGTAGAGCGTCAGGCCCACGCTGTTCGCGGCGGCGTGCACCAGGCCGACGCGGCGCTGGTCCCGGGAGAGGGCCGCCCAGTCGTTCAGCCCGGCGACCGCCGCCGGTAGCGCGCTGACGGTGCCCAGACCGACCAGCGCGGTGGCCGCACGGCGCTGCCCGGGCATCAGGTCCAGCACCGCGGCGCTGATCCAGGCGCCCACCGGCACCTGCACCATCGCCGGATGCAGGGGATGCCCCAGCGTCACTCCGTGCAGAAGGTCCCGCAGCCGCCGCGGGCGCAGCGTGCCGAGGACCACTCGCTGCAACCGGTCACCGACCCGGTCCAGCCTGGAATCCTGCTCAACTCTCGTCAATAGCGCTCGCACGCGTACCGACTTCCCGGCGAACGCGGTCGCAAACCGGTCAGCGGTGGCGGATTAGCAGCGGTACGTGACGACGGGGCTTTTCAGGCGTCCCTCGCCCCCCAGCGGTCCTGGTGCACGGCGTCGGCGAGCGGGCGCTGCTGGCGCCAGCCGTGCCGGGCCAGGTCGGGCACGGTTTCGAGGTGGGTGACCGGGCCGACGCACAGCCAGGCGACCGGACGGATGCCTTCGGGGACGGCGAGCAGGTCGGCCAGCCAGGGCTCCCGGTAGAAGGAGACCCACCCGACGCCGAGGCCCTCGGCGGTGGCGGCCAGCCAGAGGTTCTGGATGGCCAGGCAGACCGAGTAGAGCCCGGTGTCCGCGATGGCGTGCCGGCCCAGCACGGCCGGGCCGCCGCGAGCCGGGTCGTAGGTGACCACGATCGACAGGCTCGACTCCAGAACGCCGTCGATCTTGATGCGGGCGAACCGCTGTGCCGCCTCGCCGTCCAGGGTGGCGGCGAAGGTGTCCCGCTCGGTGCGGACGTGCTCGTGAAAGCGCCGCCGGACGTCCGGGTCGCGGACCAGGATGAAGTCCCACGGCTGCGAGTAGCCGACGCTGGGGGCGGCGTGCGCCGCCGTGAGGATCCGGTGCAGGACGTCCTCCGGTACCGGTGCCCCGGTGAACTGGGCCCGCACGTCCCGGCGGCGGTGAATGGCGTCAAAAAGGTCCACGGCAGGCTCCCGCTGCGCTCGGCCCACCCCGGCGGGGTGGGCATCGACGCGAGGCCGGTCTTCGGACTTCCGGATCGACGCTTCGCCGTCCGCCTTCCCAGCCGGATCGGCCAGTGGCTGCGCGTTGCCACGCGTGGACGGTTGCTCCCCGGTTACCGCGGCGGGCCCGTGCCGGATTCGCACCGGCTTCCCGATTCTCCCCGCTTCCGCGGGGCACCTCACATGATCATGCCGCTGGCAATGTTAGCGCCGGAGCCGCCGCCGCGCTCCCCCGTCCGGTGGGTGTGTGGCGGGTCCGCGGCGGGCATGCTGGATCGATGGGTGTACGGGTGGAGCGCGCCGGGCCGGTGACCACGGTGGTGCTGGACCGGCCGGTGGCCCGGAACGCGGTCGACGGGCCGACCGCCCGCGCCTTGACCGACGCCTTCCGCGCCTTCGACGCCGACCAGGACGCGGCGGTGGCCGTGCTCTGGGGCGCCGGTGGCACGTTCTGCGCCGGCGCCGACCTCAAGGCGATCGGCACGCCGAGCGGCAACCGCGTCGAGCCGGAGGGGGACGGCCCGATGGGTCCGACCCGGATGGCGCTCAGCAAGCCGGTGATCGCGGCGATCTCCGGGTACGCGGTGGCCGGTGGGCTGGAGTTGGCGCTCTGGTGTGACCTGCGGGTCGCCGAGTCCGATGCGACGCTCGGGGTCTTCTGCCGACGGTGGGGGGTGCCGCTGATCGACGGCGGTACGGTCCGGCTGCCCCGGCTGATCGGGGAGAGCCGGGCGATGGACCTGATCCTCACCGGCCGGCCGGTACCGGCCGAGGAGGCGTACACGATGGGGTTGGTCAACCGGCTCGTGCCGCCCGGCCAGGCGCGGGCCGCGGCCGAGGAGTTGGCCGCGGCGATCGCCCGACACCCCCAGACCTGCCTTCGCAACGACCGGGCGGCCGTGCTGGCAGGCGCCGGTCGGCCCGAGCCGGAGGCGTTGGCGACCGAGCTGGCGTACGGGATGGACTCACTGGCCACCGACGCGGCGGCCGGCGCGGCCCGGTTCGCCGCCGGCGCCGGTCGGCACGGCACGCAGCCCGCCTGACCGACGGGAGCGCGACGGGCCGGGCGGTGCGGCCACCCGTTGTCGAGTGGCCACATCGCCCGGAGGAACGGTCGCCGTGCGGACGACCGGGGTGGGTCAGTTGCGGTTGATGGTGAACGTCGAGGTCGTGTTGCGGATGTCCACCGCGTTGTTGCTCAGCCGCAGGTTGTTGAACGTGGCCGAGCCGACGGCCGGGCCCTGCCCCGCCTCCGGCATCTCGTTCACCCAGATCCCGAAGCCGGACTTCGCGTCGAACGCGTCACCGCTCTTGCGTGCCCCGCTGATCGAGACGTTGGTGAAGATCGTGTCGGTGACCGGGAACTGCGGCTGCCCGCCGACGTAGTTCGTCTGGAACATGATGCCGCTGTAGGTCGGGTCGACGATGTCCACGTCGCTGACCCGGATGCCCTGGAACACCTTCGAGGCGGAGAAGATCCAGATCGCCGGGAAGGTCTGTGCGCCCCAGAAGTGCCCACCGGCCCGGACGATCGAGATGTTCTCGAACCGCGTCGGCGGGTTCGCGCCGAAGCCGTTCATCGGGTAGCCGAAGTCGAGCGAACTGATGGTGATGCCGGAGTAGACGAGCGTGTCCGCGATGTAGATGTTGCGGAACGTGTTGCCGTACCCGCCGTACACCGCGACACCGGCGGCGCGCCAGGTCAGGGTCGAGGTCAGGTTCTCGTAGACGTTGTCCTTCATGTCCGCGCCGCCCGCGTCGATCGCCGAGAACAGCGCGAAGCTGTCGTCACCGGTGGCCCGGGCGTCGTTGTTGGTGACCAGGTTGTTGGTGCTCCCGTTGGTCATGTTGATGCCGTCGGCGAACATGTTCCGGATCCGGGAGTTCTTGATCGTCATGTAGTCGGTGTTCGCGCCCCAGTACAGGCAGACCATGTGCTCGTTCCAGATGTTGTCGATCACGATGTTCGACACGTTGGAGAAGTCGAACACCTTGCCCGGCCCGTCGATCCGTGAGGTGTAGTTGCCGAAGTAGGCGAAGTTCGCGAAGGACGACCCGGCCGCCGAGTTCTCGGCCCGGAAGCCGATGTCGGTGTTGTCCTGGCCGGACGGGGCGTTGAACCGGGTGTACCAGGGCCCGGCGCCGGTCACCTTGACCGCCTTGCCGTACACCTGGAACTTCGACGAGGTGGAGTAGGTGCCGGCGGGCAGGTAGACCCCGATGAGGTTGCCCGTCGTGTCCATCCGCACCCGGTCCAGGGCGTTCTGCACGTCCTGGTGGGTGAAGCCGGTCGGCGTGGTGTAGCGCGCCGGGTCCGGGTTGGCGATCGGCGCCACCTGCTCCGTGTTGATGAAGTCGATGGCGTACGTGGTGGTGTTGGCCGGGTCCTTCTGGAGGCGGATCCTGCTGCCGGCCGGCACCGTGGAGTTGAGCATGACGTTGGCCTCGTCGTAGATGTGCCGCGGTCCGCCCGCGCTCGGCGAGTTGCCCGGGCTGGCCTCGTTGCCGTAGAGCCAGGCGTACCGGGACGTCAGGTCGATGGCCTTGTGGAACGTACCGTTGACGTAGACGTTCAGCGTCGAGTTGATGCCGCCGCCGCCCGGCGCGTCCGGGATGGAGAAGCGGGTGACGAGCGTGTTGGTGCTGGCCCGGGTGGTGAACTCGACGTAGCTGCCGGTCGAGTTGAGCGTCACCGCCCGCCGGCCGGACGCCTCACCGGCCAGGTCACCGACGTTCCGGTTGGGGCCGACGACGGCGGCGCCGCCTCCGACCGCGCCGTCCTCGGCCTCGTACATGTCGTACGGCATGTTGGCGCCACGACCGACGAAGAGCGGGCGGTCGCTGGTGTTGTTGCCCTGCTTGACCGGCAGCTCGTTGGCGTCGGCGGCGAGCACCACCCGGACGGTGTACTTGCCGTTCGCGGCGGTCCAGGTGCCCAGGTTGATCGGGCCGACGGTGGCCCCGGCGTTGATCACTCCGGAGTACGAGCCGGTCAGGGTGCGGACGACGGTGCCGGCGTCGTTGAGCACGGTGAGCGTGATGCCGTGCGCGCCGGACGCGGACGCCACACTGCCGGCGTTGCGTACCGACACCGAGAAGGTGACCGTGTTGCCGGCCGCCGGGTTTCCGGGCGACCAGGCGACCGAGGAGGCGACCAGGTCGGAGGTGGCGACCGGGCTGACCACGAGCGGGCTGGGGTTGGTGTAGCTGTTGTTGGTGTCGTCCTGCTCGACGACGGTGTTGTTCTCGTCGACCTTCGCGCTGAGCGGGTAGCTACCCGCGTCGCGGGTCCCGATGTTGGCGGTGACCGTCGTCGAGGCGCCGGCCGCGAGGCCGCCGACCGACGCGGTGCCGACCCGGGTGGCGCCCAGGTAGAAGTTGACGTTGGTGGCGCCGGACGCCGCCGAGCCCGCGTTCCGCACGGTGGCCGAGAGCGTGACGGTGCTCGTCTCGACGGGCGCGGACGGGCTGAACGACATCCCGGTCACGGTCAGGTCCGGGTTCGGCGCGGGGGTGCCGATGACCTGGAACTCGGCCACCTGGCCGGCCGGGGCACCGGTGTTCGAGGCGATCGAGAGCCGTACGTCCGCGGCCGCGCCGGAGACCGGGATGGTCACCGTGTTGCCGCTGGTCGGGTTGAAGCTGTAGTTCGCCGCGCCGACCAGCGTGGTGAACGTCGAAGAGTTCTGGTCCCGGCCGAGCACGGTGATGTTCTGGGTACGCGCACCCCAGGCCGAGTCCGGGTTCAGCTTCAGCACGACCTGGCTGAGGCTGGCGTTCGCCCCGAGCTGCACGGTCAGCGTGCTCGGGTTGCCGTTGCCCTCCCAGTAGGTGGCCACGTTGTTGTCGTTGGCGTTGGTGGCCACGAACGTGTGCACGTACCCGGAGGCGGTGATCGGCTTGCCGACCGCCAGGTTGGTGCCGACCGGCGGGTTGCCGGTGCCGGTCCGGGTCACGGTGTTGCTGTTCGCCGACTGGTTGCCGGCCGCGTCCTTCGCCCGGACGTAGTAGGAGACCGTGGCGCTGTCGGGCTGGCTGTCGGTGTACGTCAGGGTCGAGCCGCTGACGCTGCCGCGCAGCCCGCCGTTGGCGTAGACGTCGTACCCGGTCACACCCACGTTGTCGGTGGACGCCGACCAGGCGAGCCGGACCTGCCCGCTGGCGGGCTGGGTGTACGACAGGTTGCCGGGGACGCTGGGGGCCTGGGTGTCGGGGCTGCCGACGGCGCCGTAGACCTCGACCTCGGAGAGCTGGGCGGCCGGCCAGCCGGTGTTGCCGGTGACCTGCACCCGCACGTAGCGGGTGCTGGCCGCGGTGAAGGTGACGGTCGCGGTGTTGCCGGTGGCCGGGTTGAAGGTGTAGCCGCCGGACGCCTTCAGGGTGGTGAACGACGAGCCGTTGGTGGACCCGAGCACCGACAGCGTCTGGGTGCGGGTCTGCCAGGACGACGACGGCGGCAGCTTGAGCACGACCCGGTCCACGCTCACCGTGGCCCCGAGGTCGGCCTGGATCCACTGCGGGAACGCGTTGTTGGAGCTCTCCCAGTAGGTGTCGGCGTTGCCGTCGTTGGCGTTGCCCGCCACGTAGTTCTGGTTGTAGCTGCTTGCGGTCATGGTGGCGGAGAGCCCGGCGAGCAGGGCTGCCCGGGCCGAGGCCGCGGACGGGTCCGCCGCCGGGGCGGCGGTCGCGGGGGCGACGGCCGGGACGGCGGTGAGGAGCAGCCCGGCGAGCATGCCGGCGAGCAGTCGACGGTGGCCTGGCCGGCGGGTGGCCCGGGGAGCGGGATCGGGCGCGCCGGTCGGCGGGGTGCCTGGTCTGGTGCCGAATCTGGACATGGGGTCGCTACACCTCTTTCGGT
>NZ_QGKR01000352.1 GCF_003172955.1 Micromonospora acroterricola | reverse complement strand
CCCGGGTGCCGGGTCAGCGTTCGTCCGGGGCCCACGCGCCGCCCCGGTACAGGGTGCCGCGACCGCCCGGGTCGGGCATTCCGCGCTGTTCGAGGCCGGCGGGGTCGGTCGGTTCGGGGGTCTGCGCGGCGCGGCGGGCCCGCAGCACGCGGGACCCGACGAACCAGGCGACGGCTGCCACGCAGGCCACGATCACGACGTTTTGGAGTACGCCGACGTAACCCTCGACGAGGTGCCAGTTGTCGCCGAGCAGGTAGCCGGCGAGCACGAAGGTGGTGTTCCAGATCAGGCTGCCCAGCGTCGTGTACAGCAGGAACGTGCTCACCGGCATCCGTTCCACCCCGGCCGGGATGGAGATCAGGCTCCGGAAGATGGGGATCATCCGGCCGAAGAAGACCGCCTTCACGCCGTGCCGGAGGAACCACGCCTCGGTCCGGTCCACGTCGGTGAGCTTCACCAGTGGCAACCGGGCCACGATGGCGCGCATCCGGTCCCGGCCCAGCGACGCGCCGATCAGATAGAGCGCCAGCGCGCCCAGCACCGAGCCCAGCGTCGTCCAGAAGATCGCACCGATCAGGCTGATCCGGCCCTGCGCGGCGACGAACCCGGCCAGCGGCAGGATCACCTCGCTGGGGATGGGCGGGAACAGGTTCTCCAGCGCCACCGCCAGGCCGGCCCCCGGCCCGCCGAGCCGTTCCACCAGGTCGCTGACGTAGCCGACCATTCCATCCTGGGGTGGTTCGGCGGCAGCGGTGGGCGTTCCGGTGGCGAGCACCGCGTGGGACGTTCGAATCATGCCCCCACGCTACGAAGTGATCCTGAGAGTCGACCATCCGACCGGGCGGGTCGACCGCACCGGCGGGGGTGCGGAGGACCGCACCCCGCGATCGGCGCGGTTAGGGTGGCGGGGTGATCTCCGGACGGTTGGTGCGGCTGCGGCGCTATCCGGTGAAGTCGCTGCTGGGAGAACGGCTGCGGGCCGCCGAGGTGGGCGAGACGGGCGTGGCGGGTGACCGCTCGCTGGCCCTGCTGGATCAGGCCACCGGGCTGGTGGCCAGTGCCAAGCAACCCCACCGGTGGCGCGTGCTGCTCACCCTGCGGGCGGCCGGCGCGACGCCCGGCGTGCGGGTCACCCTTCCCGACGGCCGGCACCTGTCGACCGCGGATCCCGACGTCGACGCGGCGCTCTCCGCGGCGGTGGGCCGCCCGGTGACGCTGGTCGACGCCGTACCGCCCGACGCCGCGCTGCTGCGGTCCCACCCGGACGCGGTGCTCGCGGCCGGGTTGGCCGACGAGGTTCCGGCGGATGAGAGTCGGCTCGGGGCGGTCGTGCCCGGCACCTTCTTCGACTTCGCCCCGATCCACCTCGTCACCACCGGGACCCTGGACCGGATCGCCGCGGACCTGCCGCCCGGCGTCGGGACGGCGGAGCGTTACCGTCCCAACCTCGTGCTCGACACGTCCGGGGATGCCTTCGCCGAGAACGACTGGGTGGGCCGGGAGCTGCGCATCGGCTCGGACCTGGTGCTCTCCGTCCTCGCCCCGACGCCGCGCTGCGCGGTGCCGACGCTGGCGCACGGTCCGCTACCCCAGGAGACCGGGGCGCTGCGGGTGCCTGCCCGGCTGAACCGGGTCGAGCCGCTGCCGGGCCTGGGTGCGCAGCCGTGCGTCGGCGCGTACGCCCGGGTGGTCCGTGCCGGCCGGGCGGCGGAGGGCGATGTCGTCAGGGTCGGCTGATGCACGGACGGCGCTGGGGCGGCTCGACTCCCGGCTGGCCTACGGCTCGCGCGGTCGCAGGCCGCGCAGTGCCGTGTCGACCACCTGGTCGGCGTACGCGGAGTTCAGCGGGCCGGTGCGCTGAAGCCACCGGTTGAGGATCGGCCCGAACAGCATGTCGACGGCCACGTCGAGGTCGATGTCCTCGGCCAACTGCCCCGCGCGTTGGGCGGCGCGCAGCCGGTCCTTCTTCAGCTCCCGCATCGGCTCGTCCAACCGCTTCGCGTAGTCGGCGGCCAGGACGGGATCGTGGACGATCTCGGTGTGCAGGGCGCGCATGGGCTGGTCGTAACGCGGATCGTCCAGTTCGGCGACGGTGGCCCGCAGGACCACCTTCAGGTCGGCGGCCAGGTCGCCGGTGTCGGGCAGGGCACCGCTCTGCCCGTCCTCCCCCTCGGTGGTGAGGGCGAGGAAGGCGTCGAACAGCAGCGCGCCCTTCGACGGCCACCAGCGGTAGATCGTCTGTTTTCCGACGCCAGCCGCGGCGGCGATGCCCTCGATGCTGAGTTTCGCGTAGCCCACCTCGCCCACGAGGTCGAAGGCGGCGGCGAGGATGGCTCGCCGAGCCGCCTGGCTGCGGCGGCTGGAGTCCGGGGCGACCTTGGGCACGTCACCAACCTAGCAGAGAAGAGACGAGACGGTCCGTCTTGACAGGCGCCTCGGTGCGAGTAGGGTCATGCAGCAACGAGACGGCACGGTTCGTCTCGTACGACGGAAGGAACGTCATGGAAACCACCGGCACTGCCCCATCCCGGGTCTGGTTCATCACCGGCGCCAGCCGCGGCCTGGGTCGCGCCTTCACCGAGGCCGCGCTCGCCGCCGGTGACCAGGTCGTCGGCGCCGCCCGCGATGTCTCGCCGCTCGACGACCTCGCCGCCCGACACCCCGGCCGCCTGCTGGCACTGCGCCTCGACGTCACGGACCGCTCGGCCGTCTTCGAGGTTGTCGGTCAAGCCGTCGAGCACTTCGGTCGGCTCGACATCGTCGTGAACAACGCCGGGGCGCTCTCCGCCGGCATGGTGGAGGAGTTCACCGAGGCCGAGGCCCGGGCTCAACTGGACGTCAACTTCTTCGGCGCGCTCTGGGTCAGCCAGGCCGCCCTGCGGACGATGCGGGCTCAGGGCCGCGGACACATCGTGCAGGTCTCCAGCATCGGCGCGCTGGGCGGTTTTCCCAGCACCGGCCTCTACAGCGCCAGCAAGTTCGCGCTGGAGGGCATGAGCGAGGCGCTGGCCGCAGAGGCCGCCGCGTTCGGCGTGAAGGTCACCATCGTCCAGCCCGGTGGCTACTGGACGGACCTCTACGCCAGCAGTACGGCGACCACCCCGGATGCCGCCTACGACTCCCTGCGCGGGGAGCTGGAGAAGCAGTGGGCGGACGGGTCGATCGACAGCGAGCCACGGCTGGCCGCCGAGGCGCTGATGACGCTGGTCGCCAACGACGACCCGCCTCTGCGGCTCCTGCTGGGCAGCATGGTCTACGACCTCGCCTTCGACATCTCCCGGCGCCGCATGGACATCTGGGCCGGCTGGGAAGAGGTGAGTCGTCGCGCGGAGAAGGCCGTCCCGGCCCCGGACGCCGGGCTGACCTGACCGCTGCCCGACGAACAACGACGGTCAGCCGGCGTCCAGCACCTCGCGCAGTCTGGCCGCGAACTCCTCGGGCTTGCCCGCGTAACCGGACTCGCCGCCGAGGAATCCGCCGTGGTGGCTGGGGAACACCACGGCCTCCTGGCCGAGCAACGCCGCGCTGCCCAGGGCCGTACGCGCGGTGTACGTTCCGGCGGACTCCTCGCCGACCGCGACGACGATCCGCGTCGGTGCCGCGGTGAGCAGGTCCGCATCGGGTCGGTAGTCGGTGATGGCCCACGAGTTCTTCGACAGCAGCGGATCGTCGCGGGTGCCGTCGTCCTCGGTGGACATGCCGAACATCGCCGGGTCGGGCGCGGGCTGGGCGAAGTAGGCATCGGTGAACTCGCCCTGCCAGGACGTCATCGCGATGAACGCCGCCATGCCCGCGCCCGTGCCCTTCGCGTGGTACGCGTCGGAGAAGCCGGCCCGGGCGCGCTCGGCGGCGGTGGCGTCGGGGAGCACCGCGTTGATCGGCGGCTCGTGCGCCACCAGCGTGCCGACGTCGCCGGGGTGGGTGGCGACGAGTTCGAGTGCGGTCACCGCACCGCCGCTGCTGCCGAACACGTCGACCGGACCGGTGCCCAGCGCCTCGATCAGCAGGTGCAGATCGGCCGCCTGCTGCTGTGGCGTGTGGTCGGACCGGCCGTCCTTGCGGATGCTGCGGCCCAGGCCGCGCGGGTCGTAGGTGACGACCGTGCGGTCCTCGAAGTGTGGGGCGAGCGCGTCGAAGCCCTCCGCCGTCATCGGCTGCCCGATCATGAGCAGCGCGGGGCGCCCGCCGGACGGGGGCAGCGGGCCGCGGACGTCGTAGACCAGGTCGACGCCGGGTAGGGCGAGGGTGTGCGTCTGCGTTGTCGTCATCCCGGTGACACTACGGTTGCCGGCAACGGATCGGGGTGCGCTGTGTGTGCGGGTCGCAGCCAGCGATCCGGCGGCAGGCAGAGCTGCGGCCCTTCACGAACGAGCGGTGTCACCGAAGCGCCGTAGGGTCCAGCGGACCGGCGGCCAGCGGGCCGTGTCCTCCCCCGTGGTCCATTCGGTGATCGAGGCGGGGGCCACGTCCAGGTCGAACGCCCGATGAAGCGGCTGAGCGGCGAGCGCGTGGAATGCGCTCTCGACCGTCTCGGTGTGTCCGACGAGGATCACCGTGCCGCCCTGGTGCCGGTGCGCGATCTCCGTGATCGCGCGGCTGACCCGGACGACCAGCTCGGCCCAGCTCTCGTTGCCGTTCTGGAACGGCCGGAACAAGCCCCCACCCTCCGCGGCGTGGTCGGCCCGGAAGCGGGTGGTCGGCATCCCGTCGGCGTACGGGGGCGTGTGCCAGGTGCACAGGCCGCAGTCGGCCACGGGGCGGACGCCGAACGCCGCGGCGATCGGTTGCGCGGTCTCGACGGCCCGGCGCAGCACCGACGAGTACACCGCCACGGGCGGGTCGGCGGCGCAGTCGCTGGCGAGCCGTCGAGCGAGGTGGCGTGCCTGATCCCGGCCCAGCTCGGTCAGACCTCGGCAACCGTGCGGGCCGCCCACGATCCCGGTGATCTGGTGGACCGACTCGCCATGACGCACGAAGACCAGCCGTGTCCGCATCGGCCCATCATGCCAGTGACGCTGACGGATACGTCAGTCGTCGTCGCGGCCGGTGGAGAAGCCGCTGGCCTGGTTGAGGAGGGCGTCGAGCTGGGCGCCCGTCCGGGCTGGCAGCCGGTCCCGGTCCACCAACTCGCCGATGCGTTCCCGCAGGTCGGCGATGCGCCTGTCGCGGTCCTTGGACCGCCGGTTCAGGTCGGCCAGGTCGTCGCGCAGGTCCTCGGCGGTCTTCCGGTCGATCTCGCCACGGGCCTGCGCCTGGGCGAGCACCGCCGCGAACTCGGCGCTGACCTCTCGCAGGCTGATCGGCATCTGCTGGCCCACGGTCGACGGCACGGCGCTGCTGGCCGGCGGAGGGGAGGTCGGTGCCGCCGGGCTCGGCGACTGCGTGGTGGGTGAGGGCGCCGGGGCGGTGGTGGTCGCCGGCGGGCCGGCGACCTGTGGCGAGCCGGGCGAGTCGAGGTTCTGGGAGAGCAGCGCGCCGACACCGATCAGCGCGGCGAGGGCGGCCGCGGTCAGCACCGCGAGGGGTCGTCGTGACCGGCGGCGCGGTGCTGCGGCAACCGGAGCGGCGTGGGGGCGGGCCGCCGAGCGGTCGATCAGGGTGGGCGGGTGCGCCGAGAGGGCTGACGGCGGGACGCGCAGCATCTCGGTGGGCGGCTCGACGGGCTGGCCGGCACCGAATCGGGTGGCCAGCCGCGCGGCGGTCGGCCGGCGGGCCGGGTCGGCGGCCAGGCAGGCGACGGTCAGCTCGGCGATGTCGGCCGGCAGGCCGGGCACCCGCAGCGGAGGCACCGGGGTGCCGCGCCGGTGCACCTCCAGCGCGTCCTCCCAGCTCTGCACGGGCAGCGGGGCCTGCCCGGTGAGGGTGCGGTAGAGCAGCGCGCCGAGGGCGTACACGTCGCTGGCCGGGTCCGGTGGGCCGGCGGCCAGCCGTTCCGGGGCGAAGTAGGCCGGCGTGCCCATCAGCGGCTCACCGGCCTGACCACCGAGCGGGTGGTGTGGGCCGCCGAGCGCGGCGATGCCGAAGTCCAGAACCTTGGCGCCGGTGTCGGTGAGCATGACGTTGCCCGGTTTGACGTCGCGGTGGATCACGCCGATCCGGTGGGCGGCGGCCAGCGCCGCGGCGATCTGCCCGGCCACCCGTACCGCCTCCGGCCACGGCAGCGGCCCGGCACGCAGCCGGTCGGCCAGGTTGTGCCCCTCGACCAGCTCCATCACCAGGTACGGCACCACGGCGCCGCCGGGCAGGGTCGCCTCGGCGTAGTCGTACACCTGGGTCACGTGCGGGTGGGTGAGCCGGGCGGCCGCGCGGGCCTCGCGCTGGATGGTGGCGCGCAACTGCGGGTCGGCGGCGAGCTGCCCGGCGAGGACCTTGACCGCGACCGGCCGACCGAGCACCTCGTCGTCGGCCCGCCACACCTCGGACATGCCGCCGAGGCCGATCCGCTCGTGCAGTACGTAGCGGTCGTGGAGACGGAGAGTGGGAATGAACGGCGACATGGCTTCACCAGTCTGCCTGGCCGCGTCGCGCTCGACCACCCAGCGTGCCCGGTCCCGACCCTTTCCTCCCGGGCGTACCGAAATTGCCGGTGGTGTGGGCCGGCTGCCGGGACGGCGGCGGCCGGCCCGGCGCGGTACTGGGCTACGAGCAGCGGGGCTGGGTGGGCAGCGGTCGCGGCTGGATCCGGTCGGCGAGCCGGCGCAGGGCGCTGGCGGTGGCCCGCCGGGTCGGCGCGAGCAGCGCCGGGCGGACTCGCTCGACCTGGACCGGAGCGTTGGGTCGGGCCGAGTTGACGTGTCGGTTCATCGCGTCGAGGGCGGTGAGGTAGCCGGTCGGGTGTTCCATGGTCAACTCCTCGGGGCAGGTCCGGTGGAGGCCCGGACGACGAGTGCGGTGGGCAGCAGCACGTGACCGGCCGCCGGGTCCGCGGGTGGGTCGAGCAGCAGTTCGGCGGCGATCCGGCCCTTCTCCTCGGCCGGTTGCCGGACGGTGGTGAGGCCGGCGGCGGCGGCCTCGGGAACGTCGTCGAAGCCGGTCACCGAGACCGGGGGGCGGTCGCCGGCCGGCCGCTCGGCCAGGGCGTCCAGCACGCCGAGGGCGAGCACGTCGGAGCCGGCCAGCACGGCGGTCGGCGGCGCGGGCCGGTCGAACAGCCCGGCGACGGCGGCCGCGGCGGCCTGCCGGCTGTTGCCCGGGGCGTTGAGCAGCGTCAGCTCGGCCCAGTCGACGCCGACCTCGGCGAACGCGTCGGCGAACCCGGCGAGCCGGCCGTGGGTGGTCGGGTGCGGCACCTGGTCGACCCCGGACAGGGTGAGCGGGCCGGCCGGCGCGTCGAGCAGCACGGAGTCGGCGAGCAGGGCCACCCGGCGGTGACCGAGGCCGGCGACGTGCGCGGCGACGCTGTGCGCCGCGGCCCGCTCGTCGATGCCAACGAACCGCTCGTCGGGGCCGGCGTCGTCGCGGGGGGCCGTGCTGACGAACGGCAGCCCGCGTTGCCGGATCACGTCCAACGCCCACTCCTCGTCCGCGACGCAGTAGACGCAGAACCCGTCGACCGCGGCGTTCTCCACCGCCCGCCGGGCGTCGGTCTGGGCCGGCGGCAGCGGCACCAGCAGCATGCTGGTGCCGTGCCGCTCGGTTGCCGCGCCGACCCCGGCGAGGAAGCGGACCGCGAACGGGTCGGTGAAGGCGTACGACAGCTGCGAGGTGAACAGCACCCCGATCGAGCCGACGAAGCCGCGGCGCAGGGATCGGGCGGTGGGGTTGGGGCCGGGGTAGCCGAGCTGCCGGGCGGCGTCCAGGATCCGCTCGCGCAGCGCGGCGGAGAGCTGGTCGGGGCGGCTGTAGGCGTTGGACACGGTGCTGCGGGAGACGCCGACGGCGTCTGCCACGGCCTGCAGTGTGGGCTTCACCGGCACCTCTCTGTATCGATCCAGTCTGTATCGATACAGAGATTAGCCGGACCGGTTGGCGTCCGTCAATACGGTGCACCGGGCGGTCCCTCGGGAACGTCGACGAGTGGCGGGACGAACGACAGGTGACTGCCGGACGGCAGCGCGCCCAGCAGCCGCCGCAGCGGCTAGTGCGGCCCCAGGGGGAACGCACCACAGTGGCGGACGGTCACGCCGGGTAGAGCTCGTCCAGAAGCTGGTTGAGGATCTCCGGGGTGCGCTCCGGCGGTTCGGCCTCGACGCAGAGCCGTTCCATGGCGACCGCGTAATAGTCCAGGTCGTCGCGCTTGTCCAGGTAGATGGCGCTGGTGAGCTGTTCGATGTAGACGATGTCGGGCAGTTCCTGGTCACCGAAGCGCAGGATGGTGAAGGCCCCGCCGGCGGCCGCGTGGCCACCGGCCGCGAACGGGATGACCTGGAGCCGGACGTTCGGTGACTTGGTCGCCTCGATGAGCGCGGTGAGCTGGCCGCGCATCACCTCGGCGCCACCGATCGGACGGCGCAGCGCCGCCTCGTCGACCACGGCCCAGAGCTGCGGCGGGTGTTCCCGGTGGAGCAACTGCTGGCGCTGCATCCGCAGGGCCACCCGCCGGTCGATCTCGAGCGGACCGGCCGCGCCGTGCCCGAGCAGCACGACCGCTCGGGCGTACTCCCGGGTCTGCAACAGGCCGGGGACGAACTGCACCTCGTAGCTGCGGATCAACGCCGCGGCCGCCTCCAGGCCCAGGTAGGACTGGAACCAGGTGGGCAGGACGTCGCCGTAGCGGTGCCACCAGCCGGGGCTGTTGGCGTCCCGGGCGAGTTTGAGCAGCGCCTCGCGCTCCTGCTCGTCGGTGACGCCGTAGAGGGTCAGCAGGTCCGCCACGTCGCGTTCCTTGAAGCCGACCCGGCCCAGCTCCATCCGGCTGATCTTGGACTCGGACGCCCGGATCTCCCAGCCGGCGCCCTCCCGGGTCACGCCGCTGGACTCCCGCAACCGGCGCAGTTGGGCACCGAGCAGGATGCGCAGCACGGTCGGCCCGGATGTCGGGCCGCCCTCAGCGGGAACCATCGTCACCTGCGGACCTCCGGATACCGACCCACGCGGTCGGGCACCCCGGCCCGGCCGACGTGTAAGCATGCCATGGACCGACAGTGAGCTGTACTCCTCCGGACCGGTGAATCAGTCCCGTACGCGGGATCGTCCCTGGGGGACGCTCAGTTGATCAGATGGTCGAAGTCGCCGTCGCGCGCGCCGAGGACGAAGGCGGCGATCTCGTCCACCGTGTAGATCAGGGCCGGCCCCTCGGGATGTCGGGAGTTGCGAACCGCGATGCCGGCTCCACCGGGCAGTTCGGCGAGTTCGACGCAGTTGCCGCTGGGGTTGCTGCGGCGACTCTTCTGCCAGCTCAGCGGTGGTAGCTGGTGGATCGGAACGCCATTCGGTGGCTTCTGCATGTGGGCGTCTTTCTGCTCACGGGCCCGCCGGTGGCCGTGGGAGGAGCGGTGACGGCGAGGGGTGCGGTATCGACATCGGACGGTGCTGCACGTGCATCTGCTATTGCATCTGCACCGGACGGCGAGCATGATAACGCACAAGATCGGTGCCTATCCGTTCACGTTGAGTGACCCTGGCACGGGCATCGATCAGGGGAAACGGGGCCCGGGCGGCGAACGCGCCGTGTCGGCCGAAGGCTGGAGGCGGTCGCGGCGATGGGAGGGTTCGTGCCGGATCCGATGGTTGTCGCCTCCGGCATCTGCGCTGCGGGCGCGCTGCTCTCCTCCTGGCAACTACGGCGACGGGCGTTGCGCGCCGAGGCCGAGATCGAGCATCTCCAGGCCGAGCTCGCCGCCGAACGGCACGCCGCGAGCCACGACCCGCTCACCGGGCTGCCCAACCGGCGCGCCTTCTACCGCCTCGCGGCCACCCTGCTCACCGACGCGGCCGGCCAGCCGTTGATCGCCGTCGTGCTCGACCTGGACGACTTCAAGCAGATCAACGACCGGTACGGGCACGCCGCCGGCGACCAGGTGCTGATCAGCGTGGCCGAGCGGCTGGCCGGGTTCGCCGGGGACAACCTCGTCGCCCGCCTCGGTGGAGACGAGTTCGCCGGGCTGCTCGCCAGCCCGACCCTCGACCGCCGCTGGATCGAGCACGCCACCCGCCGGCTCAGCGAGACCGTCGCCGCCCCGATCCGGCTGGCTGCGGGCAGCGTCCAGGTGACCGCGTCCGTGGGGCTCGCCCCGGTGACCGGCCCGGCCCAGCTCACCGACGCGCTCAGCCGAGCCGACGCGGCCATGTACCAGGCGAAGAGCCTCGGCGGCGCCCGGTCGCCCCGCCAGCTCGTCGACAGCGTCCACCTGGCCGAGTGCTGACCGAAGCCGGCTGCGGTCGCGTGCCGGCCGCGCTCATCCCGGCGGGTCGAGGTCGCGCAGCGCCGCGTCGGCGAGGGTGACCAGGCCGACCGGCGACACCAGTCCCCGGACGATCCGGAGGGCGAACGCCCGGTCGGCCACGCTGGCGTCGGGATCCAACGCCTGGCGGGTCCAGTCGGACAGATCGTCGAGCGCGCGGACCGCGAGGAACCAGGCGAGCCGCACCGGGTCGATGTCGACCCGCCCGTAGCCGGCGAGGGCCGTCTTCTCCTGCTCGGCGGTGATCGGCGCGAAGGCGAGCACCCCACCGACGACGAACATCAGGTCGCACTCGGGCGGGGCGAGCACCGCGTCGTCCCAGTCGATAAGCCAGACCTGCCCGTCGGTGCCGAGCAGCACGTTGCCGAGGTGCGGGTCACCGTGGCACACCACCACCGGGCCGGGTCGGTCGGCGACGTGACGCTCGACCCCGCGCACCAGTGTGGACACGCGGTCGGCCGCCGCGGCCCAGACGGCCGCCAGCTCGGCGACCAGCGGACCGGCGGCGTCGGCCGGGTCCGGGTCGCGCAGCCGCTCGGCTGCCGCGCGGGTCGCGGCCACGATCCGGGGGTACGCCGCGCCGCCGGGCGGCAGCAGCCGCGCCAACTCCTCGGTCACCGGCACCGCGTGCACCGCGGCCAGCACCTCGCCGTACGCGCGCCAGTGCGCGTCGGTCATCGGGCCGTCGAGCGCCCGCCGGTCGGAGACCCACGGCACCACCGAGAGGCGACGGCCGGCGTGGTCGGCGTACAGCCGCCCGTCGCGGGTCGGCAGCGGCGCGGGAACGCCCGGCACCCCCTGCCCGGCGAGGTGCGCCGTCACGACCAGCCCCGCCGGAGTGCCGCCGCCGCTGAGCTTCACCGCGTACCCGGCGCCGTCGGCGGTCCTCGCCTGCCACAACCGGGCGTGCTGGTCGGCCCCGTGGGTCACCTCGTCCATGCTGGTCAGGTCGAGGCCGAAGTCCGCGCGGACCCGGCCGACCACCTGACGCGACACATCCTCGATCACTCGCACACCATGCCACCGGGTGAGCCTCCCGACCCACCCGATTAACCGGTCGCGGCCCCGGGCGCCGCCGTCCGCGACGCTCGGGCCGGCCGGGTCAGCGCAGGTCTCGCACGTGGTCGTCCGAGGTGTCGTAGCGGTCGTCCCAGAGCCGGCGGTACTGCTCGACCCACTCGGCCAGCGTTCGCAGCGGGGCCGGGTCGAGCCGGCAGCGCCGCCACTGGGCCTCGCGGGTCCGCACGATCAGCCCGGCGCGCTCCAGCACGTTGAGGTGCTTGGAGATCGCCTGAACGCTGATCGGGAACGGCTCCGCCACCTCGTTGACGGTCGCCTCGCCGGTCGCCAGCCGGGCCAGGATGGCCCGACGGGTCGGATCGGCCAGAGCGGCGAACACGGTGCTGACCGGATCTGTTGTCATGTGTCGCTCTCAACCATCCAGCTTATAAGCCGATCGGTTGAATATATAGGTCACGGCTATTACGTCAACGCCCCTCCCGCGTCTCGTGGTTCGCGCCCGGTGCCGGGGGTATGGGGTGACGGTCATCCCGATCGACGGCCGAGAGGAACCGACGTGGTGAAGCTCCGCGCCCTGGTGCTCAACTGCACCCTCAAGCCGTCGCCGGCACCGTCCAGCTCCGACCAGCTCGGGCGGGAGGTGCTCGCCGAGCTGGGCAGGCAGGGGGTGGACGGCGAGCTGGTCCGGGTGGTCGACCACGACGTGCGGTTCGGGGTGTCGACCGACGAGGGCGGCGGGGACGGTTGGCCGGCCATCCGGGCCAAGCTGCTGCCGGCCCAGATCCTCATCCTCGCGACGCCGATCTGGCTGGGCCAACCGTCGAGCGTCTGCAAGATGGTCCTCGAGCGCCTCGACGCCGAACTCTCCGAGACCGACGCCGAGGGTCGGCTGCTCACCTACGGCAAGGTGGCCGGTGTCGCGGTCGTCGGCAACGAGGACGGCGCCCACCACACCATCGGCCAGGTGCAGCAGGCACTCAACGAGGTCGGGTTCACCTGCCCGGCCGCCGGTGCGACCTACTGGGTCGGCGAGGCACTGCACAAGGTGGACTACCGCGACGCCGGCCCGAAGACCGACACCACCGGCCGCACCACGACGGCGTTGGCGCTCAACAGCGCACACCTGGCCCGCCTGCTCGCCGACCGGCCGTACCCGCCGCCGGACGCGCAGGGCGCCGCTGTCGGTCCCAGCCGCGAGCCGGCCTGACGGGCCGTCCCGCCACCGGCTCCGACGAGGGTACGGTCAGCGCCAGCCGTAGCCGGCGCGCAGGGCCTGCCCGACCCGGTCGAACCGGGGCCGGTCCAGCACGGCGCCCTCGCGGCGGATGCTGTCCTCGCGCATCGTGAGCACCCGGTCCAGACGGACCCAGCTCGGCCGGTTGTCCCGGTCCCAGTCGCCCGGCCCGAGCGCGAACCAGTGCCGCTGCCCGTCCCGCTCGCTCTGGCTGGACAGCATCAGACCGAACAGCGTCCGGCTGTGCCGTCCGATGACCAGCACCGGCCGGTCCTTGCCCTGCCGGGGGTCATCCTCGTACGGCACCCAGGTCCAGACGATTTCCCCCGGGTCGGCCTGGCCGTCCCGCTCCGGGGCGTAGGTCAACTCGCGCCGCTGCAGCGCGCTCACCTGGCGACGGCGGGCCACCTGCGCCGGGGCCGGCCCGGTACGCCGGGGCGACGGGATCACCGCGCCCACACGGGAGATGCGCGCCGCCACGTTCCTCAACAGACCAGCCACGGCGGGCAGCCTACCGGGCCCCGCGCCGGTCTCCGGAGCGGGCGGCGCTGGGGCAGACTGGTGCCCGGCATCGGTACGAGGCGGAGGTGCTCGCGGTGACCATCGAGGTGCGTACCAGCACGTTGCCCGGCACGGCGACGGCGCTCGGTTCCGCCGGGGCGTACACCCTGGTGGTCTCGGACGCCGGCGGCGGGCTCGGCGCCGGCGTGCCGGGAACCGATGGTTGAGCTGCCGCGCGACCTGCCGATCCTTGAGCGACGTGCGGTGCGGATCGTGGTCCGCGACGCCACCGACCGGGTGCTGCTGTTCCACACACAGGACCCCGACCATCCGCGGCTCGGCACCTGGTGGGAGCTGCCCGGCGGTGGAATGGACGCCGGCGAGACGTACCGGGACACGGCCGTGCGCGAGCTGCGCGAGGAGACCGGCATCGTGATCACCGTCGACCAGGTCGGCGCGCCGACCTGGCGGCGGCGGGCCAGCTTCGTGCACCGGCAGTTGCGCCACGTCCAGGACGAGGTGGTCGTCGCGGTACGGCTGGACGGCCCCGGTCCGGACGTGGACGAGACGCACCGCCTCGACTACGAGCGGGAGGACTACTTCGGCTTTCGGTGGTGGCCGCTGCCCGAGGTGGTGGCCAGTTCGGCCCGCTTCTATCCGGGACGACTCCCCCGGCTGATCACGCCCTTCCTGGCCGGCGAGGAGATCGACGAGCCGTTCGAGCTGTTCTCGTGACCGAGGTGCAGTTGGCCGACTCGGCTCCCATGCCCCGGAGCGGCGGTTGGGGCAGAGTGGAGGAATGACGAGCGACCTGCACGGCCCGCTGTCCCGGTACGCCGACCGCCTGCACGCCGGGATCGGCCCCGAGCACCACGTCGCCTCCCCGCTCGGCGCATGGCTGCTGCTCGCGCTCTGCGCCACGACCGCGACCGACCGTGCGGACAACGCGGCAGCCGAGGGGCTTGCGGAGGCTCTCGGCACCGACCTGTCCAGCGCCGTCAAGGTCGCCCGCGCGCTGCTGGACGCCCCGCATCCGCTGGTCGCGTCCGCCACCGCGCTCTGGCACCGGCCGGGTCAGGGCGACGGCGGGCCGTCCGGCTGGCGGAGGGCACTGCCCGCGACGACCGAGGTCGGTCCACTGCCCGACCAGGCCGGATTGGACGCCTGGGCCCGGGAGCACACCCTCGGCCTGATCGAGACGTTCCCGCTGCGGGTCAGGCCGGAGGTGGTGCTGGCCCTGGCCAGCGCGCTGGCCACCCGGATCTCCTGGGCGGACCCGTTCGAGGTCGCCGACGCCGGGGCGCTCGGCGCCGGCAGCGCCTGGGCGGGCCGGCTGCGCCGGGTGTTGCGCAGCCCACGCCGGGGCCACCGCTGCGACATCGTGCGGACCGAGCGGGCCGGTGACGTGATCGTGCACGCCGCGCCCGCCCAGGCGACCGACGGCGCGGGGCTGGTGGTCCTCTCGGTGGCCGCCGCGCCGCACGTGCCGCCGGCCGAGGTGCTGGCCGCCGCGTACCAGCTCAGCGCCGGCGCGGCCGACGGCGCGGAGCCGGCCGGTCGGCGCTCGCTGTTCGACCTGCCGCTCGGCGAGACTCCCCTGTGGACGCTTTGGGAGGAACGGGTACGGACCCGGGCCCGCGACGGCCGCGAGGAGCGGCACACGGCGTTGCTCCCCTGCTGGTCGGCCCGCAGCGAGCACGACCTGGGCGCCCCCGCTCTGGGCTTCCCGGCGGCGTCGGCGACGCTGGCGACGGCGCTGGCCCTGCCGGTGCAGGACTTCGAGGCGCGGCAGGCGGCGATGGCCCGGTTCGGCCGGTACGGCTTCGAGGCGGCCGCGGTGACCGGCATGTTCGAGCTGACCAGCATGCCGCCGGAGGGCCTGGCCCGCACCGCCGAGCTGCGCTTCGGCAACCCGTACGCGGTGGTCGCGGTCACCACCGACAAGCGGGCCGACGGCGCGACCGGCCCGTGGCACGGGGTTCCGGTCTTCTCCGGCTGGGTCGCCGAGCCCGAGGAGCTACCGGAGGCCGACGCGGTCGACCGGTGAGCAAGACCGGCTGACGTGTGCATGGCGCGACGGGCTCACCGAACCGGGCCCGCACCTCATCCAGGCCGTGGCCCCACCCGTCGCCTGACCTTGCGTCCCGACCACGCCCTTCGTGCCAGGCCCGCACCACGTCCGCTGTCCGAACACTGGCTCAGTGCTGCCCGGAGGAAGGGGCGCTTCGGGTACGCCCGGTGCGGTTACGGCCGCTGGGCGAGCTGGGTGACGAAGGCACGCCAGGCCGTCGGGCCGAAGACGAGGGTGCCACCGTCGCGGTTCTTCGTGTCACGGATCAGGATGACGCCGGGAAGATTGTCCGCGACCTCCACGCAGTCGCCGCCGTTGCCGCCGCTTTTCGTGCTCTTGCGCCACCGCGCGCCGGTCATGTCCATGAGGCTGCCGCTTCTTTCAGGAGGTCCAGGGACCGCCCGCGGGACAGGGGCGCGCCCCGAATGCGTTCCCACCGTCGCTTCAGGATAGCGACACGCTAACCAGGTTCGGCGACGAAGACACCCTGACCCTGTTGCCCGTAGATGAGATTGCGGGCGTGCAACTCCTTGACAGCGCGATAAGCCGTCGATCGAGCCACGTTGTACAGCTCGCCGATCTCGGAGACCGAGGGCAGTTGCTGGCCCGACGCGTACTCGCCAGATCTGATCTTGGCCTCGATGTCGTCGGCTACCCGCCGGTAGTGCGGTGGTCTGGTCGGCATGATCGGCTCTCCTGGACTTCAGCGGAGATCATGTTTCCAGCCCGGGCCTGATCAGGACAAGCCGACAACACCGTCGAGTGGTCACAGTGAGAACTTGACTACAGTGAGACAGTGGATACAGTGAGACAGCGACCGGATGACTCCTGGACTTCAGCACTCCGACATTCCGGTCCTTCCACGCTGGAGGCACGACGCATGGACTGTGCCCCAGGGTGGGCTCCTCGTGGCCTCGTGAAAGGTGCCGACCATGCCGATCGATGAGCCGGTGTCCACCGCGACCGAATTCTTCGTAGCGAAGCAGGTCCTGGACGCGCACTGGTCCAGGGCGCTCGACGAGCCTTGGCGAGTTGGCGGATGCCTGGAATGCCACGGCGGCAAGGACTGCCCGCAGCTTGATTGGGCGCTCGGCCTCATGGCGGAGGTCGCATCGGTCATGTTGCAGAAGTAGTGACGGTGTTGCCGACGGCACGACCTTGGACACGGCGACGGGGCAACAACGACCCCGCACACGCGTACGGCTGCGGGGCCGCCGCGGCGCCGATGTGACACCACGGCGGCCCCACCCGGGTCACACCCCGACCGGCACCCGCTCCTCCTCGCGCTGCGCGGCGCGGGCCGCCAGCCGACGTTCCCGCTCCTGCGCGCCGATCAGGTCGTCGGGCAGCGAGTCCGGCACCTCCAGGTCGAAGCGGCGCAGCAGCCGGATCGCGAAGCCGCCCAGGGTGATCAGGGTCAGCGCCGCGCCGAAGCAGACGTACGCGAAGCCGATGCCCCGGCCCGGACCGGTGCCGATCACCGCGCCCACCGACCCGGCGAGTGCCCCGTCCGGGGCGAGCAGCGGCTCGAACAGGTTGGTGGCCGCCGGGGCGAGCAGCGCGAAGCCGATCGGCAGCGTCGACCAGGAGATGGTCTGGTTGAGGCTGAACACCCGGCCGTGGAAGCGCTGCGGCACCTTCACCTGGACGATGGTGGCGTAGATGGACTGCGCGGTGGTCATCGACATGGCCAGCCAGAAGGCCCCAACGCAGATCATCGCGACGGACGCGTCCAGACCGACCAGGACGCAGCCGAGCGCCGTGCCGAGGTTACCGATCAGCACGCCGATCATGCGGCGGTGCCGGGGCCCGCCCCAGAGCGACATGAGTACGCCACCGGCCACCGCGCCGACCGCCTCGGCGAGAGCGACCTGGGCGACCTGCGTGGCGTTGCCGAAGGAGAGCACCAGCGGGGTGGTGAGCACCAGCGCGGGGGCCAGGAAGATGTTGCCCAGCGCGAAGTAGCCCAGCATCAGGCGGAAGCCACGGTGCTGCCACGAGTAGCGCAGGCCGTTGGCGATCGCCACGAGCAGCCGCTCCTTGGGCCGCCAGCCGAGCAGGTCGGGGAAGCGGACCAGAGACAGGGTCACCACCGCGACCAGGTAGCTGACCACGTCGAGCAGCAGGATGCCCTTGAGGTCGATGGCGGCCAGCAGGCCGGCGGCGAAGACCGGCATCAGCAGCATGGCGAAACCGTTGGAGAGCTGCGTGATGCCCATCGCGTGCCCCAGGTAGCGCTTGGGCACGAGTTGCGGCACGGCCGACTGGAACGCGATCCGCTGGAACGACCCGGCCACCTGACTCAGCGCCACCAGGGCGTAGATGTGCCAGAGCACCAGGTTGTCCGTCCAGAGCAGCGCGGCCAGGATCAGCTGGATCGAGCCGGCGCTGCAACTGGCGACCATCATGATCTTGCGGCGGCTGACCCGGTCGGTGATCGCGCCCGCGATCGGCAGCATCAGCACGCCGCAGACCAGCGCCAGGGCCCAGAGCAGGCCCAGGTTGGCCACCGAGCCGGTGCGGGTGAACAGCCAGATCGGCAGCGCGAACGCGGTCAGGGCCGAGCCCGTGGTGGAGACCATCTGCCCGGCGGTGACCGCCACGAACCGGGCCATGCTCGGCCGGACGACCGGCTGCTCCGGGCCGGTGACGGCGTCGACGCCCCTGGTGTCGGCCACCGCCCAGCCGGCGTCCTCACCGCGTGCCTGCGGGGTCAGCGCGCCGACGTCCCCGGCGAGGAGCGCCGGGTGCGCCCGGGTGACGATCTCGGCCAGCTCCTCGGCCCGGTACTTGAGGAAGAAGTGCCCGGCCTGGTCGAGGACGACCAGCGCCAGCCGGTCGCTGAGGAACTGCCACTCGGCGTACCGCTCGGTGTGGTAGTCGGTGACCGGGTCCTCCGAGCCGACCACCGAGATGATCGGGGCGCGCAGCTTGACCGCGCGTCGGTCGAGCAGGTCGGTGAAGTACTCCTCCGAGGCTCGGGAGTCGGCCCGCATGTTGCTGATGATCCGGTCGGCCTGCTCCGGGTCCAGTTCGTCGGTGTCCACCCCCATCGACTTGAGCCAGCTCGCGTAGTGCCTGTTGCTGCGCAGCTTCTCCAGGCGGGTACGCAACGCCGCGAAGAGCCCCTTCGGGCGGGCGAAGGGGAACATCGCGCCGATGTAGAGCGCGGTCAGCTCCCGGCCTGCGGCCTCCACCTTGCGGGCCACCTCGGCGACGATCGCGCTGCCGACGCCGCAGTGCCCGTAGAGGGCGAGCGGGCCCTCGACGCGCTCCAGGATCTCCTCGGCGACGCGGGTGGTCAGCTCGTCGAAGGGCAGCGCGTCCTCGGTGAGCCCCACGTCGTGCCCGGGGATCGCCAGGGACCAGAGCGCGTGCCCGGCCGGCAGCGCGTCCGCGAGGGGCTGATAGACGATCGCGCTGCCGCCCCCATACGGCACGCAGACGTACGTGATGACCCGCTGCGCCGCCGGGATCGGCCTGGTCAGCTCGTAGAGCAACCGGCGCGGCCCGTCTCCCTCACCGCCCCCGGACATGAAGGTGGCCAGGTCGCGGATGGTCCGCTGCTGGAACAGGTCCATGACGCCGACCGCCCGGCCGCCGTGCTCGGCCTTGCGGATCCGGGCGACGACCTGCGTGGCGAGCATCGAGTGCCCACCCAGGTCGAAGAAGTCGTCGTCGATGCCGAGGGTGTCCACCCCGAGCACCTCGGACCAGATGCCGGCGAGCAGTCGCTCGGTGTCGTCGCGCGGCTCGACCAGGGCCACCGACGCGGCGCGGGTGACCACCGGCGCGGGCAGCGCCGTGCGGTCCAGCTTGCCGTTCGGGGTCAGTGGCAGCGCGTCCAGGGTGACGAACGCGGCCGGCACCATGTACTCGGGCAGGGTCTCCTTCAGCGCCGCCTTGACCGCGTCGTGCTCGGCCGCGCCGACCAGGTATCCGGTGAGCCGCTTGTCGCCGGGGGTGTCCTCGCGGACCAGCACCACCGCCTCGGTCACGCCTGGCTGGGCGCGCAACGCGCTCTCGATCTCCCCCAGCTCGATGCGCAGTCCGCGCAGCTTGACCTGGTGGTCGATCCGGCCGAGGAACTCCAGCACCCCACCGGCTGCCGCACCGGGCGCCGTGCGCCAGCGGGCCAGGTCGCCGGTGCGGTACAGCCGCGCGCCCGGCTCTGCGGCGAACGGGTCCGGCACGAACCGCTCGGCGGTCTGCGCCGGCCGGCGGTGGTAGCCGCGCGCCAACCCGACCCCGCCGATGTGCAGCTCCCCGGCGACGCCGACCGGGCACGGGTTGCCCCGGGCGTCCAGCACGTGCAGCCGCAGGTTGCTGATCGGCGCGCCGATCGGCACGCTGGTCAGCTCGCCGAGCAGCCCCGGGTCACACTCCCAGGCGCTGACGTCGATCGCCGCCTCCGTCGGGCCGTACAGGTTGTGCAGCCCGCAGCCGGGCAGCCGGGCGGTGAAGTCGCGGGCCGCCGCGACCGGCAGCTCCTCGCCCGAGCAGATCACGCGGCGCAGCGCGGTCGCGGCCCCGACGCCGTCCTCGGCGAGGAAGACCGTGAGCATCGACGGTACGAAGTGGGCGGTGGTGACCCGCTCGGCGATCAGCAGGTCGCGCAGGTAGCCGGCGTCCTTGTGACCGCCCGGCTCGGCCAGCACCAGCCGGGCGCCCTCGCGCAGCGGCCAGAAGAACTCCCAGACCGAGACGTCGAAGCTGGCCGGAGTCTTCTGCAACACCGCGTCGTCGGCGCCGAGTCGGTAGGTGCGCTGCATCCAGCCGAGGCGGTTGACGATGCCCCGGTGGGTGTTCGGCACGCCCTTGGGCCGGCCGGTGGAGCCGGAGGTGTAGATGACGTACGCCAGGTTGGCCGGGCCGGCCGTCGGCGTGGGGTCGGTCGCCGGCTGGTCGGCCCAGACCGACTCGTCGTCCAGGACGAGCACGCTCGCGTCGGTCGCCGGCAGCACGTCGCGCAGGTGCTCCTGCACCAGCACCACCGGCGCGGCCGCGTCGGTGACCATGAAGGCCAACCGGTCCGCCGGATACTCCGGGTCCAGCGGCAGGTAGGCGCCGCCAGCCTTGAGGACGCCCAGCAGGCCGGCGACCAGCTCCACCGAGCGTTCCGCGCAGACACCGACCAGGGTCTCCGGACCCACCCCGGCGCCGCGCAGCCGGTGCGCCACCCGGTTCGCCGCCGCGTTCAGCTCGGCGTACGTCACCGAGCGGCCGGCGAACCGAAGGGCCACCGCGTCCGGCGTACGGGCCGCGCGCTCCTCGATCGGGGCGTGCAGGGTCTGCTGCCGGGGAAAGCCGCCGGTGGTGTCGTTCCACCCGGCCAGCAGCTCCCGTTCGGCGGGGGCGAGCAGGTCCAGCGCGGAGACCGGCAGGTCCGGCGCGGCGACCACGGCGCGCAGCAGGGTCGTCAGCCGGTGCGCCATCCGCTCGACGGTGGCCCGGGTGAACAGGTCGGTGTTGAAGACCAGCTTTCCCCAGAGCCCGTCACCGGTCTCGACGGCGTGCAGCTCGAAGTCGAAGCGGGTCGCGCGCAGCTCCATCGGATGCCACTCGAACCCCACCCCGGCCTCGTCCGCGACCCCGGCGAACCGGCCCATCTCGTAGTTCTGCAACACGAACATCGCCTGGAACACCGGTGAGCGGCTGACGTCGCGGGGCAGCCCCAGCTCGTGCACCACCCGGGCGAACGGCACCTCGGCGTGCTCCAACCCGTCCAGCACCGCACGCCTGGTCCGCTCCAGCAGCTCGCTGAAGGTCGGGTCGCCGGCCAGCTCGGCACGCAGCGGCAGCATGTTGACGAACATGCCGACCACGTTCTCCAGCTCCGGAGCGGACCGGCCGGCCACCGACGCGCCGACCGCGAAGTCGACCTGCCCGGCGTGCCGGGCGAGGAACACCTGGTACGCGGCGAGCAGCGTCATGAACAGCGTGCCGCCGTACGAGCGGGTCAGCGCGGCCAGCCCCTCGGTGGCTGCCGCGTTCAGGGTGAACTCGACGAAGTCCCCACGGTAGGTCTGGGTGGCCGGCCGCGGCAGGTCCAGCGGCAACTCCAGCGGGGTGATCCCGGCCAGCCGCCCCTTCCACCAGTCCAGGTGCCGGCGGGCGGTCGGCCCGGCCAGCTCCTCCGCCTCCCAGACCGCGAAGTCGCCATACTGCACCGGCAGAGCGGGCAGCTCCCCGTCGCGGTAGCGGGTGATCAGGTCGCGCAGCAGCACGTCCACCGACCAGCCGTCGCCGACGATGTGGTGCTGGCCGAGGAAGAGCACGTGCTCGGTCGGCGCCAGCCGGATCAGCAGGGCGCGCAGCAGCGGCCCGTCGGCCAGGTCGAACGGCTCGGCCGCCGCCGCGTCGACCAGCGCCTGCGCGGCGGCCTCGTCGGCGGCGTCGACCACCGTCAACGGCACCTCGACCGCGTCGTCGAGCACCACGGTGGGCCGACCGTCGGAGTCGGCCGGGAACCGGGTGCGCAGCGACTCGTGCCGCCCGGTCAGGTCGGCCAACGCGCGGCGCAGCGCCGCGACATCGAGCGGGCCGCGCACCCGCAGCGGCACCGCGATGTGGTACGCCGCCTCCCCGGGAGCGAGCTGGTCCATGAACCAGACCCGCTCCTGGGCGTACGACAGCGGCACCTCGGCGTCCGGCGGGCGGGGAGTGATCCGCGCGGCGGGCGTGCCGCTCGACCGGCGGCGCAGCCGTTGGGCGATCAGCGCCTGCCGGGCGGCGTCGCGGGCCGGGTCCTTCACGTCGGTCATGACGGTGTGTCCTTCTCCGCCGCGAGCAGCGCGGCGACCTCGGTTTCGGAGAGCTCGTCGAGTTCGGCGGCGATCCGCTGTTCGATCTGGGCGGCCAGGTCGGCCACCACGGGGCTGCTGAACAGCGCCCGCATCGGCAACTCCACGTCCACCTCGGCGCGGATCCGGGCCATCGCCCGCATGCCCCGCAGCGAGTTGCCGCCCAGGGCGAAGAAGTCGTCGAGCGCGCCGACCTTCTCCAACTGGAGGATCTCGGCGTACACCTCGGCGACCAGGGCCTCGGCGTCGGTGCGCGGGGCCACGAAGCCGTCGGAGGTGGAGGCGTCCGGCGCCGGCAGCGCGGCGGTGTCCAGCTTGCCGTTCGGGGTCAGCGGCAACGCCTCCAACCGGACGAACGCGCTCGGCACCAGGTGCGCGGGCAGGTCGAGAGCCAGGTCGGCGGCGAGCGCCGCCTCGTCGGCCGGGCCGACCACGTAGCCGACCAGCGTCGGCTCGCCGGTGTCGGCGCGGACCACCACCGCCGCCTCGTCCACGTCCGGACGGGCGCGCAGCACCGACTCGATCTCGCCCAGCTCGATCCGCATGCCCCGAACCTTGACCTGGTTGTCCCGGCGGCCCAGGTACTCCAGCGTCCCGTCGGCCCGCCAGCGGGCCAGGTCACCGGTGCGGTACATGCGCTCCCCCGCCGGGCCGTACGGGCAGGGCAGGAAGCGCTCGGCGGTGAGCGCCGGCCGGCGCAGGTAGCCGCGGGCGAGTTGCGACCCGGCGACGTACAGCTCGCCGACCACGCCCGGCGGCACCGGGTGCAGCGCGGCGTCGAGCAGATGGACCCGGGTGGTCCAGGTGGGCTGGCCGATCGGCACCGGCCCCGCGGGCACCGGCTGCCCGGGGGCGATCCGGGCCGCGACACAGCCCACGGTCGCCTCGGTCGGGCCGTACTCGTTGATCACGGCGACCTCGGGGTGCGCCGCCCGCCAGCCGGCCAGCTGCTCGCCGGTCAGCGCCTCGCCGCCGATCACCAGGTCCGTGGTGGGCGACAGCGCGTCGTCGAGCAGCGGCAGGTGACTCGGGGTGACCTTGAGGAAGGTCGGCGGCCCGCCGGCGCGCGCGGCCGGCGTGTCGATGCCGGCCAACCGCACCGCGCCACCCGTGGTGAGCGGGCCGAGCAGCCCGGTCACCGTCAGGTCGAACGAGACCGGCGAGTGCAGCAGCGCGGTGCCGGCCAGCCCGGGGTAGGTGTCCCGGGCCCAGGCCAGGTAGGCGTTGACCGCGCGGTGCTCGACCAGCACGCCCTTGGGCCGGCCGGTGGAGCCGGAGGTGTAGAGCAGGTACGCCGGGTGCTCCGGGCGCAACGGCGCCCGCCGGTCGTCGTCGGTGAGGTCGGCGGCGTCCAGGTCGGCGGCGGTCGTCGGGCCGAGCACCAGCGCGTCGGCCGGGGCCAGCGCGGCCGTCGGCGGGGTGGCCAGCACCAGCGCCGGCTCCGCGTCGGCCAGCAGGTAGCCGATCCGGTTCGCGGGGTAGCCGGTGTCGACCGGCAGGTACGCCGCGCCGGCCTTGAGCACCGCGAGGACGGCCACCACCAGCTCCACCGAGCGGGGCAGCAGCAGCGCGACCCGGGTCTCCGGGCCGGCGCCGCGCTCGACCAGCAGCCGGGCCAGCCGGTTGGCGCGGGCGGCCAACTCGGCGTAGCTCAGCTCCTCCCCGTCGCAGACCAGCGCGACCGCGGCCGGGGTGGCGGCGGCCTGCCGCTCCACCTCGGCGACCAGGGTGGTCGGGGCCACCTCGCCGCCCGAGCCGGTCCAGGTGAGCAGCAGATCGCGTTCGGCGTCGTCGAGCAGGGGCAGGGCGGACAGCCGCGTCCCCGGCTCGGCGACGGCTGCCGTGAGCAGCCGCAGGTAGCGGGCGACGATCGACTCGGCGGTGGCCCGGTCGAACAGGTCGGTGCGGTAGACCAGCCGGCTGGTGTCGCCGGTGATGTCGAAGGCCAGGTCGTCCTTGGTGGTGCCCAGCGGCACCGGGTCCAGGCCCGAGTCGGGGATGAAGTTCAGCGCGGTCTGGAACACCGGCTGCACCGACGGGTCACGGTGCGGGGCGACGGCCTCGACGATCCGCTGGAACGGGGTCTGCCCGTGCTCCATCGCGTCCACCAGGCCGGTACGGACCCGGCCGAGCAGGTCGGTGACGCTCGGATCGTCGCTCAGATCGCAGCGCAGCGCGACCGGGTTGACGAACATGCCGATCAGCGGCGTCAGCTCGGCGGTGTCCCGGCCGGCGGTCGAGACGCCCACCACCACCTCCGGGTCACCGGAGACCCGGGACAGCAGGGCGGCGAACGCGGCCAGCAGCACCATGTACGGGGTGGCCGAGGCGCCGGCGGCCAGCTCGCCGACCCGGTCCAGCAGCCCGTCGGGCAGGTCGAAGCGCACCTCGTCGCCGGCGAAGCCGAGCTGGGCGGGGCGCGGCCGGTCCAGCGGCAGGCCCGTCACCGCCGGCGCGCCGGCCAGCTGGTCACGCCAGAAGGCGAGCTGCCGGTCCAGCTCGGCCCCGCTGAGCTGGTCGCGCTGCCAGACGGCAAAGTCCGCGTACTGGATGGGCAGCTCGGGCACCTCGGCGGGCGCGCCGGTCAGCGCGGCCCGGGCGAACGCGGCCATTTCGGCGTCGAACAGCACCGCCGAGTGGCTGTCGAAGACCGCGTGGTGCACCACGAACTGCAACCGCAGCCGGCCGTCGCCGAACCGGGCCAGCCGGGCCCGCCACGGTGGCGGCGCGTCCAGCGGGATCGGAGTGCGGGCCAGCTCGGCCAGCGTCGCGGCGTAGCGGGCCTCCTGCTCGTCGGCGGGCAGGCCGGTCAGGTCCAGCTCCGGCAGCTCGAGCGGCTCGGGTGCGCGGACCACCTGCACCAGCGCACCGTCGACCATCCGCAGGTGCGTGCGGAGCGACTCGTGCCGGGCGACCACCTGGCCGAGCACCTCGGCGACCTGGGCGGCCGTGACGCCGGCCGGGACGTGCCGCGGCGCGGAGACGTTGAAGACCGGCGAGCCGGGATCGAACTGGTTGGCCGTCCACACCCGCTCCTGGGCGAAGGAGGCCGGGAAGGTCCACTCCCTGGTCATCGTTGCTGCCCTCCGCTCGCGACCGCGGGGCTCCGCTCCGCCGCACTCCTCGCGCTCACGCCACCGCTTCGCGGCGGCGCAAGCGCCCCGCTGCTGTGCCTGCTGGTTCGCTCGCTACGCTCGCTCACTGGCTCGCCTCGCGGACCGAACGGGGACGCATGTCGGTCCAGACGGTGTCGACGTGCGCCAGGCACTCCTCGCGGGTGCCGGCGAACCCGGCGTCGTGCCACCCCGCCGGGAGCTCCCGCTCGGCCGACCAGATGGAGTACTGCTCCTCGTCGTTGCGCACGACCAGGAATCGGGGTTCGGCCATCACTGTGCTCCATCGGTGTCGGGGGTGTGCGGTTCGGCCATCGCGACCGCGATCCTGCGGGGGCCGGTGAACGGCTCACGGCCGTGCGCGGCGGTCATGTTGTCCACCACCAGCACGTCGTCGCGCTGGTAGTCGAAGCGGACGCTGGCGGCCCGGTAGGCGGCGCGCAGGTGGTCCATGACGTCGGCGGGGATCTCGCCGCCGTCGCCGTAGTAGGTGTTCGACGGCAGCCCGTCAGCCCCGAACATCGCCAGCAGGCCCTCCTGGAGGTCCTTCGCCAGGCTGCTCACGTGGAAGAACGTGGCGTGGTTGAACCAGCGGGGCGTGTCCGAGCCGGGCCGGTGGTGCACGGCGTCGCGGACCGCCCGCGTACGCAGCCCGTCGCGGCCCACCCACTCCAGGCTGATCCGGTTCGCCGCCGCGTACGCCTCGACCTCGGCCCGGTCGTCGGTGCCGAACACGTGCTGCCAGGTGGTGCCGAAGTCCTCGTGGAAGTTGCGCATCAGCATCCAGCGGCGGCGGACGAACTCCTCGCGTACCGCCGGGTCGATCTCCCGGTAGACCTGACGGACGTCGGCCAGCGGGGTGGCACCCAGTGTCAACGGCGCCGTGATGCAGTAGAAGAACAGCGTCAACGGCCAGCGCGCCTGGTACGAGTTCTCGTTGTGCAGGAAGATCTCCTCGTCCGGCGGGTAGTCGGTCGAGGTGTACACCCGGCCCTTGATGGCGTGCCGCGGTGAGGACCGCTCGGTGTAGGTCAGCGGCTCACCGGACAGCGCCCGGACCACCTGGTCGAAGCCGTCCACCCCGCCCACGTCGAAGCCGCGGAACAGCAGGCCGCCCTGCTCGGCGAGGGTTGCCCGCAACTCGGCGCGGCGCTCGGTGATCAGTTCGGTCAGCGCCCGGCCGTCGGATTCGACGACCACGGGCAGCGTGGCGATCGTGTCGCTCATGGCTCTCTACTCCTGATTTCTCGTCACGCGCGGGGCAGTCGCGGAATGGTGGGAATCGGTGCCGGGGTGGCCGGATCGGCGGTGGCGGCGGCGCGCAGCTCCTCGATCCGGGCGGCCAGCCCGGCCACGGTGGGGGTCTCGAAGAGGCTGCGCATCGGCAGCTTCACCCCGGTCACCTTGCGCATCGCCGCGATCAGCTGCACCGCGACCAGGGAGTTGCCGCCGAGGGCGAAGAAGTCGTCGTCGACGCCGACCTCGGCCGCCCCGAGCGCGTCCTGCCACACCCGGGCGATGGTGATCTCCAGCTCGGTGCCCCGCGCGGCGCTGCCGGCCCCGACGCCGGTCGGGGCCGGATCGGCGACCACGTCGTCGACGGTGAGGTTGTCGGTGGTGACCCGACCGGCGCGCCGCCGGATGTCGTCCACCGTGCGGGTGGCGATGACCACCTGGGCGCCGAGGCCGGCGGTGAGGCTGCGGCGGAACGCCTCCGCACCGTCCACCGGCCGGATGTCCTCAGTGGAGGTCGGCGCGGCAGCGCCCCCGTGCGCGTCGGACGGCCCGGCCAGGCCGCCGGTTACCGCTGCCTGGTCGACCCGGCGCAACACGAACTCGCTGATCGCGACGAGCTCCCGGCCGTCCGGGTCGCGCAGCGACAGGTCGGCGGCGATCACCTCGTCGGTGCCACCGGCCCGGTGCCGCAGCTCGCTGGTGAACCGGGCCGGCAGCGGCCCGCGCACCACGATGCGGCCGTAGGACAGCGGCAGGTAGGTGCCGCTGCCGCGGCCCCGACCGAACGCGGTCGCCACGTCCAGCAGCGCGGGGTGCAGGCCCCACGCGGGCAGGTCGCCCAGCGCCGCGGCGGGCGCCTCGACCACCGCCAGCTCCGAGCCGTCGGCCAGGTGGTGCTCGCCCAGCGCCGCCCAGCGCGGCCCGAAGGTGAGCATGCTGGTCCGGCCCCGGCCGAACGACTCGTCGTCGTCCACCCGGCGGCCGGCCGGGACGGCCGGGGCGGCCGGTGAGGCCGGCTCGTCGGTCCAGCCGGCCGCGCCCCGCACGTGGGTCCGCAGCCGGCCCCCGGTCAAGCTCCGGACCGCGAAGTCGGTGCCGCCGTCGTCGGCCGGCGTCAGCTCCACCCGGTACTGCGCGACGGTGCCGTCGGGCACCGCGAACGGCTCCAGGAAGACCACGTCGCGCAGCTCCACCGCCGCCGTCGGGCCGGGGGCAGGCAGCGCGGCGGTCACCGCGGCCCGCACCGACTCCAGGTGGGCGGTGCCCGGTACGACCGGCACGCCGCCGATCCGGTGCTCGTCGAGCAGCCAGTGGGTGCTCGCCGAGACCAGGCCGTGCAGCACCGTCTCCCCCGGCCCGGTGACCTTCGTGGTGAGCACCGGGTGCTCGACCGCGCTGGTCACCGTGTCGCGGCCGGCCGCCCGGAAGCCGGCCGGCGCGGCGGTCTCCACCGCCATGCCCACCTCGGCCCAGCCGCCCCAGTTCTGCGACAGCACCGGTGCGCGCCAACCCGCGCCGGAGCGGGCGTGCGCGTCCAGGAACGCGTTGGCGGCGCAGTAGTCGACCTGACCGAAGCCGCCGACCACCGCCGTGATGGACGAGCACAGCACCACGAAGTCCAGCGGCAGGTCACCGAAGACCTGGGCGAGGGCGAGGGTGCCGGCGAGCTTCGGGGCGAGCACCCACTCCGCCTCGGCCCGCTCCTTGACCTCGGCCATCCCCCCGCCGGGGAGGCCGGCCGCGTGCACGATGCCGTCGATGCCGCCGTACGCGGCCTGCGCGGCCTCGCGGACCCGACGCAGGTCGGCCGGGTCGGTGACGTCGGCGGCGAGCACCAGCACCTCCGCGCCGGCGGCCTCCATCCGGCGGATCGCCGCGATGGCGCGTCCCGCCCGGTCGTCGCCGTGCACGGCGAGGTGGTCGTCCCAGCGCTCCCGCTCGGGCAGCCCGGAGCGGGCCAGCAGCACCAGCTTCGCCCGGGCCCGGGTGGCGAAGTCCTCGGCCAGGGTGATGCCGATGCCGCCGAGACCACCGGTGATGACGTACCGGCCGCCGTCGCGCAGCGCGCCCGGCTCCCCCTCGGCGTCGATCGTCACCTGCTCGACGTCGGCCACCCAGCGCCGGCCGCCGCGCAGGGCCACCTCGGGCTCGCGGGGGCGGCGCAGCTCGGCCACCAGCGCACCGGCGTCGTCGTCGGTCGGGTCCGCGTCGATCAGCCGAACGGCCAGCCCGGGCAGCTCGGCGGGGAGCACCCGGGCCAACCCGGCGAGGGTGGCGTGTTCCGGGCGGCGCAGGTCGTCGCCCCGCACGTCGCCCGTGCCGGCGGTGACCAGGTCCAGGGCGAGGCCATCCTCACCGCCGGTCAGACCGGCGCCGGCGAGCGCCTGCACCAGGTGCAGGGCACTGAAGAAGCCCAGCTCCTGCGCGGCCCAGGTGGCCGCGATGTCGGTGCCGGTGGGCGCGCCGTCCAGGGTGAACGCGTGCACCAGCCGACCCGGGAGCGCACCGTCGGCGGTGAGCGCGGCGACCAGCGCGTCGTGGTCGGCGCGTACGCCGGGGCGCAGCCGGTAGCCGCCGTCGGCGGCGGCGAAGGAGTCGCCGGGGCGTACCGGCACCGGGTCGGCGCCGGCGGCCCGCAGGCCGGCGACCAGCGCGTCGCCGCGCGAACCCGCGGTGAGGACCAGGCAGCGGCCCAGCGACCCGGCCGGCGGCAGCGGCGCGGCCTGGCGCCAGACCGGCACCGCGAACCACTCGGCGAGCGGTCGCGGCCCGGTCTCCGCCGGGGCCGTCGCGACCGGCTGCTCCGGGTCCGGGTCGATCCAGTAGCGGCGACGCTCGAAGGGGTACGTGGGCAGCGGCACCCGCCGGGCCGCCGGATCGGCGTCGACGCGCACCGGCAGGCCCGCGCACCACAGCGCGCCGGCGGTGCCGAGCAGGGCGGCCAGGTCGCCGGTGTTCTCCCCGGCGCCGGGCAGGCTGCCCAGCGGGACGAGGGCGCGCTGCTCCGGCGCGGCCTTCGCGGTCTGCATCCGGGCCAGGTTGGCCAACTGCCGGCCCGGACCACACTCGACCAGCTGCCAAATGCCCGCCGCCAGCAGTGTGGCCACGCAGTCACCGAAACGGACCGGCCGGCGCAGGTGCGCGGCCCAGTACGCCGGGTCGGTGGCCTGCTCGGCGGTGATCCAGGTGCCGGTGACGTTCGACAGGAACGGCACCGTCGGCGGGCGCAGCGACACCGTGCCCATCAGCGCGGTGAACTCGGCGAGGATCGGCTCCATCATCGGCGAGTGGAACGCGTGCGAGGTGCGCAGCACCTTGGACTTGCCGGCCAGCGTCGTGGCGAACGCCTCGACGGCGGCGGTCTCGCCGGCCACCACGCAGGTGCCCGGGCCGTTGACCGTGGCCACCGAGAGTCCCTCTGGCAGCAACTCGGCGACCACCGACTCGTCCAGCACGACGGCGAGCATCGACCCGGCGGGCAGCGACTGCATCAGCCGGCCCCGCGCGGCGACCACCCGCAGCGCGTCCGGCAGGCTCAACACCCCGGCCACGGTGGCGGCGACGTACTCGCCGATGGAGTGGCCGATCATCGCGGCCGGCCGGACACCGGCCTCCTGCCAGAGCACGGCCAGGGCGTACTCGACGGTGAACAGCGCCGGCTGGGTGTACCAGGTTTCGGTGAGCTTCTCCCCCGCCGCCGGGTCCCGGCCGAGGATCAGGTCCCGCAGGTCCAGGCCCAGGTCGAGGCGGAGCAGCTCGGCGCACTCGTCGACCACGGCGGCGAAGCGGGGCTGCTCGGCGTAGAGCTGCGCGCCCATCCCGGCGTACTGGGAGCCCTGACCGGAGAAGAGGAACCCTACTGTCGGGGCTGGACGGTCGGTCAATGGTTGCGGTCCGCGCTGGCCGCGCACCGGGGTGCGCAGGGCGGTCACGGCGCTGGGGAGGTCGGTGGCGACCACCGCGCGGCGGTGGGGGTGCGGGCGACGGCCGACGCGCAGCGTGTGCGCGACGTCGGCGAGGTACGCGGGCCCGGCGTCCGCGGCGCCGTCCAGGTGGGCGGCGAGGCGCCGCACCGCGGCGTCCAGTGCGCTCGGGGTGGCCGCGCTGACCTGGAGCAGGTGCGCCGGGGGCACCCGACGGTCGCCGTGGTGCGCCGTCGGCGCCTCCTCCAGCACCACGTGGGCGTTGGTTCCGCCGATGCCGAACGAGCTGACCCCGGCCCGGCGCGGTCCGCCGTCGGTGTCCCACTTGGTGAGGGTGTTCGCCACGTAGAACGGGGTGTCGGCGAACTCGACGGCCGGGTTCGGCGTCTCGAAGTTGATCGTCGGCGGGATCAGCCCGTGTTCCATCGCGAGCACCGTCTTGATGACGCTGACGATGCCGGAGGGCTGGCTGAGGTGGCCGATGTTCGACTTCACCGAGCCGATGCCGCACCAGCCCCGCTCGTCGGTGTCGCGGGTGTACACCGCGGAGAGCGCCGCCACCTCGATCGGGTCGCCCATCGCGGTGCCGGTGCCGTGCGCCTCGACGTAGCTGATGCTGCGCGGGTCGACGTCGGCCATCGCCACGGCCTGGGCGATGGCCGCCATCTGCCCGTCGATGCTGGGCGCGGTGAAGCCGACCTTGCCGGCGCCGTCGTTGTTGATGGCGTTGCCGAGCACGACCGCGCGGATGGCGTCGCCGTCGGCGATCGCGTCGGAGAGCCGCTTGAGCAGGGTCACCCCGACGCCGCTGCCCCACACCGTGCCGTTGGCGGCGGCGTCGAACGGCCGGCAGCGGCCGTCGGGCGAGGTGAAGCCCTCCATGCCCAGGTAGCCGACGTGCGGCAGCTCGACGTTCACTCCACCGGCGAGCGCCATGTCGCACTCGCCGTTGCGCAGCGACTCGCAGGCCAGGTGGAACGCGACCAGCGACGTCGAGCAGGCGGTGTGCACGGTCAGGCTCGGCCCGCGCAGGTCCAGCCGGTACGACACGTTCGTGGCGACGTAGTTCGGCGAGTTGCCGGTGGCGATGGAGACCGCGCCGTGCGGGCTGCCGCCGACCCGCCGGTTGCGCAGCACGTTGCGGTGCAGGTACGTGTTGCCGCCGGTGCCGGCGTACACGCCGATCGCGCCGTCGTAGCGGGCCGGGTCGTAGCCGGCGTCCTCGAGCGCGGTGTGGCAGGTCTCCAGGAACAGCCGGTGCTGCGGGTCGGTCAGCTCCGCCTCCCGGGCGGTCATCCCGAACAGCGTGGCGTCGAACTCGTCGTAGCCGTCGACCAGCGGGGCGCGGTTGACCCAGCCCGGGTCGTCGACCTCCTCGACGGTCGCGCCCCGGGCCAGCTGCTCCTCGCGGGTCAGCTCGGTGGCCGACTCCACGCCGTCGACCAGGTTGCGCCAGAACTCGTGCACGTCGGCGGCGCCGGGTAGGCGCGCGGCCAGGCCGACGATCGCGATCGGTTCGATGCCCTCGTGGGGCGGGTCTGTTGCGGTCGGGTTGCTCATCAGGCTGTCCTTCGTCACGCGGTGCCGCCGGGGCGGCGGGGAGGGATACGGCGGGTACGACTGCGGCGGGCCGCGGCACGCAGGGCGGCTCGCGCCAGCTCGGGCCGGTCGGCGGCGCCGTCGAGGCTGGCGGCGAGCGCCCGGACGGTGGGATGGCGGAACAGGTCGAGCATGGGGATGGACCGGCCGGTGGCGGCGGTCAGCCGGGCGTGCACCGCGGCGAGCGCGAGGGAGTGCCCGCCGATGTCGAAGAAGTTGTCGGTCACCCCGACCCGGTCGCGCTCCAGCACCTCCCGCCAGATCCCGGCGATCAGCTCCTCGGTCTCGGTGAGCCCGTCGGGGCCGGCCGGCACCAGCCCCGGTGGCGGGCCGGCTGGCTCGCCACCGGCGACCGTCATCGCGCCGAGCTGCGGCACCCGCACCGTGGGCCGGGGCAGCGCGGTGGCCACCTCGCGGGCTGGCGTGTCCGGCGCGGCGGCCAGCGCACCCACCAGCTCGGCCAGGTCGGCGAGCAGGTCGTCGATGCGCGCGGCGTCGAACAGGTCCGGGTTGTAGACCACCTCGACGCCGGTACGACCGGCGTGCTGCACCACGTAGACGGTGATGTCGAACGGTGAGCCCGGCTTGGGCACCGGCACCGGTTCGGCGGTCAGCCCGCTCAGGGTGAGCCGGGGCGGCGCGAAGTTGAGCACGTTGAACAGCACCTGCACCAGCGGCGCGCGGGCGGTGTCCCGGCCGACGCCGAGCGCCTCGATGATGCGTTCCAGCGGCGCCCCGGGGTGGGCGGTGGCCTCGTGCAGCTCCCCTGCGCACCGGTCGACCAGCTCGGCGAAGCTCGCCCCGCCGGTGCGGACCCGCACCGGCACCGTGTCGATGAAGAAGCCGATCACATCGTCGAAGGCGGCCAGCCGCCGGTCGGCGACGATCGCGCCGAGCACGTGGTCGTCGCCGCCGGTGAGCCGCGCGATCAGCTCACCGAACGCGGCCAGCAGCACCGCGGCGACCGTGGTGCCGCGCCGCTCGGCCAGCTCGCGGACCGCACGGTCGGTGCCGGCGGAGAGCCGGACGGCCGCCTCCGCCCCGGCGTAGGTCTGCACCGCCGGTCGGGGCCGGTCCCGGGGCAGGTCCAGCACCGTCGGCGCGCCGCCCAGGTGCCCGGTCCACCACGTCAGGTCGGGCCCGCCCCGCAGCCGGTCCCGCTCGGCGCGCCACACCGCGTAGTCGGCGTAACGGGCCGGCAGCTCCGGCAGCGCGGGCGATCGCCCGGCCACCGCCTGGGCGTACGCGGCCGCGAGATCGTCGTAGCAGACCCGCTCCGACCAGCCGTCGAACACGGCGTGGTGCCAGGTCGCGGCCAGCACGTGCTCGGTCGGCCCGAGCCGGTAGACGGTCACCTGCCAGGGCGGCCCGGTGGCCAGGTCGAAGGGGTGCGCGGCGCCGGCGGTGAGCATCCGGGCCAGCTCCGCCTCCGGCTCGGCGCTGGTGGTCAGGTCGACCACCGGCACCGCCACGTCGGTCGGCTCGGCGCAGACCGCGTAGGGCACGCCGGCGGTCTGCGGGATTCGCCAGCGCAGCACGTCGTGCCGCTCGGCGACGGTCCGCAGCGCCGCGCCGAGGGCGGCGATGTCCAGCGGACCGCGCAGCCGGTGCGCCACCGCGATGTTGTACGGCGCGCTGGACGGCGCGAGCTGGTCGACGAACCAGAGTCGTCGTTGCGGTGGCGAGAGGGTGGGCGGGTTGCCGGTGCTCAGCCCGTCGTCGCCGACGGGTGCGTCGGCCACCCGCTCGGCCAGCCGGCCGAAGGTGCGCGCGGTGAACACCTCGCGGGTGTCGACCTGCCGGCCCAGTTCGGCGCGCAGCGCGGCGACCAGGCGCATCGCGGCGATGGAGTTGCCGCCTGCGGCGAGGAAGTCGGTCGCCGGCCCGGGCGCCGCCCCGAGCAACCGGGTCCAGATGCCGGCCACGGCCGCCGCGAGGGACCCGCCGCGCGCATCCGGTGCGGCGGTGTCGGCGGGTGCGACGGTGTGCGCCGCGGCCAGCGCGCGCAACGCCGGCCGGTCCAGCTTGCCGCTGATCGGGCTGACCGGCAGCGCGGTGCGGCGCAGCACCCGGGCCGGCAGCATCGCCGTGGTCAGCCGGCTGCCGGCGTACGACCGCAGCCGGTCGTCGTCGGGCGCGTCCTCCGGCGTGAGGAACGCGACCAGCTCGGCGCCGGCCGGGCCGGGGACCGCCTCGACCGCGACCCCGGTCACCCCGGGCAGATCGGCCAACACCGCCTCCACCTCGCCCAGCTCGATGCGCTGCCCGCGGATCTTGACCTGCCGGTCGGTCCGACCGAGGTAGACGATCCGCCCGTCCGGGTCGTGCCGGACCAGGTCACCGGTGCGGTACAGCCGCTCGCCGGGCAGCCCGGAGAACGGATCCGGGACGAACCGCTCGGCGGTCAACCCGGGCCGGCCCAGGTAGCCGTCGGCCAACCCCGGCCCGCCGATCAGCAGCTCACCGGTCTCCCCCGGCGGCACCGGGTCCAGCGCCACGTCCACCACGTACGCCCGGTGGTTGGGCAGCGGCCGGCCGATCGGCATCGGGTCGGACTCCGAGGCGCTCAACGGGCCGCTGACCGCCAGCACGGTCGTCTCGGTGGGGCCGTAGCCGTTGAGGAACCGGCGGCCGGGCGCCCAGCGGGCGGCCAGCGCGGCCGGCACCGCCTCGCCGCCGCAGAGCACCGTGCGCCAGCCGGGCAGCTCCGCCGGGTCCAGCATGGACAGCACGGTCGGCGTGATGAAGCCCCAGTTGACCTCGTGCGCGGCGATGAACCGGGCCAGCCGGACCGGGTCGGCGCGGTCCTCGGCGCCGAGCAACTGCACCGAGCCGCCGAGCAGCAGCGGCACGAACAGGTCCATGGTGGCCGCGTCGAAACCGAGCGAGGCGATGCCGAGGCTGCGGACGCCGGCGTCGGCGCCGGTGAGCGCGACCACGCCGGTGACGAACTCGACCACGTTGCGGTGGCTGGTGAGCACGCCCTTCGGCCGGCCGGTGGAGCCCGAGGTGAACAGCACGTACGCCGGGTCACCGGGTCGGGCCGGGCAGGGCACGAGGACGCCCGGGCCGGGCAGCCCGACGGCCTCGACGCCGGGCGCGCCGCCGAACTCCGCCTCGGCGGCGTCGCCGACCACGAGGGACACACCCGCGTCGGCGGCGATCCCGCGAAGCCGCCGACGCGGGCCGCCCGGCTCCAGCGGCACGTAGCAGCCGCCGGCCAGCAGCACACCGAGCACCGTGGCCACCAGCTCGGGCCGACGGGCGCCGCACACACCCACCCGGGTCTGCCGGCCGACGCCCCGAGCGCGCAGCGCGGCGGCCACCCCGGCGGCCAGGGACAGCAGCTCAGCATAGGTGAGCCGGTCGTCCCACTGACGCACCGCCACGGCGTCCGGGGTGCGCGCGGCCTGCGCGACGACCAGGTCCGCGATCGTCGCGTCCGGCCAGGGCAGGGGCTCGCCCCGTACGGCTCTGCTGGACAGGATATCGGTCAACGGTTCCCCCCGGGATAGCTGCTCGGATCGGTGACCTGCAGGCGCAGCTCGCTGACGTAGGCGCGGCCCGACGCGTCGGTCACCCAGCTGTCGGTCGGCGCCGGCAGCAGCTCGCTGACCACGAGCGTCACGTCCGGCCCGCTGCGGGCGGCGGCGTCGACCATCGCGCACAGCGACTGGGCGTGGAGCGGGCCGGTCAGGTCGACGTAGCACGGCTTGACCTCGGTGCCGACCTTCACGAACGCCCGCTCGGGCAGGCCGAGCCGGGCCCGCCACCGCCGCACCGCGAGGAACCGCTCCGCCTCCCCGCTCACCCCGGCCAGGCCGCTCTCCCCGACCGTGGTCCGCCAGGTGCGTCGCGCCACGACCAGCCGGTCGATGGTGATCCTGGGTGTGTGCGGCGCTGGGTTGAGGAGCTTGAAGCTGTCCAGCAGCAGCGAGCCGAGCAGGTTCGCGAAGATCTCCATGAGAGGCCAGCGGCTGCCGTCGGGCAGCACCGCCGCCAGCCGGTCGCCGTCGGGCACCACCCGCACCCCGGTTGCGGGGACCAGCCGGTCGACCTCGCCGCCCCGGGCGGTGTCGATGCCGAGTTGCCGGTCGGCCGGGCCGGTCAGCCCGGAGGTGGTGCGGGTGGTGACGCGGGGAAAGCCCTCCGGGTAGAGCACCCGGAGCCGGGCCGGACCGACGTCGGTGTCCATCCCGGCGCGCAGCGCCGCCGGGTCCGGGTGGAACGGCACGAAGACCGCACTGTCGAACGTGGCGTTCGCCGGGTGCAGCTCGCCGAGCACCAGCAGGAACTCGCCCCGGTTCAGCGCGGCCAGGTCCGCGGCGCTGATCTGCACGTCCGGGCTGTGGATCCGGGCCGACGGCCAGCCGGGCGACTCCGCCGGGAAGACCTTCCGCACCCGGTCGGCCAGCTCCGCGCTGCGCAACCGCAACTCGGGCTGCTCAGGTGGCAGGGCCGCGAGGTCGAACAGCTCCGCCCACCGGGCGGTGAAGCCGGCGCCGGCGGTGGCCAGCGGCCCGTCCGAGGCCATCAGCAACCCCTGCGCCAACGACCAGACGTCGGCCAGCCGTACCGGCCCGTCGGCGCGCAACTCCTCGTACAGCTCGGCGAGGATCCCCTCGCACGCGGCGCCGATCTCGGCGGTCAGCCAACGGGCCGCCTGGAGCACCACCGCCAGCGGAGCGGCGAGCGCGTCGAGCACGTCGGCGCCCACGGCGACGGTGAGGTCCCGGGCCGTCTCCTCGTAGGCGACCGTGCGGCCGGCGTACATCTGACCGGCCTGCCGGGTGGCGGGCCGGCCGGTGACGGCGGTGAACTCCGTGTTCAGCGCGGCCAGCGCCGCGCCGAGCCGGTCGGCGTCTCCGGCGCTCGCGGCCACCTCGTCGCAGGCCAGGCAGAGCCGTTCGAAACCGGCGGTCACCTCGGCGCGCAGCGCCGGGTCGCCGATCGCCGCCAGCCGCTCGCGCAGCACCTGCTCGGCACGAGGGCTGATCGGCAGGCCGGCGTCCCAGGTCAGCAGGTCGCGCTCGACCAGCCGGTCGAGCAGCAGGAAGCCGTCGGCGTCGGTACGCAGCCCGGCGTCGCCGTCGGCGCGGACACGCTCGACCACGGCCCAGGCCGGGGTACGCCCGTCGCAGGCGGCCAGCAACAGCGCGTCGAGCACGGACAGCTCCACCGGCGGGTGCAGCGGCCGGTGCAGCGATCGGCCCGCCACGCTCAGGTGCGGTGGCAGTGCCGGCGCCCACCAGCGGCGTACGGCCGGGTCGTCGGCGAGCCGGTCGGCGTACGCGATCAGCGCCCACGCCTCGAAGTGCACCTCGCGACGGGACACCAGCCCCGGCCCCGGCCACAGCCGGGTCGCCCGCACGGTGGGATCGAGCGTGCCCCAGCAGACCGGACCGAAGAACCCGATCGTCTCGGCCTTTCCGCAGTAGCGCTGCCAGTAACGCAGCAGGCTCAACTCGCGCTTCCGCCGCCGCACGTTGCGTACGGCCGGGTCGGTGCGCAGCAGGCCGTCCAGGGCGATCAGCATCTCCGGGTTCTGCCAGGTGACCGCCTCCCGCAGCAGCGGGTCGGCGGCGATCCGTCCGGCGGCCGCCGACGAGTCGGCCAGCGCCTCCGCGAACGCCTTCTCGAACATCTCGGCGGCGACCTCGCCGGCCAGCAGCGCGTCGGCGGCGTCGGCGGCGTCCGGTGCGGCGAAGGCGTCCAGCCCGGCGGCCGGGAAGCCGGCCGTGCGCAGCACCAGGTGGCGCCACACGGACCAACCCGTGTCACCCAGCGGCAGCAGGTGGCTCATCGCGCCGGCTCCGACTCGTCGGTGTCCACGATGTGCAGCCGCAGTTCGCTGAAGTACCGCCGGCCGGCCGCGTCGGGAACCCACGCATCCTGCGCGGTGGGCAGCATCTCGCTGACCACCAGCGTCGTGTCGTCCCCGCCGTCACGGTGCGCCGCCCGGACCATGGCGCAGAACATGTTGGCGAAGGCGGGGCTGCTCAGGTCGACGAAGCACGGCTTGGTCTCGGTGCCGAGCTTGACGTACACCTGCTCCGGCAGGCCCAACCGACGCCGCCAGTCCCGCACCGCCAGGAAGCGGGCCCGCTCCCCGGTCACCGCGCCGAGGCCGCTCGCGCCGACGGTGGTACGCCACGTCTGCCGCGCCACCACGAGCCGGTCGAGCGTGATCCGCGGGGTGTACGGCGCGGCGGCGACCAGCTTGAACCCGTCGACGGCGTGCGCGCTGAGCAGACCGGCGAAGACCTCGGCCAGCGGCCAGCGCCGCCCTTCGGTGTCGGCGACCACCAGCCGGCCGGCCTCGTCCTGCACGGTCAGCGCCACGGTGGGCAGCACCCGCCCCGGCTCGGCGTTGGGCGCGGGCGCGAAGGCCAGCAGCCGGTCGGTCGGGCCGATCAGCGCCTCGGCGACCCGGCTGGTACGCCGGGGCCAGTCGGTGGGAAAGAGCAGCCGGAACCGGTCCGGGCCGAGGTCGGCCGCCAGCGCGGCGCGCAGCCGCTCGACGTCCGGGTGCGAGGGGGTGAACGCCTGGCAGTCGAAGGACGCCCAGGCGGCGTGCAGCTCACCGAGCACGACGGTGTAGTCGCCTCGGGCCAGCGCGTCCGCGTCGGCGGCGCAGATCTGGAGGTCCGGGCTGTGCAGGCGGGAGTTGGACCAGCCCGGCGGGACGGGCGGGAAGACCTCGTCGACCCGGGCGGCCAGGTCCGCCACGTCCAGCCGGACGTCGGTGCTGCCCGCCGGCAGATCGGTCAACCCGAACAGCCCGGCCCAGCGGGCGGCGAACTCGGTGGCCACCGCGTCGACCGGGCGCGGCCCGCTGCCCCAGAAGAGGCCCTGCGCCAGGAACCACAGGTCGGACAGGGCCACCGGGGCGTCGCCAGCCTCGGCGCGCAGCTCGTCGTACAGCTCCCGGAACGACGCCCCGTACGCCTCCTCCAGCGCGCCGGCCAGCCAGCGGGCAGCCCGCAGCAACACGGCCAGCGGCGCGGCGAGACCGTCCAGCAGCGGGGCGCCGAAGACCACGTCCAGGTCACGGCTGGTGTCCTCGTAGCAGAGCGTCCGGCCGGCGTACATCTCGCCGGCCCGGCGCTGCGCCGGCTGCCCGGTCAGGTCGGTGAACGTCTCGTCGAGCGCGTCCAGCGCGGCGCGCAGCCGGTCCGGGTCGCCGGCCGCCACGGCGACGGTGTCCCGGGCGGCGCACAGCCGGTCGAAGCCGGCCTCGGCGGCGGCGCGGGCGGGGGCGTCGCCGATCTCCGTGATCCGCTGCCGCAGCACCTCCTCGGCGGCGGGGCTGACCGGCAGCGCGGCGTCCCAGGTGGCCAGCTCCCGCTCCACCAGCCGGTCGAGCAGCGCGTACCCGTCCTCCGGGCGGCGCAGCCCGATGGCCGGGTCGGTGACCAGGTCGCAGGCCGGGCGGCGGCCGTCGGCGGCAGCGAGCAGCGCCGCCTCGACCGGCGACAGTGGCACCGGCGGCCGGCCCGGCCGGCGCACCTCCCTGCCGGCGAGGCTCAGGTGCGGTGCGAGCCGGGGCGCCCACCAGCGGCGCACCGCCACGTCCCCGCCGATCCGCTGCGCGTACGCGCTCAGCGCCCACGACTCGAACCACACCCAGCGCCGGCGGGTCAGCGTCGCACCGGGGCGTGCCTCGGCGGCGACCGGAAGCTCCGGGTCGAGGGTGACCCAGCAGCTCGGGCCGAAGAAGCCGACGGTCTCGTTCTTGCCGCAGTAGCGCTGCCAGTACCTGAGCAGGGCGCGTTCCCGGTCGCGCCGGCGAACGTTGCGCGGGGCGTCCGGGCCACCGCGGACGAGCCCGTCGAGAGCGGCCAGCGCGCCCCGGTTCTGCCAGGTGACCGCCTCGCGCAGCAGCGGGTCGGCGGCCAGCTCGACGAGCCGCCGGCCACTGGCGGACACCGCCTCGGCGAACTCCTTGTCGAACAGTTCGGCGCCGGCGCCGGTGGCCAGCAGCTCGTCGGCCGCCTCGGCGGCCTGCGGGGCGGACAGCAGCATCAGCCCGTCGGCCGGGAAGCCGGTGCTGCGCAGGATGCCGTCCCGCCACACCGACCAGCCGGTGTCGCCCAGCGGCACCCGGTGCGCGTCGGCCGCGACGGCGACCGGACGGGCCGGGCCCGGGTCGACGCGGATTGCGGCGGCCAGGTCGGCGCGGATCGCGGCGGCCAGCTCGGGCAGCGCGTCGTGCAGGAAGAAGTGCCCGCCGTCCAGCTCGTGCAGGGTGAAACCGGCGGCCGTGTGCTCACGCCAGGCGGCGCTCTGCTCCCGGCTCACCGCCCGGTCGTCGCGGCCGCTGAACACCACGATCGGCACGGGCAGCGGCTCCTCGGGCCGGTACCGGTAGCCGTCCACCCGCTCGAAGTCGGCACGCAGCAGCGGCAGCAGCAGCTCGACCAGCTCGGGATGCTCCAGCACACCGGCGGGCAACCCGCCGCCGCTGCGGAGCCGGCGCAGCAGCTCGTCGTCGTCCACCATGGACAAGCCGTCGAAGACGCTGGGCGCGCTGACGTGCGGGGCGCGGGCGCCGCCGACGTACAGCCGCAGCGGCAGCGGCAGCCCGGCGCGCCGCAGCTCGCGGACCACCTCGAAGCCGAGCCGCCCGCCCATCGAGTGGCCGTAGAGGGCGTACGGCCCCTCGGCCCGCTCGGCGATGGCGGTGGCCACGTCGGCCACCCGGAACCGGGGGTCCTCGCTGATCCGGTTCTCCCGCCCGGGCAGCTGCACCGGCAGCACCTCGACGTCCGGGCCGAACCGGGCCGGGAAGTGGCGGAACGCGCTGGCGCCGGCGCCGGCGTAGGGCAGGCAGAACAACTGCACCGGTGCCGGATCGCGGCTGCCGGCGGAGAGGAACCAGTTCACCGCACGCCTTTCTGAGGGGGGTCGATCCAGTACCGCTGCCGCTGGAAGGGGTAGGTGGGCAGCGAGGTGCGTCGGACACCGTCGGCCGGGTGCAGGGCCGTCCAGTCCAGGGCCTGGCCGGCGACCCAGGTGGCGGCCAGCTCGCGCAGCGCACCGGCCGGGCCGGCGACCCGGGCGTCGGTGGCCAGCAGCTCGTCCAGCGCGGCGACCGCGCCGGCCGCGTCGGTGGCGACGACGGCGGCCCGGCAGCCGAACTCGCGCCGGCCCAGCCCGAACGAGCTGACCCCGGCGACCCGGCGCGGCGCCTCCGGCCAGTCCCGCACCTTCGTCGGCACGTAGAAGGGGCCGGCCGCCAGGTCGATCTCCGGGTGCGGGCGCGTGAAGTGCAGGTTCGGCGGGATGACACCGTGCTGCACGGCGAGCACCGCCTTGATCAGCCCGGCGATGCCGGCCGCCGCGTCCAGGTGACCGATGGTCGTCTTCACCGAGCCGAGCGCGCAGGTCTCGGCGGGCGCGGCGCCCTGGTACACCTCGTGCAGCGCGGCCACCTCGATGGCGTCGCCGAGCGGCGTGCCGCTGCCGTGCGCCTCGATGAAGCGGACCTCGCCGGGGGCGACCTCGGCGGCGGCGAGCGCACCGGCCACCGCGGCGGCCTGCCCGGCCGGGCCGGGAACGGCGTACCCGGCCCGGTCGGCGCCGTCGTTGGTGACCGCCCAGCCGGGCAGGATCGCGAGGACCCGGTCGCCGTCGGCCTGCGCGTCGGCGAGCCGGCGCAGCGCCACCACCCCGACGCCGGAGCCGAAGCCGGCACCCTGGGCGCCCTCGTCGAAGGCCCGGCAACGGCCGTCCGGGGAGGCCAGGCCGCCGGGGGTGTGCCGGTGCCGGGGCCACGTCACGCTCACCCCGCCGGCCAGGGCGAGGTCGCACTGGTAGTCGGCCAGGCTCTGCGCGGCGAGGCAGACCGCGACCAACGAGCTGGAACAGGCGCTCTGCACCGCCACCGCCGGCCCGGTCAGCCCCAACCGGTACGCGACCTGGCCGGGCAGGTGGTCGGTGAGCTGCCGGCCGACCAGCCGGGCCTCCCAGTCGTCCGGGTCGACGTCGCCGACCACCGCCGGGTTGTCCATGAGGTGGAACAGGAAGTAACGGTTGACGGCGGTCGCGCCGTACACGCCGACCAGGCCGGGGAACCGGGCCGGGTCGTGACCGGCGTCCTCCAGCGCCTCCCAGGCGGTCTCCAGGAACAGCCGGTGCTGCGGGTCGGTGCGGGCGGCCTCCCGCTCGCCGAAGGCGAAGAACTCGGCGTCGAAGTCGGCGACGCCGTCGAGCCGGCCGGTGGCCTTCACGTGCCGGGGGTCGGCGCGCAGCCCGGGGCCGACGCCCAGCGCGGCCAGTTCCTCGTCGCTGTGGTCGTGGATCGCGTCCACCCCGGCGCACAGGTTCCACCAGAAGGTGGCCACGTCCGGCGCCCCGGGGAACCGGCCGGCGAGACCGACCACGGCGATCTCGTCGCCGGTGTACTCGCGGACACCGCCCGGCGCGGCGGGCGGGCCGGCTGCGCTCGGCGGCACGGCGGCCTGGGCCTGTGCCGGGGCGACCACCGACGGGGTCGTCGGCGCCGGCGGGTCGACCAGCCGGGCCTGGGCGGCGACCGTCGGGTGGTCGAAGAGCCGCAGCAGCGGCACCGCCACACCGAACCGTTCGGCCAGCCGCTGCTGCACCTGGCCGAGCAGCAGGGACTGCCCGCCGACGTCGAAGAAGCTGTCGGTGCGGCCGACCGCGTGCCGGCCGAGCACGGCGCACCAGATGTCGTGCACGATTCGCTCGGTCGGCGTGGCCGGCCGGTCGCCGGGCGGCACCGCCCGTGCCGGGTCCGGCAGCGCCCGCTCGTCGATCTTCCCGCTGACGGTCAGGGGGAACGCGGCGACCGGTACGACGGCGCGGGGCAGCGCGTACTCGGGCAGTTGCCGGGCCAGGGCGGCGCGCAACGTCGCCGGGTCCACCGGCGGCCCGCCCGACCGGACGTACGCCAGCAGCTCGCCGTCGCGGGCGATGGCCCGCACCTCGGCGACGCCGGGCTCGGCGGCGAGCACCGCCTCGATCTCGGTCAACTCGACCCGGAACCCGCGCACCTTGACCTGCCGGTCGAGCCGGCCGAGACAGCGCAGCTCGCCGGTGGGCAGCAGCTCCCCCAGGTCGCCGGTGCGGTACACCGGCACGCCGTCGGGGTCGTGCCCGAACCGGTCGCTGACCTGGTCGAGGTAGCCGGGGGCGAGGTGCCGGCCGCGTACGACGATCTCGCCGTCCGGGGCCAGCCGCAGCGCGTACCCGGGCAGGGCGCTGCCGATCGGCAGTGGACCGGTGGCCTCGGGCTCGACGTCGGTCAGCGGCAGCGCGTACCGGGCGGCGAAGGTCATCTCCGTGGCCCCGTAGCCGTTGACCAGCACGCAGCCCGGCGCGAAGCGGCCTCGGGCGCGGGCCGCGTCGGTGTAGGTGGCCTGTTCACCGCCGAGCAGCACCACCCGCACCCGGTCCAGCCGCTCGACGCCCGGAGTGTCCAGCAGGTACCGGTAGACGGTCGGGGTGGAGTGGTAGACGGTGACGCCGTGCCGGGCCAGGTGTTCGGTGGCGTACGCCAGCCCGTGCCGGCGCAGGTCGACCGGGACGACCGCGGCGCCGGTGAGCAGCGCCGGGTAGAGGTCGGGGATGGCCGCGTCGAAGCTGAACGAGGCGAGCAGGCTGAGCCGGTCGTCCGGGCGCAGTTCGAGGGTGGCGATCTGGTTGTCCACGACGTGCGTCAGGTTGCGGTGGGTCTGCCCGACGGCCTTGGGCCGCCCGGTGGAGCCGGAGGTGAACAGCACGTACGCGAGCGCGTCCGCGTCCACCGGCACGGGCCGCAGCGGCGCCGGCCGCACGTCGACGGCCGGGACGACCCGCAGGCCGGGCCGGTCGGCGGCGAGCCGTCGGGCCAGCTCGGTGTGCTCGCCACCGCAGAGCAGGACGGTGACGTCGGCGCCGTCGAGCAGGTGGCGCAGCCGCTGCTCCGGGAAGCCGGGGTCGAGCGGCACGTAGGCGGCGCCCGCGGCGAGCGTGCCGAGGATCGCGGCGATGGTGCCCGCGCCGTGCGGGGTCAGCAGGCCGACCCGGTCACCGGGTCGCACGCCGGCCGCGGCGAGCAGGTCGGCGTGCCCGCCGGCCAGACCGGCGAGGGCGGCGTAGTCGAGCGCGCCGGTGTCGCCGAGGACGGCGGGACGATCGGATCGGGCAGAGGCGGCGTCGCCGAAGCGCTGGATCAGCGTCGAGTTTCCCATCTCAGGACGCGCACACCGCTCCACAACAGACGGACGCGCAGCAATCGACAGCCATGATCATCATCCCCCCCAGGACTTCACAATGGAAGGAGCATATGGCTCGATGCGTGTCGCGATAGATCATCGACTAGAGTCGACCCGAAGGGGCGATCAGAGGCTCCGACAAGGGACGACGAACATCATCCGATCATCCCCCTGGCGCGGTGCGTGATTTTCGCCTAAAGCGCCACCAGGCAGATTAATTTCCGGTCACTTACCATTTGCGTCGGGGAATTTCCCGACATGAAGCACCTAGTCCGAATAGCGACATCGAAGCGTTCAGTCCCCGACAGACGGCGGCGCAGCGGGTGCGACACCGCCGTCCGGATCACGCGGCAACTGCGCCACCATGTCCCGGAACTCCCGCACCGTCACCGCGTCGCGCAGGGTCGCGAAGACCGCGCCGGTGCCGGCCCGGGCGGTCGCCTCGTCGACTCCGGCCCGCACTCCCACCCGGCGCAGGAACTCCGCCGGCCCGGCGGCGGTCGGTGGGCCGGACGTGTCCGTTCCGCCCAGATAGCCGTGCAGCTCGTCCGGGAGGTGCCCGGCGAGATCGTCCGCCGGCCGGCCCGTGACCCGTTCGGCCATCGTCTGGAGCACGGCACGAGCCACCACGGCGGCCTGTTCGGTCGGGAGCCCCGAGCGCTGGGACACCGCCTCGATGAAGCGGGGGAACCGCACGCCGCCCTCCTGTCGCCACGGGGACCCGCGCTTACCCGGGCACGGAGGCGCCAAACGGCGACACGGTCAGCGCAGCAGGCCCACCACCCGCAGGTGGTCGAAGATGAGGTGGTCGACCGGGGAGGTGCGGTGCCGGTCGGCGTACCCGAACCAGGCCGTCTCGGCGATCTCGCTGGCCGGGCGCAACCGCCCCTCGTACCCCGCCCGGTAGCAGGTCATCCGAACGGTCGTGCCGGCCGCGTGGCCGTGCGCCCGGGCGGTGAACGTGCCGAGGTGCGTCGCGCCGCGCACGTCGACCGCGACGCTCAGCTCCTCCTCGACCTCCCGGCGCAGGGTGTCCAGGTCGGTCTCCCCCGGCTCACGCTTGCCACCCGGCAGGTACCACACGTCCTTCCCCCGGGAGCGGGTGCTGAGCACCAGCCCGTCCTCGATGAGGATCCACGCCACCTTGTCGATCTCGGACACACGCCACCCCTCCGGCCGCCGGGACGGGCACGCTATCACCGTTGCCGACCGGAGCAGGTCAGCGCGCCACCGTCGCCCGGTCGGTCTCCGGCGTGGGCTCCTCGGCCAGCAGGTCGAGCAGCAGTGCGGCGGTCCAGCCGAACGCCGGCGAGCCCAGCCCGACGCCGGTGTCCGGGTGGAAGTACTCGTGGCAGCCGGCCCCGGCGACCAACCCGATCATCGACCGGCGCAGCCCGGCGGCCAGCTCGGGACGCCCGTGCGTCAGGAGCCCGCGCCGCACCAGCCAGCCGACGTTGAGCCAGCTCGGCCCACGCCAGTAGCGCAACGGCTCGAAGTCCGGCGCGGTGCGGTCGTGGCTGGGCAGTGGCCGCTCCATCCGCTCGGCCACCCCGAAGCGCGCCGACCGGGCCTCGACGACCAGCGCGTCGACCTGCCGGGCCGGCAGGTCGGGCAGGATCAGCGGCGCCAACCCGAGCACGGTGCGGGCCGGGACCAGCCGGCCGGTGCGCAGGTCACGCGGGGCGAACGTGCCGGTCGCCGGGTCGTACAGCCGGCGTACCAGGGCCTCGGTGATCCGGGCCGCGCGGGCCCGGTGCGGCCCCGGGTCGGCGCCGAGCACCGTCGCGATCCGGGCCAGCGCGTGTTCGGCCGCGCCGAACGCCGCGTTGAACAGCGGGCACTCCACCAGGAACGGGTGACCGTCGGCCAGGACCTGGTCGGAGTAGCCACGGTCCCGGTAGGAGGCGACCATCGCCAGGTAGCGCGCGTAGTCCAGGTCCGTGGGGCGGTGCGCGGCGTCGGCGTGCGCGGTGTCGTGCCGGCGGTACGCGCGCATCACCGTCGCCTCGGCCGCCACCGCCGCCATCGGCTCGTCCCAGGCGGGGCTGTTGTCCAGGCCGGACTCCCACGGGTGCACGATGCAGGCCAGCCCCTCGCCGGTCAGGTCCCGCCGGTCAGCCAGGTAGCCCTGCTGGGCGACCAGCGCGGGATAGAGCCGGCGCAGCGCGGCCAGGCCGGCCGGGTCGGGCGCCCGCCGGTACGCCAGCCACGCGGCGAGCGCGTGCACCGGCGGCTGGACCAGACCGGACGTGTCGAGGGCCGGCGCTCCCTCGGCGGTCGCCGAGCGCCACAGCTCCGGCCCCGGAAAATACGCGCCCACCCGCAGCGCCCGGTTGAACACGATGTGCGGCACCCGCCCGTCGGCCCACTGCGCCCGGAACAGGCTCGCCAGCTCCCGCCAGGCCCGCTCGGGCCGCACGTGGGCCAGCCCGACCGCGATGAACGCGGAGTCCCAGCTCCACTGGTGCGGGTAGAGGGTGCGCGACGGCACGGTGTGGTCGTGCTCCCAGTTGGCGTCGAGGGTGGCGACCGCGAGCCGGCGCAGCCCGGCGACGTCGGCCGGCCCGCCGGTACGGGCCGTGGCGGCGTCGGCGGTCATGCTGCGGCCCGCCGCCGGGGCAGCGCGTGCCGCAGCACCGTGGCGGCCTGCTGAAGGGCGCGGACCGGGTCGCCGCGCAACCGGCACTCCAGCGCCAGCCAGCCCCGGTAGTCCAGCTCCAGCAGGGTCCGCACGAGCGCCGGCCAGTCCAGGTGCCCGGCGCCCGGCTGGTAGCGGTTGGAGTCGCTGACCTGCACGTGCCCGAGGTACGGCGCGGCGCCGCGCAACGCCCGGTGCACGTCGTCCTCCTCGATGTTCATGTGGAAGGTGTCGGCGACCACCCGCACCGAGGGCAGCCCGACCGCCGCACAGAGCGCCACCGCCTCGTCGAGCCGGTTGACCATGTGGTCCTCGTACCGGTTGAGGGGTTCCAGGAAGAGGGTGACGCCCTCGGCCCGCGCGTGCTCGCCCAGCTCGCCGAGGGCGTCGAGGAGCACCTGCCGGTCGCCGGCGGGCGGGCGCGGCGGTTCGAACGGCGGCAGCCGCCGGGAGAACATCCCCCAGGCCGCCGGGGTCATCGCCCCGACGCCGCCCAGCTCGGCGATCACCGAGAGCTGGGAGCGCAGGTTGCGCACCGCGTCGGCGGAGCGGGCGGGGTCGAAGTCGCCGATGAAGTGGCCCATCTCGACGCAGACGGTGGGCATCACCACCCCGGCGGCTCGGGCCCGGCGCAGCTCGGGCAACCGGCGGGCGAACGCGAGGTCGCCGCGGCCGCGCAGCTCGATGCCCTGGTAGCCGAGGGCGGTGGCGAGGGCGTACTTCTGGATCAGGTCGGTGCCCGGCAGGAGCTGTTCCTGGCAGGCCAGCGCAATGGTGGTCATCAGAACCTCAACACCACTTGGAGGACGTCACCGGCGCCGCGGTCGAGCAGCGCGAGGGCGTCGGCGACCGCGCTGGCGTCGACGATGTGGCTGACCAGCGGCAACGGGTCGACGCTGCGCTCAGCCACCAGCTCCATGAAGGTCTGCGCGACCCGGTCGCCGGTCCACCGTCCGGCCATGCTCGGCGCGGGGGTGGGCCCGGAGATCTGAGCCGCAACCAGCTGGATGCGGTTGTGGTGGAACTCCTCGCCAAGGCCGAGCCCGTCGGCCTGGCCCTGGTAGAAGCCGGCGGCCACGACCCGGCCGGCGTGTGCGGTGGACCGGATCGCCTCGTGCAGCGCCGGGTACGCCCCGGACAGCTCCAGGCAGACGTCCGCGCCCCGGCCCGCGGTGGCCCGGCGCAGTACGGCGGCGGCGGACTCGGCGCCGGCGTCCACCGCCGACCTGGCGCCGTAGCGGGCGGCGTGTTCCAGCCGGTCGGGCACCCGGTCCACCGCCACGACCCGGGCGCCGGAGAGCACCGCGAGCCGGGTGGCGAGCAGCCCGATGACGCCCTGCCCGAAGACACCGACCCAGTCGCCGAGGTGCAGGTCGCCGGCCAGCACGGCGGTCAGCGCGATGGCGCCCGGCCGGGCGAAGACCGCGGCGAGCGGGTCCAGGCCGGCGGGCAGCGGGTGGACCGCCTCGGCGGCCAGCACGGCCTCGGCGCGGTGCCCCCAGATGCCCCAGACCAGCTGACCCGGGTGCCGGTCGGTGACCTCCGGCGCCACCTCGACGACCTCGCCGACCTCCTCGTAGCCGAAGCCGGCCAGCGGGTAGGGCACCGGGGTGCTCCGGGGCACGAACATCCGGGCGGCGTCGTCCCAGTCCTTGCTGAGGCGTGGATTGCTGCCCCGGTAGAGGGTCAGCTCGGTGCCGGCCGAGATGCCGGAATAGCGGGTGCGGACGCGGACCTGGCCGGGGCCGAGCGGATCCGGTGGGCAGGGCTCGAGGCTGATCTGTCGAGGCCCGGCGAGAGAGACAACCCAATTGCCCATGAGTCACATCCCGGTAGCACTGGGCTCCAGGATAGGCAAAAAATGGCCATATGTCTTGTCATTGATCAATCGAAGGTGTTGAATCCGTCATGTACCCTTCGAGAGGAGTGCCACCGATGTCAGCACCTCCGAGGCGGATACTCGCCACCACCCTGATCATGGCACTTACCGCATCCACCCTGCTGGCCTGCGGCGACGACGAGTCGGACAGCAGCAGCAACAAGATCACCGTGTGGAGCCTGGAGGACGTGGCCGACCGGGTCACCGCCACCAAGGCGATCATCGCCGACTTCACGGCGAAGACCGGCGTCCAGGTCGAGCTGGTCACCGTCAACGAGGACCAGTTCCCCTCCCTGATCGCCGCCAACGCCGCCGCCGGCGACCTGCCCGACGTGGTCGGCTCCGTCTCCCTCGCCGGCATCCGCACGCTCGCCGGCAACGAGCTGCTGCACGGCTCGGCCAACGGCGAGATCGTCGACACCCTCGGCAGGCAGACCTTCTCCCCCCGTGCGCTGGAGCTCACCTCCGACGACGGCAAGCAGCTCTCCGTGCCCAGCGACGGGTGGGGGCAGCTCCTCGTCTACCGCAAGGACCTGTTCGACGCCGCCGGCCTGCCCGCCCCCGACACGTACGAGCGGATCACCGCCGCCGCCGCGAGGCTCAACACCGGCGGCGTAGCCGGCATCACCGCGGCGACCGCCCCCGGCGACGTGTTCACCCAGCAGACCTTCGAGCACCTCGCGCTGGCCAACGGCTGCCAGCTCACCGACGACGGCGGCGGGGTCACCCTGGACTCGCCGCAGTGCGTCGAGGCGTTCCGCTTCTACGGCGACCTGATCCGGAACAGCTCGGTGAAGGGCGCGCAGGACGTGGACACCACCCGGGCCACCTACTTCGCCGGCAGGGCGGCGATGGTCGTCTGGTCACCGTTCATCCTCGACGAGCTGGCCGGGCTGCGCAACGACGCCAAGCCGACCTGCCCGCAGTGCCAGGCCGACCCGTCGTTCCTGGCGAAGAACAGCGGGTTCGTCACCGCGATCAAGGGCCCCAACGGCGCCGAGCCGGCCCAGTACGGCGAGATCAGCTCATGGGCGGTGCTCGACGGCGCGGCGACCGACCCGGCGAAGTCCTTCGTCGAGCACATGCTCGGCGAGGCGTACCCGCGCTGGTTCGGCATGTCGCCCGAGGGTCGCTTCCCCGTGCGCAAGGGCACCCCGGCCGAGCCGGAGGCGTACCTCACCGCCTGGAACACCAGCCAGGCCGGCGTGGACGCCAAGAAGCCCCTCGCAGACGTGTACGGCGACGAGGTGCTGGCGACGCTGCGCCGCAGCCCGGACACCTTCCAGCGCTGGGGGCTCAGCCAGGGGCAGGGCAAGCTCGTCGGCGCCATGCTCGGCGAGCTGCCGGTGCCGAAGGCGATGAGCGACCTCCTCGCCGGCAAGTCCGACGCGGTGGCCACCGCCGCGCGGGCCAAGAAGGACGTCGAGGCCATCAAGGCGGGCGTCAATTGACCACCACCACGCCGGGCACCGGCCGCTCCCCCACCCGGGAGCGGCCGGCGCCGGCCCGCCGCCGCCGACCGCTGACCCTGCGCCGCCGCGAGTCCCGAGCCGGGCTCGCGCTCGTCGCACCCACCCTGCTCGTCACCATCGCGGTGATCGGAATTCCGATCGTCTGGACCGTGGTGCTCGCCTTCCAGCGGGTCCGGCTCGCCACACTGCGCAAGACCGGGCTGTTCGGCGAGTTCACCATGGACAACGTCGACCGGGTGCTGCACACCCCGGGCTTCGCCACCACGCTGTGGACCACGCTGGTCTACAGCATCGGCGGCACCCTCGGGTCGATCCTGCTGGGCCTCGTCGCCGCCCTGGTGGTCCGCCGCCCCTTCCGCGGCCGCACCCTGGTCCGGGCGTCCATGCTGCTGCCGTACGTGGCGCCGGTGGTCGCGGTGACCTTCGTGTGGCAGGTGATGCTCGACCCGCAGCTCGGCATCGTCAACGACTGGGGCCAGCGGCTGCTCGGCTGGGACGCCCCGGTGCCGTTCCTGTCCCAGGAGTCGACCGCGCTCGCCACGGTGATCGTGTTCGAGGCGTGGCGGTACTTCCCGTTCGCGTTCCTGTTCCTGCTGGCCCGGCTCCAGGCGGCTCCCGGCGAGCTGGAGGAGGCCGCCCGGGTCGACGGCGCCACGCCCACCCAACGGTTCCGGCACATCCTGCTGCCGCAACTGCTGCCGGTGATCGCCCTGCTGGGCGTGCTGCGCTTCATCATGACGTTCAACAAGTTCGACGACGTCTACCTGCTCACCGGCGGATCGGCCGGCACCGAGGTGGTCAGCGTGCGGGTGTACGAGTTCCTCACCGCCCGGACCGACATCGGCGCCGCCGCCGCGCAGGCGGTCGTGCTGGCCGTGGTGCTGATCGTGTTCGTGCTGATCTACCTGCGCTTCTTCGGACGGAGGGTGGACTGATGGACCGGGACATGGTCGAGACCGTCAGCCTGCGCTGGCTGCGCCGCCTGGTGGTCGCCGCGTTCCTGGTGATCACCGTCTTCCCCTTCTACTACATGCTGATGCTCTCGGTACGCCCCATCGAGCGGCTGCTGCTCGACCCCGGCTCGCTGGTGGTCGGTTTCGGCGAGCTGACCGTCGCCACGTACGCCGAGGTGCTCAGGGCCGCCGACGACGGCGGCCAGGGTTTCCTCACCTTCATCCGCAACAGCGGCCTGGTGGCGGTCGCGGCGACGGTGCTCACCCTGGTGGTGGCGATCCCCGGGGCGTACGCGGTGGCCCGGCTGCGGTTCTTCGGCCGGCGGCAGGTCGACTTCCTGTTCCTGGCCGTCTACCTGTTCCCGTCGATCGTCATCGCGATCCCGCTGTTCGTGGTGTTCACCCGGGCCGGGCTGCGCGGCTCCCTGTTCGGCCTGGTGCTGGTGTACATCTCGCAGACGCTGCCGGTCTCGGTCTACATGTTGAAGAACTACTTCGACACGATCCCGGTCAGCCTGGAGGAGTCCGCCGCCATCGACGGCGCCGGCCGGCTCGGCATCATCCGCCGGGTCAGCCTGCCCTTGGCCATGCCGTCGATCATGGCGGTCGCGCTCTACGACTTCATGATCGCCTGGAACGAGTTCCTCTTCGCGCTGCTGTTCCTGGTCGACAAGCCCGACCGGTGGACGGTGTCGCTCGGGCTGTCCCTGCTCGCCGACGGCGTGGAGGTGCCCAAGACCGTGCTGATGGCCGGTTCGGTCGTCCTCACCCTGCCCATCGTGATCCTCTTCTTCGCCAGCGAACGCCTCCTCACCGAGGGCCTGACCAGCGGCGCCGAGAAAGGCTGACCCCACCCCGGCCGCCGCCCGCCGCCCCGGCGGGCGGCGGCCGGGTGGCGCGGCGTGGTGCCGTTGGTACGGATACCGTGGCCCCATGGGCAACCCGACGCGCTGGGCGACCGACACCGGGCCTGAGCACTCGCAGTGGTACATCGACCGGTTCCGGAAGCTCGCCGCCGAGGGCGCCGACCTGGCCGGCGAGGCGCGGCTGGTGGACGCTCTCGTCCCGCCCGGCTCGCGGATCCTCGACGCCGGCAGCGGCACCGGCCGGGTGGGCGCGGCGCTGGCCCAGCGCGGGCACACCGTGGTCGGGGTGGACGCCGACCCCGCGCTGGTGGCCGCCGCCACCGCCGACCACCCCGGCCCACGCTGGCTCGTCGCCGACCTGGCCGAGCTGGACCTGCCGGCGCTCGACGAGGCAGAGCCGTTCGACGCGGCGGTGCTGGCCGGCAACGTGCTCGCCTTCGTCGCCGCCGGCACCGAGCCGGAGGTGCTGCGCCGGCTCGCCGGGCACCTGCGCCCGGACGGCGTGCTGGCCGTGGGCTTCGGCACCGAACGCGGTTACCCGCTGACCGCGTTCGACGCCGACGCGGTCGCCGCCGGGCTGCGCCTGGAGCACCGCTTCGCCACCTGGGACCTGCGCCCGTGGCGCGACGACGCGCCCTTCGCGGTCAGCATCCTGCGCCGCCCGGCCGCCTGACACCCGCAGCGCCCTTCGTCAGGCGGGGGCGGCGACGGCCCGGGCGGCGGCCGGGTCCAGGGTCGCGCCGGCCGGCACCAGGCTGACCAGGCCCGCCGGCAGCCGCAGGGGTCGCACGTCGCGGTAGCCGAGCATCGCGAGCACGTCCCGGTCGGCCAGCACGTACCGCCGGCCCAGGTCGGTGACCACGGAGACCGCGCCGCCGGACGCGCCGGGCGAAGCGGCGGCCTCGACCACCGCGCCGCGGCCCGGCTCCACCACCACGTGGTCGGCGGGCACGGCGCCGCCGGCCGGCGCGGTCCGCGGCACGGCGGCCAGGTCCGGCAGCGGTACGCCCCACCGCACCTCTCCCGCCCCACCGTCGTCGGCGACCCGGGTGCAGAACGCCGCGTCGTCGCCGGCCACGAGCCGGGGCGGGACCGGCGGCGGGGCCAGCGGACCCGTCGGGGCGAGATCGGGCACCGTGGGCAGCGCGGCGAACCGGCCCAACGTCATCGGTTCCGGCTCACCCTGCCCGGTGCGGGCCAGCAACAGCCCGGCCTGAAGCTCGGTGATCCCGGCCAGCCCGGCGTCGAGCGCCACCGCGTACTGCCGGCCACCGCCGGAGTTGCGCACCAGGTAGACCTGGCCGACGGTGGCGCCCGGCACCGCGGTGGCGCGCCGGCCCTGGTTGGGCAGGGCGAGCGGGGCCAGGTCGGCGCCGGCGGGCAGCGAGTTGAGCAGCGCGGGCGCCACGGGCACCGCCCGCGCCCGGGTCGTGGCCAGCGCCGCCAGCACCCGGCTGGGGTCGCGGATCAGGTAGCGCCGCTGGTGCCAGACCAGGTGCAGCCCGCCGTCGGGGTGGCGCAGCAGCAGCGCGTCGTCGCCGAGCGGCTGGCCACCGCCGGGCTCGGTGCCGATCAGCAGCGCGGACCGGGGCGCCTCGTCGTCGGCGCCGGCCGGCCTCGCCGAGCAGACCGTCCACGCCGCCGTGGCCAACCGACCCGGGGCGGGCAGCGAATCCGGCGCGTCGGCGATGCCCAGTGGCAGCCCGCGCGGAACACCGTCGATGGAGCGCCGGGAGACCAGCACGGTCTTCGACCGGTCGGCGCCGACGATCAGCAGCGCCGAGGCGTAGTTGAGCACCGGGTGCAGCTTCTGCTCGCGATAGACGAACCGCGCGCCGGACTCCTTCTCCACGATCACCGCGCCCGGGTCGCGCCAGCCGCTGCCGCCGCCGGCGAACAGCCCGTAGAGCGCGAAGCCGCCCAGCCCGATCGCCGCGACCAGGACGCTGGCCAGCCCGGCGCCGGCGAGCCGCCGGAACGGCGACTGCGCGGGATCGGTCTCCCACATCACCAGGGCGGCGACCGCCCGCTGGACGCTGAACTGGTAGGAGTGCAGCTGGTCCTGCCGCGACGGCATGAGATCCCTTCCCGCTCGATCGGCCGGGCACAGGATATGCGCTCCGTCGATGTCCCGCGGACCCTCCGTGGCGGGTGCCGGTCGGGCCGGTACCCTCCGGGGGACGAATCCGGCGGCGAGAGGGCACCGTGGGCGCGCGCTTCGAGGAACTGGCCTGGCGGGAGACCCCGATCGGCGCGATCAGCCTGCGCCGACGCCGGGACCCGGCGCTCGAGGTCGAGGTGTACGAGGTCAAGCTCGACGACGAGTACCTGATGTCCAGCCTCTTCCCGGTCGCGGAGATCGAGCTGGCACGGTTGGGCCTGGCCGAGGTCGTCGGTGACGCGCTCGACGTGGTGGTCGGCGGCCTCGGGCTGGGCTACACCGCGCGCGCCGCGCTGGACGACCCGCGGGTGCGGTCGCTGGTGGTGGTGGAGGCCATCGAGGACGTGATCGACTGGCACCGTCGGGGCCTGCTGCCGTTCGCGGCGGGGCTCGCCGAGGACACGCGGACCCGGTTCGCGCGGGCCGACTTCTTCGCGGCGGTGGCCGGCGACACCGGGTTCGACGCCGGGGCGCCGGGACGCCGGTTCGACGCCGTGCTGCTCGACGTCGACCACTCCCCGCGCAACGTCCTGCACCCCAGTCACGCCGGCTTGTACCAGCCGGCCGGGCTGCGTCGGCTGGCCGCCCTGCTGCGCCCGGAGGGCGTGTTCGCGCTCTGGTCGGACGACCCGCCGGACGCCGAGTTCACGGCGGCGCTCAGCGAGGTGTTCGCGACCGCGCGGTCGCACGTCGTGCCGTTCGCCAACCCGCTGACCGGCGGCCAGTCCGCCAACACCGTGTACGTCGCCCGCACCGCGAGCTGACCCGACCCGCCGCGCTCCGCTCACGCTGAGCCCGCCCCGCGCTGAGCCCCGGTCGCCGCGCTGAGCCCGCCGGGCCGCACCGGCGGGCGGCAGGCTCCTCGCGCCGACTGGGCATGGTGTCGCGCGGATCGGGAAGGTGACCCGGGGTCGCCGCACCCGGCGGGGCCGGTCACGGGAGGTCGACATGCGTGCCTTGCTCTGGGTCGTCGGGGTGGTCGCCGGCGTGCTGATCCTGCTCGGGCTGCTCCTCGAGGCGGTCCGCTGGCTGATCATCATCGGGTTGATCGCGCTGGTCGTGGTGATCGTGCTGGGCGTGGTCAAGGGGCGGCAGGCGATGAACCACCAGGCCAGGCGACGGTGAGGGCCGGCCGGTTCAGAACCAGTCGGCGCGCATCTCCAGCGTGGTCCGGTCCCGGCTGTCCAGCAGGTCGAACTGCGGGCCGGTGCGGGGCAGCTCGACGGTGAAGAAGTAGCGGGCGGCCTGCCGCTTGCCGGCGTGGAACGCGTCGCCGGCTCCCTCCGGCGGCAGCGCCAACAGCTGCTCCAGCCACATCCACGCGATCACGACGTGCCCGACCGCCTCCAGGTAGACGCTCGCGTTGGCCAGCGCGAGCACCGGGTCACCGTCGGCCCAGAGTCGGCGGGTGACCGCGATGATCCGGTCCACCGACGCGGCCAGCCGGTCGGCGAGCGCGGCGACCTCTCCCCCGGCCTGCCCGGCTCGGGCGACGGTCTCGCGGATCATCGAGGTCAGCAGGGTCAGGCCCGCGCCACCGTGCATGGTCATCTTGCGGCCCAGCAGGTCCAGCGCCTGGATGCCGTGGGTGCCCTCGTGGATCGGGTTGAGCCGGTTGTCCCGGTAGTGCTGCTCCACGTCGTGGTCTCGGGTGTAGCCGGCGCCGCCGAGCACCTGGATGGCCAGGTCGTTGGCCGTGAGGCACCACTGTGACGGCCAGCTCTTGGTGATCGGGGTGAGCACGTCCAGGAGCAGGTGCGCCCGCTCGCGATCGGCGTCGGCGGGGGCGGTCTTCTCCTCGTCGAGCAGCCGCGCGCAGTAGAGCACCAGGGCCAGCGCCCCCTCCACGTAGCTCTTCTGCGCCAGCAGCATCCGTCGTACGTCCGGGTGGTCGATGATCGGCACCTGCGGCGCGGCCGGGTCCTTGGCGCCGACCGGCCGGCCCTGCGGCCGTTCCCGGGCGTACGCCAGGCTCTTGAGGTAGCCGGTGTAGCCGAGCGCGGTGGCGCCGGCGCCCACGCCGATGCGGGCCTCGTTCATCATGTGGAACATCTGGGCCAGCCCCTGGTGCGGCGGGCCGACGAGGTGGCCCACCGCGCCGGGACGGCCGCCGGGCGCGTGGCCGCCGTCGCCGAAGCTGAGCAGGGTGTTGGTGGTGCCCCGGAAGCCCATCTTGTGGTTGAGCCCGACCAGCACCACGTCGTTGCGGTCGCCGAGCGAGCCGTCCGGCTCGACCAGCACCTTCGGCACGATGAACAGCGAGATCCCCTTCACCCCGGGCGGGCCGCCGGGGATCCGGGCGAGCACCAGGTGGACGATGTTCTCGGCCAGCTCGTGGTCGCCTCCGGAGATCCACATCTTGGTGCCTAAGAGCCGGTACGTGCCGTCCGGCTGCGGCTCGGCTCGGGTGGTGATGTCGGCCAGCGAGCTGCCCGCGTGCGGCTCGGACAGGCACATGGTGCCGAAGAACCGGCCCTCCAGCATGGGCCGCACGTAGGTGTCGACCTGCTCCGCGCTGCCGTGCGCCAGCAGCAGGTTGGCGTTGCCCAGGGTGAGGAACGGGTACGCCGAGGTGGAGACGTTGGCGGCCTGGATCCAGGTGAAGCAGGCGGCCGCGACGGCGTGCGGCAGTTGCAGGCCGCCGACCGAGGCGTCCAGCCCGGCGGTGAGCAGGCCGGTCTCGGCGAAGCTCTCCAGCGCCGCGCGGACCTCCGGGATCAGCCGCACCCGCTGCCCGTCGAAGGTGGGCTCGGCGAGGTCGGCGGCCCGGTTGTGCGGCGCGAACTGCTCGGTCGCGACCCGCTCGGCGAGGTCCAGGGCGTCGTCGAAGGTCTCCCGGGAGTGCTCGGCGTAGCGCGGGCGCTCGACCAGCTCGGACACCCGCAGCCAGTCGTGCAGCAGGAAGTCGAGGTCACGGCGGGAGAGCAGGGTGGACGGCACGGCACTCCTCATCGGGCAGCACGGGGCTCGGTGCGGGGCGCCAGCCCGCGTCGCCCCGGCCCATCCTGGCGGATCGGCGGAGCGCGCACCACCGGCGCCGGGTTCGACGGCGGCCGGCCAGCTGGTCTGTTGACGTCTGCCCCGGTCCGTCGTCAGACGTGCGGGCGCGGCGGCGCCGCGGCGGTCCGGCTGCATCGCGGGATCTGTCGTACCGGCGGACTAGGGTCGCTGACCGTGACCGAACCCGCCGACGTCCCGCCCGCGGTCCTCGACCGGCTGCGGCCGATCTGCCTCGGTCTGCCGGAGAGCTACGAGGAGCCGGCGTGGGTGGGCACCCGGTGGCGCATCCGCAGGCGGACCTTCGCCCACGTGCTCACCGTCGATCCCGACCACCAGGTCGCCCACGCGCGCGCCGCCGACGTGGACCGGCCGGCGTGCCTGCTGATCTTCCGGTCGCCGCCCGACGAGATCGCCGGGCTCGTGGCCAGCGGGCACCCCTTCTACAAGCCCGAGTGGGGCCCGACCGTGCTGGGCATGGTCGTGGCCGACGACACCGACTGGGACGAGGTCGGCGAGCTGCTCACCGAGAGCTACTGCCTGCTCGCCCCGAAGCGGCTCGCCGCCCTGGTCGACCGGCCCGGTCCCCCGCCCGACTGAGCGGCGACCGGCACGGGCCGCGGCCGCCGGGCGGGCGGTTTCGGGCGGCACGACCCGGGGATACGGCGCCCCGGATGGAGTCGAGACGCGCCGTTGGGCGGGTGAGGGGGGCGGATCTGTGACGATGCTGCCCACCGAGGAGGATCCCCGGCTGACGGCGGCGCTCGCCGAGGATCGGGTGTGCACGGGCGTGACGACCCTGCGGGGGCGGGTCTTCCTGAGCTACCCGTCGGCCGACCGCCCCGGGGTACGGGTCGCCGAGGCACTGCCGGACGGCCGCCGCACACCGTACCCGGATGCCGCGTGGAACCAGGCGGGCCAGCCGCCGGACAACGCCTTCGTCAACGTCAACGGGCTGCGTGGCGGCCCGGACGGCCGACTGTGGATCATCGACGCGGGCGCGCCGGGCGTCGGCACCTGGCAGGTGCCGGGCGGGGCCCGGCTGATCGTGGTCGACCCCGACGGCGACCGGGTGGACCGGGTCTACCACCTGGACTCGGCCGTGCATCCCACCAGCTTCGTCGACGACGTCCGGTTCCACGACGGGACCGGTTACCTCACCGACGCCGGTGCGCCGGGTCTCATCGTGCTCGACCTCGAATCGGGGCGGGCCCGGCGGGTGCTGGACGGGCATCCGAGCACGGTGGGCACTCCCCTGTCGGCCGACGGCCGGCCGCTGCGCGATCCTCAGGGCGGCGCGGTCCACATACACGCCGACCAGCTGGAGGTGTCCCCGGACGGCCGGTGGCTGTACTTCCAACCGGCCTCCGGCGGGATGTCCCGGATCGCCACCCGCTGGCTGGACGACCCGTCGGTGTCCGTGGACGAGCTGGCCCGGCGTGTCGAGCGGTGGTGTGACACGCCCAGCACCGGCGGTACGGCGATCGACGCCGCCGGCACCATCTACCTCAGCGACGTCGAACGGCGGCGTGTCCTGGCCCTGGCCACGGACCGGACCGTGCGCACTCTCGTCGCCGATCCCCGGCTGGTCTGGGTGGACGCGATGTGGATCGACGCCGACTCCCAGCTCTGGCTGCCGGCCGCCCAACTGCATCTGACCGCCGGGCTCAACGGCGGGCACGCGGCCGTCGACTACCCGGTCCGGATCTACCGGATGCCGGTCGACACCGGTCCGTCACCACTGGACCACACCTGACCGGGCAGGTGCCCGCCCGGTCGCGACACACCGGCTCCGTCGATATCCTGCGTCGCATGCACCGAAGCCGTGTCTGTGCCCTGCTGATCGACGCTCCGGAGGCGGAGGCAGGCCGGGCGGCGGAGTTCTGGTCGGCCGCGCTCGGCGTCAGCACCACGTCCGATCCGACGGAGCCGCAGTTCATCGGCCTGCACGGGGCGCTGCCCGGGCTGGTCACCGCGGTCCAGGCGGTCGACGACGCGCCACGCTTCCACCTCGACATCGAGAGCGACGACGTGGCGGCCGAGACCGAGCGGCTGATCGCGCTGGGCGCCACCGAGGTGTCGCGGTGGTTGGAGTGCCGGATCCTGCGGGTGCCCGGCGGGCACCTGGTCTGCGTTCTGCCCGTGTCCAGCCCGCCGGAGGTCTTCGCCGCGCAGGCCCGGACCTGGCCGTGACCCCCGCACCGCCCGCCCGGGCCGGCGGCGGTGTCACAGGGCCGGGCTAAGGTCCAGCCATGGCTGAGTTCGTACTGGTGGCGGGCGCGTGGTTGGGATCGTGGGCGTGGGACGAGGTGGTGCCGCCGCTGCGTGCGGCCGGCCACGGCGTCCACCCGTTGACCCTCTCCGGCCTCGCCGAGAAGCAGGGCGTGCCCGCTGGGCAGCAGACCCACGTGCAGGACGTCGTCGGTGAGATCGAGGGGCGCGACCTGCGCGACGTGGTGCTGGTCGGTCACAGCTACTCGGGCATCCCGGTGGGTCAGGCCGCCGAGCGGATCGGCGACCGGCTGACCCGGGTGGTCTTCGTCGACTCGGAGGTGCCGGTCGACGGTGGCTCGTTCGCGTCCGGCTGGTGGCAGGGCCCGGCGGCGCTGGAGTCGTTGATCGCCGACAACGGCGGCTACTGGCCGCCGCTCGACGCGGCCGATTTCGACGGCCAGGGGCTCACGGACGAGCAGGTCGCCCGGCTGGTCGAGGGCTCGACGCCGCATCCCGGCGCCACGCTGACCGAGCCGGCCGTGCTGACCCGCCCGCTCGGCGAGCTGCCGGCCACGTACGTCAAGTGCCTGCTCGACGGGCCCGAGCCCAACGACACCGTGGCGAAGCTGCTCACCAGCGAGCACTGGCGGCTGGTCACCATGAGCACCGGGCACTGGCCGATGCTCTCCCAGCCCGCCGAGCTGGCCCGGCTGCTGCTCGCGGCAGCCACCTGATCCCCAACGGCGGCGGGGTCAGGTCACCGGCTCGTCGAGGGTGGCGATGTGGCGCACCGGCGACGCGAGCAACCAGAACACGGCGAGCGTGCCGCCCAGGCCGGCGACGACCAGTGTCGGCCGAAGCCCGATGGTGGTGCCCAGCGCGCCGCCGACCAGCGCGCCGAGGGGCCGGATCCCGTAGTTGATGGCGCTGTACGCACCGGCCCGGCGGCCCCGCGCGTCGTCGGGCGTGACCGCCGTGAGCAGGGCGTTCAGGTTGACGTCCATCAGCATGACCCCGACGCTGGAGACCACCTCGATGGCCGCCAGCATGGCCACCTTCGTCCAGGTCGGGCCGGTCACCAGCGCCGTCAGCGCCAGCGGCGCCGGAAAGAGCACGACGCCGATCATCGCGGTGCGGCCCAACCCGATGGCGCGGGAGACCCGGGGCGCCAGCGCCGCGCCGGCGAGCCCGCCGAGCGCGCCGGCGCCGAACGCGATGCCGATGGCGCCGGCGGACAGGTCGAGCTCGCGGCTGGCGTACAGCACCAGCAGCGCGGTGGCGATGAAGGTGAAGAAGTTGACGGTGCTGGTGCAGCCGAGCGCGGCGCGCAGCACCGGGTGGCGCAGCACCAGCACGAGCCCTTCGCGGACCAGGCCGAGGGCGGACGACCGCCGCGGCGGGGGAGGCGTCTCGGTGACCGGGATGCGGCGGATCAGCAGCGCGGAGACGAGGAACGACAGGGCGTCGACGACGACCGCGACGGGCGCGGTCAACGCCTGGACCAGGCCCCCGCCGACGGCCGGGCCGGCCACGAACGAGACCGCACGGCTCATGCTCAGCTTGCTGGTCGCGTCGATGTAGGCCGACGGCGGCACCAGGGCCACGAAGAACGCCTGGCGCGCCATGGCGAACAGCACCGCCCCGGTGCCGGCGAGCAACGCCACCAGGTAGAGCTGGGCGAGGGTGACCACGCCGAACAGGTACGCCACCGGCAGGCTGAGCAGCACCGCGGCGCGGACCAGGTCCGCGATGATCAGGAGCCGGCGCTTGTGGGTGCGCTGGTCCACCCACGCGCCGAGGAACAGCCCCAGCAGGTTGGGCAGCCAGATCAGCGCGGTGAGGATGCTGACCTGCGCGGGCGTCGCGGCGAGCAGCGAGACGGCGATCAGCGGCAGGGCCAGTTCGCTGATCCGGTCGCCGAACTGGGAGACCGTCTCGCCGATCCAGAAGGTGCGGAACCGCCGGTCCCGATGCAGGGCCGGCGGGGGCGCGGTGCCGACGGTGGTCACGACGCGGCCGGTTCGTCGCCGGGCTGGGGCAGCAGGTAGCGCAGCATCTGGACGACCTGCGCGCCGGGTGGTGGGGTGGCCTCGTCCTTGCGCCGCACGTACGGGGCGAGCAGCTCCTCCATCGCGTCCTCGAGCTGCCGCAGCTCCTCGGCGGTGGCCACGAACCGGGTGGCGGCGACTCCGGCCAGCCCGCGCCACTCGGCGTCGAGCCGGGGTTCGTCGTGCAGCAGCCACTGCTGCGGCGCCTCGGCGTACCGGGCGAACATCTCGCCGCGCAGCTGGCGGCCGGCGGCCTGCCCCTCGGCGTCGTCCGGCAGGCTGAAGCGGAAGCCACGGGCGGCCGCCTGCCACCAGCGTTCCCGCCTGCTGGTGGCACCGTCCCAGTCGGTGACCAGCCCGAATGTCGCGAGGTGCCGCAGGTGCCAGCTGACCACCGAGGGCGTGGCGCCGACGTGTGGGGAGAGCCCGGTGGCGGTGGCCGGGCCGTGCTGCTGGAGGCGGTCGAGGATGGCGAGCCGGACCGGGTGGGCCAGCGCCCGCAGCGCCTGCGGCTCGGTGATCTCGAAATCTCCGTACGGATTCTTGAGAGGCATGTTTCGAAAGTAGTCTCTCAGGTTGTCCGGGGCAACCCGGGCCGCTCCGTCAGCTCACCCCCAGCCGGGCCAACGGCTCCACCAGCTCGCGCTCCTCGTAGCTGAGGTGGGACAGCAGGGCGTCGGTCAGCAGGTTCACCGCGGCGCGCAGCTCGGCCAACCCGTCCGGCGCCCCGACGTAGGCGACCAGGGCCCGGTCGACGCCCTCCAGGACGTCGTGGATGACGTGGTGCTCCTGCTCCAGCCGGTCGACGACCGGGCGGAGCCGTGGGTCGGCCTGCCGCAGCCGCGGAAAGAGCGCCTGGTCCTCGATCGTGTGGTGGGTGGTGACGATGCGGCAGTAGGACTCGCAGTAGGCGCCCAGCGTCCAGCGGTTCTGCCGCATGGTCATCGTGTTGATGTGCGACCGGGCCGTGCCGGCGTCGATCTCACCGGCCGCGACCTGCTCGATCAGGTCGTGGATCTGGGCCAACTCGCCGCGCAGGCCGTCGTGCACCTGCACCAGGTGCTGACCGGTCGCCTGCTCGTGGGGGGTGTAGGTGCGCGACGGGTCGGGCGCGGGCCCGGTCGGTCGGGCCGACTCGTCCCAGACGCGCTGGTCGCTGAGCCGCCGCCCGTCGTCCGGGGTCGGCACCACGGCGAAGGCGCCGCCGGTCACGGTCGCGCGGGCCGGCCGCGCCGGGGGCGTGACGACCACCGGCGACACCGGGGCGGGCGCGGTCTCCGGCTCCGTGCCTCGCTCGCGCTCGGTGGCGACCAGCTCGCGGACGGCGGGCGCCACCTCGCCGGCGAACCGGCGCAGGTCGTCGGGGTCGTCGCTGGCGAGGATGAAGGCGCTGACGCCGTCGCCGAGCGCGAGTTCGGCCAGCTCCCGCACCCACTGCTCGGCGGGCCCGTGCAGCGGGCCGCGCCCCGCCGACGCGAACTGGCCGGAGATGTTGAGCAGCCGGCGGACGTCGCGGGGCGAGCGGCCGGCCCGCCGTGCGGCGTCGTCGACCATCTCGTTGCCCTTGGCCAGGTCGCCGGGCTGAAGGTAGCCCAGCGAGGGCAGCCACCCGTCGGCCCGTCGACCGGTGAGCTCCAGCATCCGTGGCTTGTACGCGCCGAGCCAGATCGGCACCTCGTGCGCGGGGGCCGGGCCGCGTTTGGCGCCGACGACCCGGTGGAACTCGCCGTCGACCCGCACTCCCCCGCGCGCCTCGGCGTCCCAGAGCTGGCGGATGATTTCGATGGCCTCCTCCAGCGCCCGCACGCCCTGCCCGGGGGTCAGCCGCCGGCCGCCCATCGCCTCGATGGCCTCCCAGAACGCCCCCGCGCCGAGACCGAGCCCGACCCGGCCGCCGCTGAGCAGGTCCAGGCTGGCGACGCTGCGGGCCAGCACGGCCGGCGGGCGCAGCGGCAGGTTGGTGACGTTCGCCGACAGCTGCACCCGGTCGGTCCGCGCGGCGACGTAGCTCAGCAGCGTCCAGGTGTCGAGGAACCTCGGCTGGTACGGGTGGTCCTGGAAGGTGACCAGGTCCAGCCCGACCTGCTCGGCCAGGACGGCGAGGCCGACGGCGCGCTCCGGATCGTCACTGCCCGGGGTGGTGAACGATCCGAAGAGCAGGTCGTGGCCGTAGTCGCTCATCTGCGAGCCTCCCGTTTCCCGCGACGCTCGGACGATGCGCCGCAACCTCAACCCTATGTCACACAGAACATCTTCTGCCAACAAGGTCTGTGCCGCTGCGCTACTGTCGGCGTATGACGACGGGTGCCAGTGAGGTGCGGGACCGGCCCGATCCGCTCGACGAGGACCTGGGCTGGATGCTCGGGATCGTCTTCCGTGGCTACGTACGGGCGGCCGAGCACGCGCTCACCGACTTCCCCGGCGGTCCACGCGGCTACCAGGTGCTCACCGCCGCGATCACCGCGCCGGCCCGGAACCAGGGCGCGATCGCCGAGGAACTCGGCATCGACCGCACCGTGCTCACGTACGTCATCGACGACCTGGAAGGCCCCGGGTACGTCGCCCGTCGGGCGGACCCGGCCGACCGGCGCAGCCGGCTGGTGGACGTCACCGACGCCGGCCGCACGGCGTGGGAGCAGCGACGGCGGGCGCTGCGGCAGGTCGAGTCACACCTGCTGGGGGCGCTCGCGCCGGCCGAGTCGGCCACGCTGCGGGCCCTGCTCCAGCGTGTCGCCTGTTCGGCCCAGGCGGTCGACCCGCTGCGCGACCTCTGCGAGGTGGTCGCGCAGGTGCGGCCCGACCCGGCACCGCCCGCGCCCGGTCGCGGTGGGTCGGGGTCGGCGTCCGAGCCGGGCCGGAGGGCGCCCGCCGCCCGTGCCCGCCGTCGCCACAGCGACTGATCCCGAGCGCCGGCCACCCCCGAGTACGCGGTCCGCCGGCACGGCCCGACCTGGTGGGTCGAGCCGTGCCGGCGGAGCCGCGGCCACGGGTCAGCGCACGCGCACTGACGCGGCGTCGCTACCGCACTCGATCAGCGCACGTGCACGAACACCGGGTTCGAGTAGAACCACAGGTCGTCCCACGGGCTCTCCAGCCCGTCGGCGAGCGGCTCGCCCTCGTCGGTGCTGGTGCCCCGGACCCGCGCGTAGGTGTCGGCCTCGACGTTGCGCAGGGTGTGCCGGATGACGTGGTCCGCACCCTGCCGGCGCCAGTCACGCGGACCGAACCGCGCGACCACCTTGGTGGTGGGGTTGGTGTCGGCGTCCGGGTTGGCGCTCGGCCCGGTGATCTGGCCGACGATGAGGTCGACGCGGCGGACCTCGGGACGGTCACCGTTGGCGTTCACGCCGTCCAGCGGACGGAACCGGATCTCGATCTCGACATCGGTGCGGCTGCGGCGGCTGACCGTGACGGTCTCGCCCACCTCGGCCGTCCGGCCCTGCGAGCTGGCGGTGACGTCGAGACTGCGGATCAGGTCGCCGGTGGTGACCCAGATCCGGCCGTTGCGCAGACCGTCCATGATGTCGCCGTAGTCCTGGCGGGCGTGCACGTAGGTCTTGCTGTACTCACCCGGCCAGAAGTCCGAGCCGCCGCGGGTCCAGTGCACGTGCGAGTCCGACGTCGCGGTGATCCACCAGCGCCGGCCCTCGCCGAGCAGCGAGTCCCACAGCCCGCCGACCCGCGCGGTCATCTGGTCGAAGCCGCCGTAGGTGGGGTGGTTGCCGTACCCGCCCCGCTTGCCGCCGTTGAGCGGACCCGCCTGGTGGCCGGGCGCGCCCTCGAAGCCGACGTAGACGTCCGGCGCGGCGTTGTTGCCGTTGCGGAACTCCCGCGGGGTGTCCTGGCCGTACACGCCGAGCCCGGTCGCCGAGCGCGACGTGTGGTGGGCGATCACCAGTGGCTTGTGCGGCATTCCCCGGGCGACCTTGAGGAACTCCACCATCCTGGCCTCGGTGTCCCGGGCCGGGTCGGTGGGGAACGCGTCGTACTTGGCGAACCTGCTCTCCAGCTCGAACAGCTGCTTCGCCTCATCGTCGTGACGGGGAATCATCAGCGTGTGGTGGTCCAGCGACGGCGCGTCGAACTCCATGCCCCAGAACTGGAGCACCTCGGGCACGAGCTTGCGCGAGCGCAGCAGGTCGGGGTACGCCTGCTCGATGTTCACCTTCGAGTGGGTCGGTCCACCGTGGTCGGTGCACATCGCCCAGCTCAGGCCGAAGTTCTTGGCCATGATGGCGTTGGTGACGATGGGGTAGACCGCGTCCGCGCCCTTGTGGAAGACCGGCGGGGTCTTCGTGGTGTCGAACTCGCCGCTGTACTCGGAGTGGACGTGGTGGTCACCGGCACGCCACGCGCGGTTCCTCGACTCACCCCGGTCGCTCCTGTCGTCGCCGGGCTTGCGCTCCTCCTCGGCCCACGCCGCGCCGCTGCCCACCAGCGGGCTGGCCGCGGCCAGCGTCGCGCCGACGCCCGCGTACTTGACCAGCTTGCGCCGCGACAGCTGCGCGCGCTCGGTCTCTTCGGGTTGCCTGTCCCTCACCTGGGAGCCTCTCCTCGATCAGCGAATGCTCTGTCGATCAAGAAGCCTCGGAGAGGACCGTGAACGGCCGCTGTACGCGACACGGGGCCACGATGAACACCCACCACAGGGTGGGGCCGCCACCCACGGGAGCTGGCGGCCCCGCCAGCGCGGCGAACCGCACCGGGTCACCCGGTCAGGGCACCTGCCGGGTGTCGCGCGCGGTCCGGGCGGCCGACGGGTCGGCCGGCGCGGTCACCACCCGCGGCGCGACGTCCACCGAAGGCAGCCCGGCCCGGCCGGTGAGCGGGAGGATCAGCTCGCTGCGGCCCAGGTCGACCCGGACGGTCGCGTCGCGGTCGTCGGTCTCGGTGAACTCCGGGTCGCTCTGACCGAGCACCAGGCCGAGCACGTGGCCGGCGGGCAGCACCGCGTCGTACGCGTTCAGCGGCACGGTCACCGTGTACCAGCGGTCCGGCCGCAGCGGGGTGGCGAACCGCAGCGAACGGTGGTGCGCCGCGTCGAGCCAACCCCGGGTCAGCACGGCGTGGTCGGAGACCGCGGTGATCTCCTCGGTGTCCCGGTAGCAGGCGTCGTCGGCGTCCGTCGATGCTCCCCAGCAGGACTCGGTGGTCAGCGTCCGCACCCCCTCCGAGCTGTCGTACCGGATCCGCTCGGCGGTGCCGTAGTCGACCAGCCGCGCGGTCAGCTCGGTGGTGGGCCGGTCCACCCGGATCCGCAGGCGCACGGACGGGCTGCCGGAGATCCGCAGCGGCGCGCTGAGGGCGCCGGAGAGGAAGACCAACCGGCCGGCGGTCGCGGTGCTCGGCTCGGCGACCAGCTCCGCCTCGGTCAGCGACTCGTCGACGTACGCCTGCTCGCGGCCCGGACGCGCCCCGCGCCCACCGAGAGTGCCGGTCACGCCGTCGCCGGCGCCGAGGGCGACCCGCACCGACCGGGTGCCGGGCGCCGGCCAGTCGCGCTGCGTCGTCCACGTCCCCGGAGCGGTCTCCAGGTCGACCCGCGGCTCGTCCATGACCCCGTTGCGCAGCCCCTGCAACCAGTAGTCGAACCAGCGGTGCAGCGAGTCCACCCACTCGGCGCGCCGGACGTCGAACGGGTCCTCGTGGCCGGCCTGGTAGAGCCAGAGCTTGCGCGGCACGCCCTGCTCGGCCAACTCCTGCCACCAGCGGGCGAACTGGTTGGTCGTGACGTTCAGGTCGTTGACGCCGTGCGCCACGAACACGCTCGCCCGCACCCGGCCGGCGGCGGGCCGGTAGTCGCGTTGCGCCCAGAAGCCGTTGTAGTCGCCGGTCTCCTCGGCGCTGTCCGCGCGCAGCCGGGCCAGCTCCTCAGCGCAGGCCCCGTCCGTGCGGCCGTTGACGTACGAGTGCAGGTAGCCGGGATAGTCGGAGGACCGCAGCACCCCCTGGTAGCGCATGTAGTCGTACCAGCTGGAGATCGCCGAGATCGGCACGATGGTCGCCAGCCCCGGCACGCCGGTGGCGGCGACCCCGTTGGCGACCGAGCCGTCCCACGACTTGCCGATCATGCCGACGCGCCCGGTGCTCCACGCCGCGCTGACCGGCCGGCCGTCGGCCGTGAACGCGCGGGCCCGCCCGTTGAGCCAGTCCACGACGGCCTTGGCGCTGCCCACCTCCGCCGGGCCGCCGACGTCCTCACAGCCGGTGGAGCGGGCGGTGCCGGCGAGGTCCACCGCGGCGAACGCGTAGCCACGCGGGACGAAGTAGTTGTCGTAGAAGAGCGGGGCCTTCGCGATCACACCGGCCGCGTCGTACGTCTTGCGCTCGCTCTCGTTGCCCCGCCCGCAGCAGTGGTAGTAGGGCGAGGCGTCCATGATGACCGGCACCCGGACCCCCGCGGCGGCCGCCTCCCGGGGCCGGACCATGTCCACCGCCACCCGGTCCCGCACGCCGTCGCCGTCGCTGTCGGCCCGGGTCTCCACCCAGACGCTCTCCCGGATCGCGTCCGCGTAGGAGTAGACGGGGACGGTCTTGTCGCCGACGACGTGTGGGGGTGTCGGACGGTGCGACGCCGCCGCTTCGGCCGCCTCCGGGGCGGCGGTTGCCGGTGAGGCGGGCGCGGGCGCGGCGGGCAACGCCGCGAGCAGCAGGCCGGCCAGGACGGCGGCGACCCGGGCGCGGGTGCGGGCGGTCGACTGTGCGGACGACATCGGTGTCCTCCCCAGGGGTACGGCGCGTGGATCACATTCCATCGCATCGATGTCACTCTTGCCTAGTGCCCGCGCCGATCCCGTCGCCGAACGTTCGGCCCCGGGGGGTTGCCGATCGACACCCGTCTTCGTAATGTTCGCGGAGACCGGCCGTCCTCCCTCCACCGTCGAAGGGACCGCCATGGCGCGACGACCCACCCTCTGCCTGGCCCTCGTCGCGGCGCTGCTCGGCGGCGTCGCACAGGTGCCCACCGCCGCCGGGGCGGTCCCGCCCCGCCCCGAGGACGAGTACCGCCCGGTGCGCGGCCCGTCGGCCCCCGCCGAGTTCCGCTACCTGCAGAAGACCGTGCCCGGTGTGGCGCTGCCCCGGCACGCCTACGACACCGCCGCGCGGGCCGCCGCCCGACTGCCCGCCGTGGGCGGCAGGTGGAGTGCGGTCGGCCCGACGAACATCGGCGGTCGCATCACCTCGCTGGCCCTCGACCCGACGCGAGCCGACACCGTGTACGCCGCGGCGGCCAGCGGCGGGGTGTGGGTCAGCCGGGACGCCGGCCAACGCTTCGAGCCGGCCTGGCCGGACGGCTGGACGCAGGCGATGGGCGCGGTGGCCACCGGCCCGGACGGCACGCTCTACGCCGGCACGGGCGAGGTCAACCCGGGCGGCGGCAGCATCACCTACGAGGGCACCGGCCTGTACGCCTCCCGCGACGGCGGGCGCACCTGGCGCTTCCTCGGCCTGCGCGACTCGGGCGCGATCGGCGCCATCACGGTCGATCCGGCGGACCCGAGGCGGATCTTCGTGGCCGCGGCCGGCTCGCTCTACAACGGCGGTGGCGACCGGGGCGTGTACCGCTCGACCGACGGCGGCGCGACCTGGGCGCGGGTGCTGGCCGGGGCGAACGAGTTCACCGGGGCGACGGAGGTGCTGCTCGACCCTCGTGATCCCGGCCGGCTCTACGCCGTGCTCTGGGACCACCGCCGGGTGCCGGACCTGCGCACCTACGGCGGGGTGGGCTCCGGGGTGTACCGCTCGACCGACGGCGGCGCGAGCTGGCAGCGGCTGGCCGGTGGGCTGCCGGCGGCCGGGCCGGACGTGGGCCGGATCGGTCTCGGCCAGTCCGCCTCCGACCCGGACCGGCTCTACGCGATCGTCAACTCGACGGCGGGGCCGTTCGCCGGCTTCTACGGCAGCACCGACGGCGGCGACGCCTGGACCCGGCTGCCGGACACCCCCGACCTGACCGCCTCCCAGTCCACCTTCGGCTGGTGGTTCGGCAAGGTCTGGGTCGACCCGGACGAGCCGCTGCACGTGCACGTCGCGGGGGTGCCGCTGTTGACCACGAAGGACGGTGGGCAGAGCTGGACGGCCGACTCGACCTCCACGCACGTCGACCACCACGCCATGATCTGGGACCGGCGGTACCCGCAGCGGGTCTACCTCGGCAACGACGGGGGCACGTACCGCTCGGACGCCGACGGCGACGGCGGCTGGGTGAAGGCGACCCACGAGCCGTACACCCAGTTCTACAGCGTGGCGACCACGCCGCAGGATCCGGACCGGATCTCCGGCGGCACCCAGGACAACGGCTCCCTCCGGTCGTGGGGCGGGCCGGCGTTCAACGAGTACCTGGGCGGGGACGGTGAGGAGAACCAGATCAACCCGCGGGACAAGGAGAACGTCTACGCCTGCTACCAGTACGGCAACTGCTTCTGGTCGGTCGACGGCGGCGACACCATGACCTACTTCGGCAACCGGGTCACCGGCGCCCGCCGCAACTGGTTCACCCCGGTGGTCTTCGACCCGCGCGACCCGTCGGTCATGTACTACGGCGCCAACGTGCTCAACCGCTCCACCGACGGGGGTCGGACCTGGACGGCGATCAGCGGCGACCTGACCGGCGGCCCGGGCCGCGATCCGATCTACACGAACTACGGCACGATCACCACGGTCGCCCCGGCCGGCGACGGCCGGACCATCTACGTGGGCACCGACGACGGCCGGGTCTGGGTGACCCGGGACCTCGGCGGCTCGTGGACCCTGCTGCTCTCCGGGCAGCCGTGGGTCACCCGGGTCGTGGTCGACCCGGCCCGCGCCGGCCGGGTGTACGTGACGCTGTCGGCGTACCGGTCGGGCTCGGACCGGCCGTACGTGCTGGGCTCGCTGGACGGCGGGCGGCACTTCGCCGACCTGAGTGGCACGCTGCCCCGGGCACCGGTCAACGACCTGGTGATCGGCCGGGGGCTCACCCTCTACGTCGCCACCGACCAGGGCGTCTTCGTGAGCCCAACCGGCGGGGCGATCTGGCTGCGACAGGGCCGGGGGCTCCCGATGGTCCCGGTCGACGACATCGAGTACGACGCGACGCACCAGCGCCTGGTGGCCGGCACCTTCGGCCGCGGCATCTACCAGGTCCGCGTCGGCTGAGCGCGCACCGTCTCCGCCGGTCGTCGAGGCGGCCGGCGGAGTCGGGCGACGGTGTCGTCGTCAGATGCGGGCGCGGGGCAGCCAGCCCAGGAACCGCTGCCGGGCACTGGGCAACGGCAGCGTGGGCAGGTCCTCGGCGGCGGCGACGAGGCAGGAGCCGAGGTAGACGGCCAGGGCGGCGCGGGCTCCACCGAACTCGGCGAGGAGTTGGCTCTGCTTGGTGGCGCAGGGCCAGTCGCGACCACATCCGGTGCAGGTCCAGGTCGGCGACCGGGGCAGGTGTTCCGGCAGCCGGGGCCGGCGGTAGCGGCCCACGACGCTGTTGTCCGACCGCACGTCGCGTCGCCCGGGCAGCGGACGGCCGTTGCGGGGCGCCGGTGGACGGGGAGTCGGCAGGTAGCGCCGGACGGTGCCGAGGAGCGCACCGACGCGGATGAGGGCGTCCGGCCCCACCTGGTGGGTCAGCAGCGCCGTCAGCAGGTGATGCCCCAGCAGGTCCAGGGAGTCCCGGTTCAGGCCGAGGTCCCGGCACAGGTCGACGAAGTCTGGTGTCGTGAGTGGCACCCGGTCGTCGAGAGCCCGGCGCAGCACCTCGCGCAACGCCTCTGCGAAGGCCTCCAGCGCGTCCGCCTCGCCCAGCGCCAGGCTGTCCTCGCCCGCCACCCGCGCCAGCGTCTCCCCCACGACCAGCCGAACGACACGATCGGATCCGGTACTGTCCAACGGTCCCCCCTACGTGGCCGGTTGCCCGGCATCGGCCCCCGGCGGCCCTTCGGCGGCCCGGGGAATCGTGACCAGAATTCCGCCGTGCAAACTGCACGGCTAGGACAGCGGACGCAGGATCGCCCGGCGTGGTAGCCGGAAAGCGAAGTCGACGACCGGACACATCGGAGCGAGCGCCGAACTGCGGTTTGTTCTAGGGTGGAATTCCCATCATTGGCTATTGCCATAGTGGGGGACCAAAGAACAGCCCCACCGGTCGCCACCGTCCCGCTCGCGACGTTCCACCTCAGCCCCACGTCTCACCACCCCGGACA
>NZ_QGKR01000258.1 GCF_003172955.1 Micromonospora acroterricola | reverse complement strand
CACGGAGACCGCGCCGACGACGCCCACCGCGACCGACGTCCCGACCGCGACCGCCGTGCCGACCAGCACCCGGTCCGCGCCCGCCACCACACCCACCACGCCCGCCGACCCCGGTCCGCCCAGGCCGACCGTCGCGACGTCCCCGTCCACCGCCACGGGAAGCCCGTCGCCGCTGCCCGGACCGACGTACCGCACGGTGTCCCCGGCGGTACGGTGACGATCAGGCGTGGCCGACCCGGCGCCGGCGGTGGTCGGCGGTAGGCAGGTAGCGAAGGGGGTGGCGTGGGCGGCGGTGCGGAACTCCGCCCGGTCACCGCCCGGCCCGGTCCGGGGCTGCGGGTCGCCCGGCTGGTCACCGAGCTGACCGCGCCCGCCGTGCTGGTGTCGCTGCTGATGGTCACGGTGAGCTGGCACAGCTCCCGGGGCACCGGTCGCGGCCTGGCGTGGGGGCTGCTCGCCACGCTCTTCGTCACCGGCATCCCGTTCGCCTACATCCTCGGCGGGGTGCGCCGTGGCCGGCTGACCGACCACCACATCGGCCGTCGGGAGCAGCGCCGCGTGCCGCTGCTGGTCGGCCTCGGCTCCGTCGCCGCCGGGTTGGCCCTGCTCACCGTGCTCGGCGCGCCCCGCCCGTTACTGGCGCTGGCGGTGGCCGGGATCGTCGGGCTGGTGGTCGCCGTGTCGGTGAGTCACTGGTGGAAGATGTCGATCCACTCGGCGGTGGCCGCCGGCGCGCTGGTCATCCTGGTGCTGATCTTCGGGAGCCCGCTGCTCCTCGCCGCGCCTCTGGTGGGCCTGGTCGGCTGGTCCCGGGTGCGGCTACGGGACCACACCGTGCCGCAGGTGCTGACCGGCAGCGTGCTCGGCGCGCTGATCGCCGGCCTGGTCTTCGGCCTGCTGCGCTGACCGAGCCGGCCGGGCGGACCGGGACGATTTCGGTGCACGTCCGCGCTCGGCCCCCGGGCGAGCGGCGAGGCGCCGCCCGCCCGGGACGCCGTCAGGCGCCGTCGTCGGCGAGACGGTGCCGGTTCGCCTCGATCCAGGCGTCCAGTGCGGCCGGGTCGTCCGGGTCGACCCCGTCGGCCATCAGCTGCGCCACGGCCGCCGTGGCCGGGCTGCGCCGCTCACCGGTCGAGTAGAGGCGGGCGAACTCCGGCACCATCTCCTCGATCGCCTCGTCGGTGCGCGTCGCCGCCGTCTCGGGAAGCCCGCGCTGGCGGGACGCGTACCGGGCCCAGGCACGCAGCACGCGGGGCAGCATCGCCGCGTCGTCCATGTCCAGCACGGCACGGCGGTGCACCCAGTCGAGCAGGAAGAGCCCGGACACCGCGGGGCTCCACCGCATCGGGTCGGCGTCCGGGAAGGTCGCCGAGTGGTCCAGCAGCAGGCTCAGGCAGAAGTGCAGCGAGGCCAGCTCCGGGCCGTCGACGCTGTCCAGCCCGAACCGGGCGGCCTCCGGCGCGGCCAGGAACCGCCGGACCAGGTCGGTGCGCTCGGCGGCGGAGAGCGGCTCGACCTCGGCCGGGCTGGTCGGGTCGGCGGCGGTGGGCAGCAACGCCAGGCGGGCGCCGACCAGCGCCCGGTCGGTGGCGAGCGAACCCTCGCCGGGCAGCTCGCCCAGGTCGTCGGTGACCGCGAGGTGGCGGGCCACCTCACCGCGCAGCTGGGCCGGGTCCTCGGTACGGAACCAGGTCAACTCGTCGTCCGCGCACATCTGCCGGACCTGGTCCAGGATCCGTTCCGCCGGCCCGCCGACGAAGATGTCCTTGGTGATCCCGATGTTGTGGTCGACCAGGGCCACCAGCGCGTGCTCGGGGCCGCCGGCGGCGTCGTCGTAGGCGAAGGTGGCGAGGTAGGAGGTCTGGTCGCCGTACACGTCGCCGTACGCCCAGCTGCCGGTGAGGTGCACCCGGCCGAGCTGGCCGGACCAGGCCGGCGCCTGGCTGCCCGGGCGCACCCGCTCGGTGCCCTCGGCGTTCGGGACGAGCGCGGCGAAGACCTGCCGGATGGTGGTGGCCGCCGCGATCCGGCGACGGGTGGTGGCGGCGAGGAACCCGGTGACGAACTCCCGTACGGCGGTGTCGCGGTCGGTCTCCGCGATCGCGTAGACGCTGCCCAGGAGAGCGCTGCCGAGCATCTCGGCGTCGAGCGCGGACTCCAGCTTGGTCACGTCGCGTGCGGCGTGCAGCACCGCGTCGTAGGGGGTCTGAGGCGTGGCCATGCTCCGACCCTACGCCGCCCGGGGGGCGCGCAGAGGGGTAGCGAGCCGTGCGGGCGTCAGCGGCGGGCGGCGTCCCGCAGCGCGTCGCGGGCCTGCGCGTAGGAGGCGAGCACGATCCGCACCGGGGCGAGCACGTACTCCTCGCCCACACGGGCGACCTCTGCCGTCAGCCGCTTCTCGGCGCGGCCCCGGGCCCTGCGGGCCGCCCAGCGCACCACCGGTCGGGTCAGCGCGGCCACCAGCAGCCCGGCCAGCAGCCCGCCGAGCAGCAGCACGGTGGGCACCGGCACCTGCCCGACCATCGGGTTGTCGAGCGCGGGCAGGCCGAGCGCCCGCAGCGCGTAGCCGAGCACCAGCCAGCCGAGCCCGACGACGGCGGCCAGGGTGACCAACCACTGCACACCGCCGACCAGCCGCCACCAGATCGGTCGGCGGCCGAGGCCGAGGTCGGTGCCGGCGACCGCGCGGTCCAGCGCGTCGGGCAGGTCGCCGAGGCGGGACCGGGCGGCGGAGGTGACCGCGGCCGGCCAGGGGGTGGGCAGGTCGGTGGCGGCCCGGTCGGCGACCGCGCGGATCGCCAGGCCGAGCGCCGAACGCTGGGCGGCCGTCGGGTCCGGGACCGAGGTGGCGGCGACCAGGCTCTCCGCCGGGTCTGCGTGATCGCCGGCCGGCCCGGGCAGGTGCAGCCGGCGCAGCGGGTCGGGTCGCAGTCGCCGCCAGCCCCGGACCACCGGCCAGCCGGTGGCCGCGCCGGCCCGGTGCCGGTACGCCTGCCCCACCGCCTCGGTGACCGCCGGCACGCCGGCCGCGCCGGCCAGTGCCCGGTTGAGCCCTGCGACGGCCGTGTCGTCCGGGCCGCCCGCCGGCCGGGCCGAGCCAACCAGCTCGTCCAGCGCGGCGACCACCGTGTCGACGTCGCCGGCGAGCCGGCGCAGGGCCGCCTGCCGCTCGGCCACCGTCTGTTCCAGCGAGGTGCGCAGCCCGACCATCCCGGCCGGGTCGATGGCGGTGGTGGCCAGCAGCGGCACGCCGGTCAGCCCGTCCGCGTCGAGCAGCCGGCGCAGGTCGTCCAGGACCCGGGGCAGCTCGGCCGGCGGCAGCCGGTCGGCCTGGTTGAGCACGACCAGGGTGACGTCCCGGTGCCGGTGGAACTCCCGGAGGTAGCTGTCGTGGATCACCAGGTCCGCGTACTTCTGCGGGTCGACCACCCACACCACCTGGTCCACGAGGCCGAGCAGCCGGTCGACCTCCAGCCGGTGGGACCGCTGCACCGAGTCGAAGTCGGGCAGGTCGAGCAGGATCAGGCCGTGCAGCGCCGTCTCGTCGTCCGCGTCCAGGGCGCTCTCCCGGACGAAGCGGTGCCGGGGCAGCACGCCGATCCAGTCGAGCAGCCGGTTGGCGCCCTCCAGCGCCCCCCACACGCAGGCGTGCGTGACGCCGGTGGTGGGGCGGCGTACACCGACCGGCGAGAGCTCCAGCCGGGCCAGAGCGTTGAAGAGGCTGGACTTGCCGCTGCCGGTGGCGCCGGCCAGGGCCACCACGGTGTGGTCCCGGGACAGGGCGAGCCGGGTGCCGGCCCGCTCGACCAGGGTGTGCGCGGGCACCAGTTCCGAGTCGGGCAGCAGGCCGTCCACCGCCGCCAGGAACCGGCGTACCGCGTCCAGGCGGGCGATCAGCGCGTCGGGGTCGACCCGGTGGTCGCCCCGGAAGACCTCGCGTACGCGGCCGGTGATGTTGGTCACCGGGAGCCCTCCTCGTCGGCGGCCGGCAGGGTGTCGTCGCCGCTGGCCAGGCCGCTGCGGTGCCGGGCCAGCTCGACCCGGCCGGCGGCCCGGCGCAGACCGTCGCCGGCGTCCGCGGCGGGGCGGGCTTCCGCGGTGCGGGTCAGGAAGCGGTCGGCCTCCGCGTCGAGCAGCGTCCGTACCCGCTCCAGCAGGTCGCCGCGGGCCTTGGCGGCGAGGGTACGCACCGCCTGGTCACCGAAGATCGCCTGGAGGACGGCCTGCGCGGCGACCGTGGTGCCGGCTCCGGTGGCCAGCTCCAGCCCGGTCGGGATGAACGCGGTGGACGCGAACACGGCGATCATCACGGCCAGCCCGGTGGCGTTCACCGCGTACGCGGCGGTGCGGGCCACGAACCGCTTGTCGCCGCCCTCGACCCGGACCAGCTCCAGCACCCCCCGTTGCCAGTCCCGGACCATCCGCTCGGCGCGTTCGGGCAGGTCGTCGCTCGGGTGGGCGAGCGCCGGGTCGAGCAGCTCCGACCCGGCCGGGTGTGCCTTCCACCCGGTGTACGCGCTCTCGGCGGCCTCGGAGGACACCCCGCGCAGCAGCGTGACCAGCTGCGACTCGATGGCGTTGCGCAGCTCGGCGGCGGGTGCCGGCCGGCCGGTGACGGCGGCCACCACCCGGTCCCGCAGTCGGCCGATCCGGGCCTCCAGGGTGCGGAAGAGCTCCCCGGTGCCGACGAACTCCTGCCATCGGGCGAGCACCTCGCCGCGGAGCAGCCGGCCGTCCTGCAGGCCCTGCTCGACGGTCCGCTCGGCACCCCGGTAGGCGGCCCGGACCCGCTCGTCCAGCCCGTCGGCGGCGGCGACCTGCTCGTCGGCGGCGTCGGCCAGCTCCTCGACGGCCGGGTGCAACGCGGCCAGCGCCCCGTCCAGGGTCTGCCGGACGACGGCCGCCCTGGCGTCGGCGTCGGCGGCCAGCCGGGCGAACCAGTCGGACAGCGGTGCGGTGACGCCCTCGGGCAGCAGCCCCTGGCCGTCGACCCAGGTCTCCGGCAGCACGAACAGCGGCGCCCGGCCGAGGTCCTGTGCGGTGAGCATCTCGGCCAGGTGTGCGGCGATCTCGTCGGTGGCCTCGGCGGGCACCCGGTCCAGCACCATGGCGATCACCGCGCCCCGCGCCCGGGCGCTGCGCAGGAGCTCCCAGGGCACCGCGTCGGCGTACCGGGCGGCGGTGGTGACGAAGAGCCAGAGGTCGGCGGCGGCGAGCAGTTGGGTGGCGAGCGCGCGGTTGGCGTCGACCACCGAGTCGATATCCGGCGCGTCGAGGAAGGCCAGCCCGGGGGGCAGGGCCGGGGCGGTGACCAGGTGCAGGGCGCGCGGATCTTCGCTCGGCTCGGTGGTGCGGGTCAGCCCGGGCAGCAGCTCACCCTGCCGGAACCAGGCCGCGTCGGCCGGGTTGCAGACCAGCACCGGGGATCGGGTGGTGGGCCGGAGCACCCCGGCTGCGCTCACCCGGGCCTTGACCAGACTGTTGACCAGGGTCGACTTGCCCGCCCCGGTGGAGCCGCCGACCACGACGAGCAGTGGCGCGTCGAGCCGGGCGAGCCGGGGCAGCAGGTAGTCGTCGAGCTGGTCGGTGAGGCTGGCGGCCGTGTGCCGGGCGGGCCCGGCGGAGGGCAGCGCGAGGGGGTACCGGGTCGCGCCGATCGCGGCCCGGAGACTCGTCAGCGCGCCGGGGAGGCTGTCGTCCCCGGTGGTGGCGGCTGGCTCCTCCGGGGCGTCCGGCGGGCCGGTGCGGGCTGCGACGGCGGGCGCGCCGGAACGGGTCGCGGAATCGCCGGGCGTCGTCACCGCTAAAGCGTGCCCGACCGATGCAAGGGAAGACAACCGGACGGTAATAACGGCTGGGTTGCGTCGGGTCGGCTCAACCCAACTTGACGATTCGCCGAGGCGTGGCACTATTGAGTCAAGTTCACTCAACTTGTGGTGTGGTCCGCTGCGGGCGGTGCCCGCCGGCAGCCCGCGGGCGATGCCCGTCACCTGCACAACCTTACGAAGCGAGGAAGCGAAGATGGCACGTGCGGTCGGTATCGACCTCGGCACGACGAACTCCTGCGTCAGCGTTCTCGAGGGCGGTGAGCCCACCGTCATCGCCAACGCTGAGGGCTCGCGGACGACCCCGTCGATCGTCGCGTTCGCCCGCAACGGCGAGGTGCTCGTCGGTGAGGTCGCCAAGCGCCAGGCGGTGACCAACCCGGACCGGACGATCCGCTCGGTCAAGCGCGAGGTCGGCACGAACTGGTCCGTCGACATCGACGGCAAGAAGTACACCCCGCAGGAGATCTCGGCCCGGACGCTGATGAAGCTCAAGCGGGACGCCGAGGCGTACCTGGGCGAGCAGATCACCGACGCGGTGATCACCGTTCCGGCGTACTTCAATGACAGCCAGCGCCAGGCCACCAAGGAGGCCGGTGAGATCGCCGGCTTCAACGTGCTGCGGATCGTCAACGAGCCGACCGCGGCCGCCCTGGCGTACGGGCTGGACAAGGGCTCCAAGGAGCAGACCGTCCTGGTCTTCGACCTCGGTGGCGGCACCTTCGACGTGTCGCTGCTGGAGCTGGCCGAGGGCGTCATCGAGGTCAAGTCGACCAGCGGTGACAACCACCTCGGCGGCGACGACTGGGACCAGCGGATCATCGACCACCTGGTCAAGACGTTCCGCGGCGAGCACGGCATCGACCTGAGCCAGGACAAGATGGCCCTCCAGCGGCTCCGTGAGGCCGCCGAGAAGGCCAAGATCGAGCTGTCCGCCGCCACCACCACCAACATCAACCTGCCGTACATCACCGCTGGCTCCGCCGGCCCGCTGCACCTGGACGTGACGCTCAGCCGCGCCGAGTTCCAGCGGATGACGCAGGACCTGCTGGACCGGTGCAAGGGCCCGTTCGAGCAGGCCGTGAAGGACGCCGGAATCAAGATCTCCGACGTCGAGCACGTGATCCTGGTCGGCGGCTCGACCCGGATGCCCGCCGTGACCGACCTGGTCAAGCAGCTCACCGGCCGCGACCCGAACAAGGGCGTCAACCCGGACGAGGTCGTCGCCGTCGGCGCCGCCCTCCAGGCAGGTGTGCTCAAGGGTGAGGTCAAGGACGTCCTGCTGCTCGACGTGACCCCGCTGAGCCTGGGCATCGAGACCAAGGGCGGCATCTTCACCAAGCTCATCGAGCGCAACACCACCATCCCGACCAAGCGCTCCGAGGTCTTCACCACGGCGGACGACAACCAGCCGTCGGTGCTGATCCAGGTGTTCCAGGGCGAGCGGGAGATCGCGGCCTACAACAAGAAGCTCGGCACCTTCGAGCTGACCGGCCTCCCGCCGGCGCCGCGCGGCGTGCCGCAGATCGAGGTCGCGTTCGACATCGACGCCAACGGCATCGTCAACGTGCACGCCAAGGACCTGGGCACCGGCAAGGAACAGAAGATGACGATCACCGGTGGCTCGTCGCTGCCGAAGGACGACATCGAGCGGATGCGCCGGGACGCCGAGGAGCACGCGGAGGAGGACAAGCGCCGCCGCGACGACGCCGAGACCCGCAACGTGGCCGAGGCGCTCCAGTGGCAGACCGAGAAGTTCCTCGCCGAGAGCGGCGACAAGCTGCCCAGCGAGAACCGGGAGCAGCTCAACGAGGCGCTCGGCGAGCTGCGTGGCGCCCTCGGCGGGCAGGACATCGAGAAGATCAAGTCGGCGCACGAGCGGCTGGCGCAGGTGTCCCAGCAGGCCGGTTCGCTGCTCTACTCGCAGCAGGCCGAGCAGGGCCAGCAGCCGGGCGGCGAGGCCGGCCCGGGTGCGACCGGGGCGACCGGCCCGCAGGCCGGCGGCGCCGGTGGCGCCGACGACGTGGTCGACGCGGAGATCGTGGACGAGGACGGCAAGAAGTGACCATCGGCCTCCGGCACGTATCCACGGCGAAGGGGATGAGGTAGCCGCATGACGCAGAAGCCACGAGCCGCCGACCCGGGCGACACCGGGTCGGCGCCGGGTGGCTCCGCGCCCACCGAGCCGGCCACCGGCGACGGGGAGCGGGTCGTCATCCGCAACAACCGCAAGCTCAGCGACACGACGGAGCCGGAGGGCGCCGCCGCCGACGCGGGGACCGACGATTCCGCCGAGGGCCTGGTCGAGGACGCCGAGATCGTGGTCGACGAGATCGAGATCGAGGCGACCTCGGTCGACGGGCCCACTCCGGCCGGCCCGCCGGTGGTGGACGCCCCGGCGCAGCCGGTGGGCGGCGGCGGCACGGGCACGCCGCTCGGCGCCGAGATGGAGGCGCTCCGGGCCGAGCTGGACGAGCGGACCCGGGACCTGCAGCGGGTGTCGGCGGAGTACGCCAACTACCGCAAGCGGGTGGACCGGGACCGCAGCCTGGTGCAGGAGCAGGCGACCGGCTCGGTGCTGGCCGCTCTGCTGCCGATCCTGGACGACCTGGACCGGGCCCGGGAACACGGCGACCTGGTGGGGCCGTTCGGCACGGTGGCGGAACAGCTCACCACCGCGCTGGGCAAGTTCGGCCTGACCGCGTTCGGCGAGCAGGGCGACCCGTTCGACCCGACCCGGCACGAGGCGGTCGCGCACCAGACCTCGGCCGAGGTCAGCGAGCCGACCTGCGTGCAGGTCATGCGGCGCGGCTACCAGCTCGGTGAACGGCTGCTGCGCCCCGCGCTGGTAGCGGTCGCGGATCCGGAATAGTGCGAGACGGTGACCGGCCGGTCCCGCCCACCACGATGCGGTGGGCGGGACGGCCGGGCCACGACGGTCGGAAGGGGGTGGACCGGTGAGTTCGAAGGACTGGCTCGAGAAGGACTTCTACGCCGTGCTCGGCGTGGACAAGGCTGCCTCCGCGGATGACATCAAGAAGGCGTACCGCAAGTTGGCCCGGGAGTCGCACCCGGACCACAACCCGGGCGACCCGAAGGCCGAGGAGCGGTTCAAGGCTGCCTCCGAGGCGTACAACGTGCTGTCGGACACCGGCCGCCGCCGGGAGTACGACGAGATGCGCTCGCTGTTCGGCTCGGGCGCGTTCCGGCGCAACGCCCGGGGCGCGGGCCAGCCGGGCGGCATGCCGTTCGACGTCTCCGACATGTTCAGCGGCGGGGGCGCTGGCGGCGACCGTCGCTTCGGCGGGGCCGGCTTCCAGGACCTGTTCAGCTCGATCTTCTCCGGCGGGTCGGCTGGCGGGCAGGCCGCGCCACGCGGGCCGGCCCGGGGCCGGGACGTGGAGACCGAGGTGGCGCTGGACTTCGGCGACGCGGTGCGGGGCGTGACCCTGCCGCTGACGTTGCGCGCCCCGGGCGTCTGCGACACCTGCCACGGCAACGGGGCCAAGCCCGGCACCCAGCCGCGCACCTGTCCGGCCTGCCACGGCGCCGGGGTCACCACGCGCAACCAGGGGTCGTTCAGCTTCTCCGAGCCGTGCCGCACCTGCCAGGGCGTCGGCACGGTCGTCGAGGAGAAGTGCCCCGAGTGCCACGGCAGCGGCGGGGTCACCAAGACCCGCACTCTGAACGTGCGCTTCCCGGCGGGGGTGGCCGACGGTCAGCGGATCCGGCTGGCCGGGCGAGGTGAGCCGGGTGAGCGCGGCGGCCCGGCGGGTGACCTTTTCGTGCACGTCAAGGTTCGGCCGGACGAGCTGTTCGGACGTACCGGTGACGACCTGACGTTGACCGTGCCGGTCACCTTCGCGGAGGCCGTGCTCGGCACGGACCTGCGGGTGCCGACGCTCGACGGCGCGGTGACCCTGCGGGTCCCGCCGGGTACGCCGAGCGGGCGGGTGCTGAGGGCCCGGGGCAAGGGTGTGGTCCGCCGCGACGGGCAGGCCGGCGACCTGCTGGTAACGCTGGACGTGGTGGTGCCGGCCCGACTGTCGGACGAGGCGCGGGCGGCGCTGGAGGCGTTCGCCGAGCAGAGCCCGCCGGCGTCCAGGGAACATCTCGACGCGCGGGTGCGTCGGTTCAGTTAGTCCGGTGGGATGGACGCGGAGGTGAGCGGGATGTCGGGCGAGTTCCTCGGTTCGAGTGACCCTGCCTACGAGGCCAAGGTGCTGATGATCTCGGTCGCGGCACGGATGGCGGGAATGCACCCACAGACCCTGCGGCAGTACGACCGGCTCGGGCTGGTGCAGCCCGGTCGGGCGGCCGGTGGCGGGCGGCGCTACAGCGTCCGCGACGTGGTCCTGCTGCGCGAGGTGCAGCGGCTCAGCCAGGATGACGGGATCAACCTGGCCGGAGTCAAGCGGATCATCGGGCTGGAACGGTTGCTGGAGCAGGCGCAGCAGCGGGTGGCCCGGATGGAGGCGGAGCTCGACGCGGCGTACCGCCGGATCGCCGAGCTGGAGTCGCTGGCCCGCTTCCCGGGCCGGGACCTGGTGCCGACCAACCGCACCTCCACCGCGCTCGTGGTCTGGCGGCCGCGCCGGACGCCCGACCGCTGACCGACCGCTCATCCTGCTCTCCTCGGCCCGGCCCGCACCGGATTCTCCGGCGCGTGCCGGGCCGTTTCCGTTAGCCTGTTGATACGGGTTTTATCGGCTGAATTCGGACCTACCGGCATGGCAAAGGGGAGCGATGGCGGAGCCGGCGAAGAAGATGGCCCAGCAGACGGAGGACCGGTTGGAGAACCTGGCCGACACCGTCCGCGAGAAGTTCGACAAGGTGACCGAGGGAAGCTTCCGGGACCGGATCACCGAGGGGCGGTTCGCCGACCAGGTCGACCACGGTGTCGACGAGGCCCGGGCCGAGACCCAGCGGAAGCCGGACTGACCGGTAACCGACGTGCGGGCCGGGACCCACGGGGGGTCCCGGCCCGTTCGCCGTCCCGCGCGCGGGCCGGGACGCGGTCGCCGTGCGGGGGTCCCGGCCCGTTCGCCGTCCGGCGTGTGGGCCGGGACGCGGTGTCGCCGCAGCGGGCTCGCTGTTCGCCTTGCCGGCCCCTTTGGAGCTGAATCGCCTACGACATCAGGCTGCGGTCGCAGTCGCTCTCCGGGGCGGCGGTTCGTGAATCGTCTGCGACATCAGCTCGAAAGGGCCACGGAGGTGACGCCACCGCCAGCGTCCCTGACGGGTTGGGGCAGAAGGCGCGCGTCAGCCGAGGCGGCGGTTCTCGCGGACCAAGCCGCCCTCGCACCAGTCCCGGTAGACGAACAGGTCCGGTCGGGCCAGCAGCACGCGGCCGTTGTGCGCCCAGATCTTCATCAGCTCGTCACCGTCGCGCTCGGCCTGCTCGACCAGCTTGCGGAAGCGTCGCTTGGGGTGCGCGCGGAAGTTCGTCCGGATGCCGTCGGCCGCGTAGATGTAGAGGCAGTGCAGCGCGAAGCGGCGGGCCGGGCAGGTCGGGTCCATCGCCAGCTCGAAGAGCGTCAGCACCAGACGGTCACCGGAGACGAGCAGGTCCCAGTCCGGTGGCATGGAAGCCAACGGCACCGAATCGGGCTGGTACGCCCAAGCTCGCAACTCCGCCGGAGTCGGATCGACGGGGTTGGCGAAGCCGTGGAACGTCGACTCCTGCACGCTCACCGGCCAACCTTCCGCTTTCGCCCGCGTTGGCACTGGCCACCCGCGGACCCTGGCTGCTGCGGCGAAACGGTATCCCGCCGCCGGGTGCTGCGGTAGCCCTCGTTGGGAGCAATTCAGCAACCGTTGGCCCGGCCTGGCCAGCCGGATGGTCGAGCGAACACGCGCGTCGCCGCCGCCGTTCAGAATGCGGTAAACGGCAGCGACGGCGACGCGTCAGTCGTGGACCGGAACCGGCTCCCGCCGCTGGGCCGCCGCGCGGTTGCGCAGCCACCGCTTGAACCACGGGAAGTCGGGCAGCCGGGCCAGCATCGGCCCGGTCACCACGGTGATCAGGACGTACGCCGTGGCCAGCGCCGCCAACCGCGGCTCGACGCTGCCGGCGGCCACCGCGAGCCCGGCGATGACGATGGAGAACTCACCGCGGGGTACGAGTGCCAGGCCGGCCCGCCAGCGTCCGGGTTCCGCGATGCCGACCCGGCGAGCCGCGAGGTAACCGGTGAGCGTCTTCGTCGCCATGGTGACCACGGCCAGCGCGAGCGCCGGCAGCAGCACCGGGGGGATGTCCCGCGGGTCGGTGACCAGCCCGAAGAAGACGAAGAACACCGCGGCGAACAGGTCCCGCAGGGGGGACAGCAGTTCGGTGGCGTGGTGTGCCACCGGACCGGAGAGCGCGATGCCGACCAGGAACGCGCCGACCGCCGCCGAGACCTGGAGCTTCGCCGCGAGGCCGGCGATCAGCAGGGTCAGACCGAGTACGCCGAGCAGCAGCGCCTCCGGATCCTTCGCCGACAGGGCGGACGAGATCAGGTGGCCGTACCGGATGGCGACCATCAGCACGAGCAGCACCGTGCCCACCGCGACGGCGAGCGCTATGCCGCCGCCGAGCAGGCCCGTGCCGGCCAGCACCGCGGTCACCAGCGGCAGGTAGAGAGCCATCGCCAGGTCCTCGATGACGAGGACCGAGAGGATCACCGGGGTCTCCCGGTTACCGAGCCGGCCCAGGTCGGCGAGCACCTTGGCGATCACACCCGAGGACGAGACCCAGGTGATGCCGCCGAGCACCAGGGCGGCCACCCAGTCCCAGCCGAGCAGCAGGGCGAACGCCGCTCCGGGCAGCGCGTTGAGTACGCCGTCGATCAGCCCGGCGGGGGCCGCCGAGCGGAGGTTGCCGACCAGTTCGTTGGCCGAGTACTCCAGGCCGAGCATCACCAGCAGCAGGATGACGCCGATCTCGGCGCCGACCGCGAAGAACTCCTCGCTGGCGGCGAGTGGGAGCAGCCCACCGTGCCCGAAGGCGAGCCCGGCGAGCAGGTAGAGGGGGATGGGCGAGAGACCTACCCGGCGGCTGAGCCGGCCGAGGACACCGAGCAGCAGCAGCAGCGCGCCGACTTCAACGAGCAGTGTTGTCGATTCGTGCATCCGCCTCAGCCGTCCGGGTCACTGTCGGCGAGGATGGCGGACACACCGTCGAGACCCTTGCGGGTCCCGACGACGACCACCACGTCACCGGCCGCGAAGCGGAAGGTGGGAAGCGGCGAGACGATGACCTCGCCGTCGCGCAGCACCGCCACGATGGAGGCGCTGGTGCGGGTACGCGCCTTGGTGTCACTGAGCTGCCGGTTGACATACCTCGACCCGGCCGGGATGCCGATCTGCTCGGTGAGCAGACCGGCAGCCTGCTCCCGCAGCCCGGAGAGCTGCCCGAGCATCAGCGACGCGCCGAGGATGTCGGCCAGCGCCTCCGCCTCGTCGTCGGTCAGCGGGATGTCCGCCTGGCAGGAGTCGGGGTCGTCGGGGTCGTAGAGGACGAGATCCCGGCGGCCATTGCGGTGGGAGACGACGCCCAGGCGGCGTCCCGACTCCGTCACCAGATCGTGGCGTACCCCGATCCCCGGTAAGGCAGTCTGTTCGACACGTACTCGCACCCGGGCAAGGCTACCGCTTCGGAGACGCCGATGATCGGACCGGAGCGGAGCGGGCACCCGGCGCGTGCGCTCCTCAGCGAAGGCTGGCGAAGAACTCGCGGATGTCCGCGACCAGCACATCGGTGGCCTGGTGGGCGGCGTAGTGGCCCCCGACGTCACCGCGGCCGTCGACGTCCGTGTCGTACGCCGTCCACCGGACGATGTTCCCGTGGTCCCGGTCGGCGAAGCGGCGGATGGACTGGAAGTCGCCGGGGAACATGGCCAGCGCGGTCGGCACCGTGGTCGGCTCGGTCGGCGGCTGGCCGGCGTGCGCGTCCTCCCAGTAGAAGCGGATCGACGAGGCGGCCGTGCCGGTGAACCAGTACACCGCCACGTTGGCCAGGATGAAATCGAGGTCCAGGCTCTCGTCGAAGAGTTGGGCGTTCCAGGCCAGCAGCCCGACCGGCGAGTCGGCGAGCCCGAACGCCAGGGTCTGCGGCTGCTGGCTGTGCACCTGGTTGAACGAGAACTTGTTCTCGTAGAACCACTGGAGGTGCTGGAGCGCCGCCTGGTCCGCCTCGGAGAGCCCGGCGAACTCGGCCGGGTCACCCGAGGGGAACGAGAAGAGCTGGGTGACGTGCACGCCGTACACGTGCGCCGCGTCGATCCGGCCCAGTTCCGGCGCGACCATCGAGCCGGCGTCGTTGCCGACCGCCCCGTAGCGGTCGTACCCCAGTCGGTTCATCAGCTCGGCCCAGGCGGGGGCGGTGCGGTACCGGTTCCAGCCGGCGCTGCGGGTCGGGCCGGAGAACCCGAAGCCCGGCAGCGACGGGATGACCAGGTGGAAGGCGGGCGCGTCCGGCGTGGTCGGCTCGGTGAGCGGGGCGATCACGTCCAGGTACTCCAGCACCGAGCCGGGCCAGCCGTGGGTGAGCACCAGCGGCGTGGCGTCCGGCCGGGACGACCGGACGTGCAGGAAGTGGATCTGCTCGCCGTCGATCTCGGTGACGAACTGCGGGTGCGCCTTCAACCGGGCCTCGACGGCCCGCCAGTCGAACCCGTCCCGCCACCGGTCGGCGAGGGCGCGGACGCGGTCGGTGCCCATCCCGTACGCGTCGCCGGCGTCGGGCAGCTCGGCGGGCCAGACCGTGCGGCCCAGTCGGGCGGCCAGGTCGTCGAGGGCGGTCTGCGGGATCTCGACGCGGAACGGGCGGATCGCGGTGCCGGTCATCTCGGGATCTCCTTCGGAACGGAATGATTCGTTCTGCGATCAGAGTAGCAGACCGGAACGATCCGTTCCACTGTTAGTCTGAGGTCATGCCGACCTCCCCCGGAAAGACCGACCTGCCGCTGGCCGGCCGCCGCGCCCAGGCCGCCCGCAACGACGAGGTGATCCTCGAAGCAGCCCGTGCGGTCTTCCTCGACGATCCGAAGGCGCCGATCGCCGCCGTCGCCGAACGCGCCGGCGTCGGCATCAGTGCCCTCTACCGGCGGTACGCGAGCAAGGAGGCCCTGCTGCGCCAGCTCTGCCACGACGGGTTGCGCCGGTACGTCGCCGAGGTCGAGGCGGCCCTCGCCGAGCCGGATGAGTGGGCCGCGTTCGCCGGGTTCCTGGCCCGGGTGGTCGACGCGGACGTGCACTCGCTCACCGTCCACCTGGCCGGCACCTTCACGCCGACCGAGGAGATGGGCCGGGACGCGATGCGCGCCAACGAGCTGGCCACCGCGCTGTTCGAACGGGCCCACGCCAGCGGGCGGCTGCGCGCCGACGTCGTCGTACAGGACCTGGGGTTGGTGCTGGAGGCGTGCGCCGCGGTGCGCGTACCCGATTCGGAACGGACGCGTGAGCTGCGCTCGCGCCAGCTCGCGGTGCTGCTGGCTGGCCTGTCGACGACGCCGGACACGGACCCGCTGCCCGGCCCGGCCCCGGCGGCCGGCGAGTTCGACTGGCGGTGGCGCCGTCGCGAGTGATGGGCATCACAGCGTTAGGGTTGAGTGGAATACGCTCAACTCTGGTTGTGTCCTTCCCAGTGGACAACGCCGATCCGGGGGAGCCCATGAACACCGAACGTCTCACCACCAAGAGCCGCGAGACCATCACGGGTGCCGTCGCACTGGCCAACCAGCGCGGCCACGCCACCGTGGAGCCGTGGCACCTACTGCTGTCCCTGCTGGACACCGACGGCTCCACCGCCGCCGGCCTGCTGCGCGCCGTCGGGGCCGACCCCGCCGAGCTGCGCCGGGTCGCCCAGCGTGCGGTCGACGCCCTGCCGGCGGCGCGCGGCTCCAGCATCGCCGAGCCCACGCTGGCCCGGGAGTTCGTCAACTCCATCGGCGCCGGCGAGCAGATCGCCCGGCCGCTGGGCGACGAGTACACGTCCACCGAGCACCTGCTCGCCGGCCTGGCCCGGGTGGGCGGCGCCGTGTCCGGCGCGCTGAAGTCGGCCGGCGTCACCGAGGAGACCCTGGTCGCCGCGTTCCCGAGCGTCCGCGGTGGCGACCGGCGGGTCACCACCCCCGACCCGGAGCAGACCTACCAGGCACTGGCCAAGTACGGCGTCGACCTCACCGCGAGCGCCCGGGACGGCAAGATCGACCCGGTGATCGGCCGGGACTCGGAGATCCGCCGCGTCATCCAGGTGCTCTCCCGGCGTACCAAGAACAACCCGGTGCTGATCGGCGAGCCCGGCGTCGGCAAGACCGCCATCGTTGAGGGCCTCGCCCAGCGGATCGTGGCCGGCGACGTGCCCGAGTCGCTGCGCGACAAGAAGCTGGTCTCGCTCGACCTCGGCGCGATGGTCGCCGGCGCCCAGTACCGCGGCCAGTTCGAGGAGCGGCTGAAGTCCGTGCTGGAGGAGATCAAGAACTCCAACGGCCAGGTCATCACGTTCCTCGACGAGCTGCACACCGTCGTCGGCGCCGGCAAGGGCGAGGGCTCGATGGACGCCGGCAACATGCTCAAGCCGATGCTCGCCCGCGGTGAGCTGCGGATGGTCGGCGCCACCACGCTGGACGAGTACCGCGAGCACATCGAGAAGGACCCGGCGCTGGAGCGCCGCTTCCAGCCGGTGCTGGTCGGCGAGCCGACCATCGAGGACACCATCGGCATCCTGCGCGGGCTCAAGGAGCGCTACGAGGTGCACCACGGCGTACGGATCACCGACGCCGCGCTGGTCGCCGCCGCCTCGCTGTCGGACCGCTACATCACGGACCGGTTCCTGCCGGACAAGGCGATCGACCTGGTCGACGAGTCCGCGTCCCGGCTCCGGATGGAGATCGACTCTCGGCCGGTCGAGGTGGACGAGATCGAGCGGGCGGTCCGCCGGCTGGAGATTGAGGAGATGGCGCTGGCCAAGGAGCCGGACGCCGCCTCCGCCGAGCGGTTGGCGCGGCTGCGCAAGGAGCTGGCCGACAAGCGCGAGCAGCTCACCGTGCTGTCCGAGCGCTGGCAGACGGAGAAGAGCCACATCACCAAGCTCTCCACCGCCAAGGAGGAGCTGGAGCGCCTGGGCGGCGAGGCCGAGCGGGCGGAGCGTGACGGGGAGCTGGAGCGCGCCGCCGAGCTGCGCTACGGCCGCATCCCGGCGCTCAAGGTCGAGCTGAAGCAGGCCGAGGAGGAGCTGGCCCAGCTCCAGGCCGACGGCGCGATGCTCAAGGAGGAGGTCGGCGCGGACGACATCGCCGCGGTGGTCGCCTCCTGGACCGGCATCCCGGCCGGTCGGCTGTTGGAGGGCGAGACGGCGAAGCTGCTCCGGATGGAGGAGTCGCTGGGCGGCCGGGTCGTCGGCCAGCCCGAGGCGGTCGGCGCGGTCTCCGACGCCGTGCGCCGTGCCCGGGCCGGTGTCGCCGACCCGGACCGCCCGACCGGCAGCTTCCTCTTCCTCGGCCCGACCGGCGTCGGCAAGACCGAGCTGGCCAAGGCGCTCGCCGAGTTCCTCTTCGACGACGAGCGGGCGATGGTCCGCATCGACATGAGCGAGTACGGCGAGAAGCACTCCGTGGCCCGCCTGGTGGGTGCCCCGCCCGGCTACGTCGGCTACGAGGAGGGCGGCCAGCTCACCGAGGCGGTGCGCCGGCGGCCGTACTCGGTGATCCTGCTCGACGAGGTGGAGAAGGCCCACCCGGACGTCTTCGACGTGCTGCTCCAGGTGCTCGACGACGGTCGGCTCACCGACGGTCAGGGCCGGACGGTGGACTTCCGCAACGCGATCCTGATCCTCACGTCCAACCTCGGGTCGTCGGTGATCAGCGACCTGACGTTGGCCGAGGAGCAGCGCCGGGAGGGTGTCCTCGCCGTGGTCCGGTCGCACTTCAAGCCGGAGTTCCTCAACCGGCTGGACGACATCGTGGTCTTCGCCTCGCTGCGTGGGGACGATCTGCGCTCGATCGTGGACATCCAGCTCAACCGGATGCGGCGTCGGCTGGCCGACCGCCGGCTCGGCCTGGAGATCACCGATGCGGCCCGTGGCTGGCTCGCCGAGCACGGCTACGACCCGATCTACGGTGCCCGCCCGCTGCGTCGCCTGGTCCAGACCGCGATCGGCGACCAGCTGGCCAGGGCCCTCCTGTCGGGCACCATCCGCGACGGCGACACGGTCAAGGTCGACCTGACCACCCCGACGAACACCCTGACGGTAACCC
>NZ_QGKR01000257.1 GCF_003172955.1 Micromonospora acroterricola | reverse complement strand
GGCGCCGGCAGCAGCGGACGGACAAGTCCTCTCGAAGGCACAAAGCCAGTCAGGCCAAGAGTCACGTCCACTACTGCCGACCATCAGCCCATCACCTCCGGGCCAACCCGGCCAGCCTCACAGTCAGTCCAGGTCGGTCGGCTCCAGGCCCAGCTCCCGGGCGGCGACCAGCCGCACCCACTCGCCGAACTGCCGGCGGGAGATGACCCGCTCGTGCACGGCGAGCTGCACGGCGAGGCCGTCCATGACCGCGCTGATCCGCCAGGCCGCCCCGTCGGGGTCGGCGCACTGGAAGGTGCCGTCCGCGACCCCGGCGGAGATGACCGCGGCCAGGTCCTGCCGCCACCGCAGGTCGAGCCGGCGGGAGACCTTCTCCAACTCGGGGGTACGCAGCGACTCCGACCAGCCGTCGATCCACATCGACCAGGAGGTGGCTCGCCCGGCCGGGGTGTAGAGCTTGAGGATCCGGCGGAGTTTGGTCAGCGGCGCGGCCGAGGAGCGGGTCACCGCGTCCAGCCGGGCCAGATCCTGGTCGACCGCGTACGCGAACGCCTGCGCGAGCAATCTGTCCTTGGTGGCGAAGTGGTAGAAAACCAGGGCCTGACTGACCCCTGCGGCCTGCGCCACGTCGGCCGTCCGGGTGTTGGCCAGACCGCGCTCCACGATCACGTCACAGGCTGTGCGCAGCAGGGCATCCAGGCGGATCTCGGCCGCACGTCTCGTCACGACCGTTACCGTAGCCCATCCAACCGAACACGAACAGTTACCGCCGCCGCCCGATCCGTGATGCGACAGTCGGAAGCCGGACACTTCCCGGAGGTGTCCTTCGTCGTTCTTCAGGGGACGTTCGTCGAGGTCCGCCGGCACCGTCCGCCGGGTCGGGGTGCCCCTCCGCCCTCGCCTCGCCGGCCGGGCGACATGGTCCCGCAATGATCCAGCAATGTGACGGCCAGTGAGGCCCAGGCCAGCCCCCTAGGAAGCTGGCCCGTGGTGATCCACTCGGGATCGGTGATGTCGCGGTGTCCGGGGGCGGGGGATGACCCGGCTTCAGGGATGCCGAGTCGATCACCGCCCCGCCGCGCGGGAGGACGCGCCGACGCCGACCCCGAGTTGGCAGTCGCTCACCGGCTCGGCTAAAGTTCTCATCCGTCACCCGGGAACGCCGGGGGCGTGCGGACGTAGCGCAGCTGGTAGCGCATCACCTTGCCAAGGTGAGGGTCGCGGGTTCGAATCCCGTCGTCCGCTCGGAGCTGCCGCCACGTACGACGGGGGCAACCTCGGTGGGGTGGCCGAGAGGCGAGGCAACGGCCTGCAAAGCCGTGTACGCGGGTTCAAATCCCGTCCCCACCTCGGCAACAAGCACGGGCGATTGGCGCAGTGGGAGCGCGCTTCCTTGACACGGAAGAGGTCACTGGTTCAAACCCAGTATCGCCCACCAGTTGGACAGCAGGTCAGACGGCTCGTTACCGGACTCCGGTAACGAGCCCTTCTGTATGGGCGCGGCCCCGCGTCCGCGGCTCAGAAGGTCAGCAGCCGGAACGTGCCCACGGTGCGGAAGCCGAGGCGTCCGTAGACCCGCTCGCCGACGGGAGTCGAGGCGAGTGCCGCCGTGCGGACGCCCCGCTGGGCGGCCAGGTCGAGCGCCGCCCTGGTCATCACCGCGCCGATGCCCCGCCGGCGCTCCTCGGGCTGCGTGCCGACGAAGTACAGGGTGAGCAGGCCGTGGCTGAGCCAGGCGACCGCCGTCCCGACGATCCGGCCGTCGGCGAGGCGACCGGCCAGCCTGACCACGCTGCCGTCGCCGGTGAACGCCTTCTCCCGGTCGATCGCCGCCGCCACACCCTCCGCCGGAATTCCGGACACGCGGGCGTAGGCCGGGACGAACGCGTCCAGGTCGATGGTCTCGGCGATGTGCAGCCCGGCCGGCGCCGGAACGCCGGCCGCCTCGCCGATCGCCACGGTCATGATCGGCAGGCGGGCGACCTCGACGGCGCCGAGGGACACCAGGCCATCGGCCGTGTCGGCGTCGCTGTCCGGGCCGACCCACCACACCCGGGGTACGCCGTCGAGCCGGCGCCGGGCCTCGGCGAGCGCGTCCCGGGGCGTACGCCCGGCGACACGCAGCACGCCGTTGAGGGGCGCGTGCGGGACCTCGCTGCGATAGGTCGGCAGGTCGGGGCCTCCGGGTGGGCCGACGTTCCATCCGAGCAGGTACGCCCGGTGTGCGGCCAGCACCGTGTCGAGGGACTCCACGAGTTGGATCTTAACGGGGGCCGGGACGCGGTTGACCAGCGCTCGGCTGGGCTTTCGCTGCGACGGGCCGGCCACCTCGACTGAGGCGGCCGGCCCGTCATCCGCGTGCTCCGCGCGGTCGTCGTGTCACAGGGGCGGGGCGATGTCCCGCCGCTCCTCGACCCGGCGGTACTCGACCGGCTCCTCGACCCGCCGGTACTCGACGGGCTGCTCGGCGGTGGTGACCACCTCGCGGCGGCGACCCCAGATCAGCGTGGTCATGATGAGGCCGAGCACACCGGCTGCCATCAGGATCCAGCCGACCACGTCGAGGTTGATGCCGCCGACGCTCGCGTCCAGCGCGAAGGTGAGGATCGCGCCGAGCGCGATCAGGAAGATGCTGGTGCCGATACCCACGACAGCCTCCTTAGGGGGATGTGGTGCGCTGTCGAGTCCTTCAGTACCCCACCGTCGACCAGCGCAATCGCCAGCACCCAGGGCGCCGGCACCGGCGATCTTGGCATCGGGTAGAGTTCACCCGTCGCCGGCGCACGCCGGGGACGTGCGGACGTAGCGCAGCTGGTAGCGCATCACCTTGCCAAGGTGAGGGTCGCGGGTTCGAATCCCGTCGTCCGCTCGCGATCCCGCCCCACGGGGCCTGGCTGCCGGTTCGGGCGGTCACCACGGGCGATTGGCGCAGTGGGAGCGCGCTTCCTTGACACGGAAGAGGTCACTGGTTCAAACCCAGTATCGCCCACCAGCTCAGACGGCTCGTTACCGGAAGACCGGTAACGAGCCGTTCCCGTTGCGGGCCACCGCGAGCCGCCGCCACCCTTCGACAATCCGGTGGCGGTCCGGACCGGCCCTCGACACGGCCACTGGACGATCTCCTCGCCGGCGCCGGTGGCCTTCGACGTCGAGCGTGAACGTTGTCCGGCGCCGTCGTTGTCTGCGCGCGTTCTGCTGTGGGGAGATCCGCTGAGGGTGAACGTGGGTGCCGCCCACCGTCATGACCCGGCAGGGTGGACCGCATGAGACTGCTGGTGCTGGGCGGGACGGGTTTCGTGGGCGGGGCGACGGTCGCCGAGGCGCTGCGCCGGGACTGGTCGGTGACGGTGTTCAACCGGGGGCTGCACGGCGCGGTGCCGCCGGGCGTACACCGGTTGCGGGGTGACCGGGCCGCACCGGACGGCCTGGCGGCGCTGGCGGGCGGCGAGTGGGACCTGGCGGTCGACACCTGGGACAGCGCGCCCCGGGTGGTGCGGGACGCGGCCCGTGCGCTGGTCGGCTCGGTCGGGCACTACGCCTACATCTCCAGCGGCTCGGTCTACGCGATGCCGGTGCCGGCGCAGGTCGGTGAGGAGGCGCCCACTGTGGAGGCGTCCGCCGACGCCGTCGACGGGGACTACGCGCAGTGCAAGGCCGGTGGGGAGTTGGCCGCGACGGAGGTCTTCGGTGAGCGGGCGCTGCTGGTGCGTGCCGGGTTGATCCTGGGGCCCGGTGAGGACATCGGCCGGCTGCCCTGGTGGCTGCAGCGGGTGGCCCGGGGCGGGGACGTGCTCGCGCCCGGCCCCGCGGACCTGCCCGTGCAGTACATCGACGTGCGCGACCTCGTCGCGTGGACGCTGGACCGTGCCGCCGAGGGGGTCGGCGGCGCGTTCAACGTGATCAGCCACCCGGGGCACACCACGATGGGCGAGCTGCTCGACACGGTCGTCGCGGTGACCGGCTCCGGTGCGCGGCTGCGCTGGACCGACCCGGCGCCGATCCTGGCCGCCGGGGTGGTCCCCTGGAACGACCTGCCCATCTGGGTTCCCGAGGGCCACGAGTTCCGGTGGTTGCAGGAGCGCGGCGTGCGGAAGGCGTACGCGGCGGGGCTGACCTGCCGCCCGGTGGCCGACACCGTCGCCGACACCTGGCGCTGGCTGCGCGCGGTGGGGTCGGTGCCGCCGCGCGCCGGCCGACCGGCCCGGGTGACGGTGGGCCTGGACCCGGAGCGCGAGGGGGCGCTGCTCGCCGCCTGAACGGCTCGCCGATCGGGGGCGGTGGTGCCGGCTCAGGCCGGCACCACCGGCGGGTCCAGCACCTCGTCGACCGGCCGGCGGGGTGTGGGCCGACCGGGCTGGCGCCTTGCCCGGTCAGCGCCGCTCGCCCGAGACCGCCGAGGTGTCGACCACCTGCTCGGTGGTCAGCCGCGGGGCTGGCGGCGGGCCCGCGTGCGCCGGGTCCGCGATCCCCAACCGCAGCACGAGATACGGGAAACCGAGCCCGGCGAGCAGTTGACGCAGGGTCTGCCGGGTGCCCGGCACCTCCACCACCGCACTGAGGGGCACCACCGAGATGCCGAGCCGGGTGGCGGTCAGCCAGGCGGCGGAGAGTGCCTCGCCGGCGCGCAGCCAGCTGTCCCGCTCGTCCTCGTCGCCGTGCAGCAGCGCGTACACGGCCGCGCTGTCGTGGCCGGGACCGACCGGCAGGCTGCCGGCGCGGCCGAAGTCGCGCGCCGGCACGGTGGTCTGCGGAGGCTGTTCGGGCAGCACCTCCGGCGGCAGGCCGGCGCCGGTGCCGGCCCGGCTGGTCCAGTACGCCAGCTCGGCACGCAGCTCCGGGTCCTCGGCTTCGACCGTGTCGGCGTGCCCGGCCGTGGCGGCCAGCTCGAGCACCTGATCACGGTCGAGGATCTGCAACCGGCCGCCCTCGGCGGTGACCGCCCGGGTGATCTCCCCGATCGCGTCGGTGGGCACCTGCTCGTCGCTGAGTGGCCGCCGGTCGGTGTGCCGGATCCGCATGCACCGCACCAGCCGCAGAACGTCCGGGTCGGCCGCCACGCGGCCCAGGGTGGTCAGCCGGGCCAGCAGCTCGGCGTCCTGCGGGTCGGGCAGCCGCTCCACCACCGCGCGCCACCCCTCGGCGGTGAGCGCCAGCCGGGCGTGGTGCAGGGCGGCGCCGCAGCTGAGGGCGAGCAGCCGGCCCTCCGGGTCGGTGGCCGCGAGCTGCCGGTCGGGGGCCGTGCGCAACTCCAGCGCGTCGGGCAGCACCCGCCAGCTCCACGGCTCGGTGTTGTGCACCGAGGGTGCGCGCCCGGCGGTCGCGGCGGCCTCCGCCAGCGCGGTGATCAGCTCGCTCTCCTGACTCATGGTCACGACCTCTCCGTTCCTGCCCGTCCGCGCCTCGGGGCGGGGTGCTCCGCGCGCGCTGTCACCCCATCCTGTGGCATCCCGGGCCGGGCCGCACGGGTCGTAGGTCCCGACCGGACCGGGTCGTCGCGCCCGCCGGGGTCAGCGTTCCCGGACCACCGCGACCGGGCAGTGGGCGTGCTGGATCAGCTGTTGGCTGACCGATCCGAGCAGCATGCCGGCCAGCCCGCCCCGGCCCCGGCTGCCGACCACCACCAGCCGCGCGTCGCGGCTCGCCTCGATCAGCGTGGCCGCCGGGCTGCCGGGGACCAGGTCGACGGTCACGGCCAGCTCGGGGAACGTCCGCCGCCACGGCTCCAGCGTCTCCTCCACCGCCGCCCGCTCGTCCGGCACCCCGGCCGCCCCGCCGGGCCCGGGTGTCCAGGCCCGCAGGACGCGCAGTGGCACCTGCCGCTGGGCCGCCCGCTCGGCCGCGAAGCCGAGCGCCACCAGCGACGGCTCGGAGCCGTCCACGCCCACCGCCACCGGGCCGGCCGGTGCGCTGACGGCCCCGTCCCGGACCACCACCACCGGGCAGTGCGCGTGCGCGGCGACCGCCACCGCCGTCGACCCGGCGAGCAGCCCACCGAACCCGCCGTGGCCGCGGCTGCCGAGCACCAGCAGCCCCGCCTCGGCCGAGCGTTCCTGCAACACCAGGGCGGGCGGGCCGTCGTACACCTCGCCGTCGACGCTGCGGTCGGGGTGCGCGGCGGCGGCCTGCGCCGCCGCGTCCCGGACCAGGTCCTCCACCTGCCGCCGGGCGGTGTCGTCCGGCCAGACGCCGGGCGCCACCCCCGGGCCGACCCAACCGGCCACCGTCAGCCATTCGAAGACGTACGCCAGCCGCACCGGCTGGCCACTGAGCTCGGCCTCCTCGAGTGCCCAGTTCAGGGCCACCGAGGCGTCGGTGGAGCCGTCGTAGCCGACCAGGATCTCCGCGTCCCGCACGTCGTCCTCCTCAGCGGTTGGTCGGATCGGTTTCGCGGACCCAGCGCCACTCCGCGACCTGGGGGTCGTCCTCGCCGTGGCGGCGGGTGTAGTCGCGTGCCGACTGCCGGGCGTCGACCATCCGCTGGCGCAGCTGGGCGGCGCGGGCGGCCAGCCCGGGCACCCGGTCGATGACGTCGATGACCAGGTGGAAGCGGTCCAGGTCGTTGAGCATCACCATGTCGAAGGGCGTGGTGGTGGTGCCCTCCTCCTTGTAGCCGCGCACGTGCAGGTTCTCGTGGTTGGTGCGGCGGTAGGTGAGCCGGTGGATGAGCCACGGGTAGCCGTGGTACGCGAAGATGATCGGCCGGTTCGCGGTGAAGATGGTGTCGAACTCGTTGTCGGGCAAACCATGCGGGTGCTCGGTGGCCGGCTGGAGGCGCATCAGGTCCACCACGTTGACCAGCCGCACCCGCAGGTCCGGCAGATGCTGGCGCAGCAGTTCGGCGGCGGCCAGCGTCTCCAGCGTGGGCACGTCCCCGCAGCAGGCGAGCACCACGTCCGGCTCGCTGCCGCCGTCGCTGCTGGCCCACTCCCAGATTCCCAGGCCGCGGCGGGTGTGCTGGATCGCCTCGGTCATCGTCATCCAGTTCGGCGCCGGCTGCTTGCCGGCCACCACCACGTTGATGTAGTGCCGGCTGCGCAGGCAGTGGTCCATGGTGGCGAGCAGGGTGTTGGCGTCCGGCGGCAGGTAGACGCGGACGACCTCGGCCTTCTTGTTGACCACGTGGTCGATGAAGCCCGGGTCCTGGTGGGAGAAGCCGTTGTGGTCCTGCCGCCAGACGTGGCTGGAGAGCAGGTAGTTCAGGGAGGCGAGCGGCTGCCGCCACGGGATGCTCCGGGTAACCTTCAGCCACTTGGCGTGCTGGTTGAGCATCGAGTCGACGATGTGGATGAACGCCTCGTAGCTGGTGAACACGCCGTGTCGGCCGGTCAGCAGGTAGCCCTCCAGCCAGCCCTGGCACAGGTGCTCGGAGAGCACCTCCATCACCCGGCCGTCCGGGGAGAGGTGGTCGTCGCCGGGCACCGTGGCGGCGACCCACACCCGGTCGGTCACCTCGAACGCGGCGTCCAGCCGGTTGGAGGCGACCTCGTCCGGGCCGAACAGTCGGAACGTGTGCGGGTTGGCGGCGATCACATCGCGGATCCACGGGCCGAGCGCGCCGGTCGCGCCGGCCATCGGCTCGCCCGGCCGGGGGACGTCCACCCCGTACTCGCCGAAGTCGGGCAGGGTCAGGTCGCGCAGCACCATGCCGCCGTTGGTGACGGGGTTGGCGCTCATCCGCCGGTCGCCGTGCGGCGGCAGCGTGCACAGCTCGTCCACCGGCGCGCCGGTGGCGTCGAACAGCTCCTCCGGCCGGTAGCTGCGCAGCCAGTGCTCCAGCTCGGCCAGGTGCGCGGGATTGGTCCGCACCTGCGACAGCGGCACCTGGTGGGCGCGGTAGGTGCCCTCCACCTCCTTGCCGTCGACCTCGCGGGGACCGGTCCAGCCCTTCGGCGTCCGCAGGATGATCATCGGCCAGCGGGGGCGTTCGACGACACCGCCGGAGCGGGCCCCGAGCTGGATCGCGGCGATCTCGTCCAGCGCCCGGTCGAGCGTCGCGGCGAGCGCCCGGTGCACCTCGTCCGGGTCGTCGCCGGCCACCACGTACGGCTGGTAGCCCGACCCGCGCATGAGGTCGAGCAGGTCCGTCTCGGGGATCCGGGCCAGCACCGTCGGGTTGGCGATCTTGTAGCCGTTGAGGTGCAGGATGGGCAGCACCGCCCCGTCGCGGGCCGGGTTGAGGAAGACGTTGGAGAGCCAACTGCCGGCCAGCGGGCCGGTCTCTGCCTCGCCGTCGCCGATCACGCAGGCCACCACCAGGTCCGGGTGGTCGAAGGCGGCGCCGTACGCGTGGCTCAGCGCGTACCCCAGCTCGCCGCCCTCGTGGATCGAACCCGGCACCTCCGCCGCGACGTGGCTGGGGATGCCGCCGGGGAAGGAGAACTGCCGGAACAGCCGGGCCATCCCCGCCTCGTCGCGCGACACGTCGTGGTAGCGCTCCGACCAGGTGCCCTCCAGCCAGGTGTTGGCCACGATGGCCGGGCCGCCGTGCCCGGGACCGGTGACCAGCATGGCGTTCAGGTCACGGGCCACGATCACCCGGTTGAGGTGGGCGTAGATCAGGTTGAGCCCGGGGCTGGTGCCCCAGTGGCCGAGCAGCCGGGGCTTGATGTCGTCGGGGGACAGCGGCTGCCGCAGCAGCGGATTGCCCAGCAGATAGATCTGCCCGACGGTGAGGTAGTTCGCGGCGCGCCAGTAGGCGTCCAGCCGGCGCAGCTCGTCGTCGGTGAGGGCACGGCGCGCGTCGAGAGCGGTGTCCATGGTGCTGATGCCTCTCGTCGGTGGGAGTGGGTCGTCCGGCGTCCAGCCTCGCCGCTGTCGACGCCCCGGGTCAGGGCCGTCGGTCCCGCGCCGGATGGGCGGCTGGCCCGGTCAGCGGCATGTCGGTGAGCCCGCGGACGACGACCACCGGGGCGGGGGAGTGGTAGAGCAGGGACTGGGCAACCGCCCCCAGCATGCCGCGCCCCGGTTCGTCGCCGCGTGCGGCGACCAGCGCCATCTGCGCCGAGCTGGACATGTCGACCAGCACCGCACCGGGATCACCGCGGACGACGCGGCACTCGGTCGGCACCTCGGCGCGGCGGGCGGCGTAGCGGGCCACCACCTCGGTGAGCTGGTCGGTGATCTCGTCGGTGTCCTCGTCGGGCTCCACCACGCGCAGCGCCAGCAGTCGGGCGTAGCGTCGGGCGGCGCACTCGAAGGCCCACTCCAGGGCGAGGTTCGAGCTGGGGGAGCCGTCGACCCCCACCAGCACCGGACCCTCCGGCGGCGGGTCGCGGCGGACGACCAGCAGCGGGCAGCCCGCGCGTGCGGCCAGCTGCACGGCAGGTGTCTCGGACGGGACGCACTCGCCGCTGGCGGCCATCCCGCTGTCGCCGACCGCGAGCAGGAAAGCCGTCTCCGACCGGCGAATCAGGGTACGGAGCATGGCGCTCTCGACGATTTCACCGCGGACGGTCAGCCCGGGCTCGACCTCGTGAGCGAGCTGGGCGGCCTGGGTGATCAGACCCTCGGCCCGGTCCCGGGGCGCGGCGACGGTGTCCGCGGCGAAGGCCGCATGCCAGTCGAAGGCGTGCAGCAGGTGCAGGGGCCGGCCGTGTGCGGCGGCCTCCTCGGCGGCCAGTCGGACGACCGGGAGGTCATCGTCGGAGCCGAGGCCGACCAGCACCGCTGCATCGGCGGATGCGGCCATCCGACATCACCTCCCGGGCGTCGCGCCCGGCACGACCACGCTGTCCCTGACCGAGGGTAGTCGGACGGTGGCGGCGGCGGGCCGGATCGCCGTTGACCGTGGCCTCGTCAACGAGGGTTGACGCGGGTGGCACTGTCAACGTATGTTGACGGCATGAGTCAGGCGACGGAACTCGCGGCGGCAGCCGGCAGCACCGACCCCCGGGTCGGGCTGCGCGCCGTCCGCGCGCTGCGCCGGCTGCTCGAGCGGCTCGAGGTGGTCCAGGTGGACAACGCCCGTCGACAGGGCTGGTCCTGGCAGGAGATCGCCGACGCGCTCGAGGTCAGCCGGCAGGCGGTGCACAAGAAGCACGCCGGGCGACCGGCGGTCAACCAATCCTGGGAGGCGTGATGTTCGAACGGTTCACCGACCGGGCGCGCGACGTCGTGCGACGGGCGCTGGAGGAGGCGCGGGTCGAGGGCCAGCGCCCGGTCGGCACCGAGCACCTGCTGCTCGCCCTGACGGCCGACGAGGCCGGTCTGGCCAGCCGGGTGCTGGCCGACGCCGGGGTCCGCGCCGACGACCTGCGCGAGCGGATCCGCCGGCACACCGCCAACGGCGGCGCCGGCCTCGGGGACGCCGACGCGGCGGCCCTGCGGGAGATCGGCATCGACCTCGCCGCGATCGTGGCCAGGATCGAGCAGTCCTTCGGCCCCGACGCGCTCCGCGAGGCCGTGCCGGCGCCGCGACGCCGCTGGAGTCGCCGGCGGTTCCTCGGCGGGCCGTTCTCGCCCCGCTCGAAGAAGGTGCTGGAGCTGTCGTTGCGGGAGGCGCTGCGGCTGCGCCACCGCCACATCGGCACCGAGCACATCCTGCTCGGGGTGCTCCGCGAGGGGCAGGGACTCGGCGCGCTGGTGCTCACCGAGGCCGGGGCCGACCTGGACGACCTGCGCCGCCGGGTGGAGAACGCGCTGCGGGCGGCGGCCTGACGATGCGGTGACAGGCGCGTTGAAACCTGTCTGTGGCACTTCCGACGCAGCCGCTCGAGGGCTCGCTGAAGCCGCCCCGGTGCTGCACACTGGCGCCGTGGATGGACACGACAGGCGACCCTCGGGCGGCGACGGCGGGCTGCGCTCCGCCGTCGTGGTCAACCCGGTGAAGGTCGACGATCTCGACGAGCTGCGCCGCACCGTCAACGACGCGCTTGCCGCCGCCGGCTGGCCCGAGCCGCAGTGGTACGAGACCACCGTCGACGACCCGGGCCGGGGCCAGACCGAGCAGGCCGTCAAGGCCGGCGTCGACCTCGTCTTCGCCTGCGGCGGCGACGGCACGGTGATGTCCTGCGTCAGCGGCCTCGTCGGCACCGACGTGGCGCTGGCCGTCCTGCCCCAGGGCACCGGCAACCTGCTCGCCGCCAACCTCGGTCTCTCCACCGACATGGCCGCCGGGCTCCAGGTCGCCATCGAGCGGGGCCGGCGACTGCTCGACGTCGGCGCCGTCGAGGACAGGTACTTCACCGTCATGGCCGGCATGGGCTTCGACGCCCAGATGCTCGCCGCCACCTCCGAGACCACCAAGGCCAGGATCGGCTGGCCGGCGTACGTGGTGGGCGCCGCCCGGCACCTGCGGGACCGGCCGATGCGGGTGCAGATCCGCATCGACGACCGGCCGCCGGTGCGCCGCCGGGCCCGCTCGGTGCTGATCGCCAACGTGGGCCGGCTCCAGGGCGGCGTGCGGCTGCTCACCGAGGCCGAGCCGGACGACGGCTGGCTCGACGTCGCGGTGCTCACCCCGCGCAACCTGCGGCACTGGCTCGCGCTCGGCTGGGCGGTGATCCGCCGCAGCGGCCAGGTGCCACAGATGGAGGTGTTCCGCGGCCGCCGCGTCGTGGTCACCAGCAACCGGGCCCAGCCGCGGGAGCTGGACGGCGACCTCATCTCGCCGAGCCGGCAGTTGCGGGCGGTGGTGCGTCCCCAGGCGCTCTGGCTCTGCGTGCCACAGCCCGAGGAGGCCCCCGACCTGGCCGTAAACGCGCAGAAGGCCGGAGAGCGGGGCGAGCGGCTGATCGAGGAGGCGCGCCGTGAGTAGCACCCGCATCGTGCCGGAGACCCGGCTGATGGCCGACGACGAGCTCTCCGCCGACGACGCGTGGCACACCCTGCGCCGCCAGGGCGGCTGGCACCTGCTGCGCGACGCGTTCATCCGGTTCCGCTACGGCGACGGGTTCAGCCACTCCCGCGCCTTCGCGCTGCAACTCTGCCTCGCCGTGGTGCCCTTCCTGATCGCCCTCACCGGTCTGATCAGCGAGCTGGGCGTCGAGGAGGGCGGCCGGGTGGTCGCCGACACCGTGCTGGCGCTGACCCCCGGCCAGAGCGAGCAGATGGTGGCCGAGCTGCTCGGCGAGGGCGAACGCGTGGAGGACGCCGGCGAGCTGGCGCTCACCCTCGGTCTGCTCACCGGGCTGGTCGCGCTGACCACCACGATGGCCCAGATCGAACGGGGTGCCAACCGGATCTACGGCGTGGAGCGGGACCGTCCGGCGGTGTGGAAGTACCTTCGCGCCGCCGTGCTGGCCGTCACCGCCGGCCTGCCCGCGTTGGCCGGCTTCCTGATCCTGGTCGCCGGCGGGGCCGTGGGCGACTCGGTGCGGGAGCACTACGAGTGGGGCGAGGTCGCCCACGGCATCTGGAACGTGGTCCGCTTCCCGCTGAGCCTCGGGCTGACCGTGCTCGCCGTGGCGGTGCTGTTCCGTCGCGCGCCGCGCCGCAGGCAGCCCGGCCTGTCCTGGCTGTTCTTCGGCGCTGGCATCGCCACGGCGCTGTGGTGGCTGGCCAGCCTGCTGCTCGCCGCGTACGTGCAGATCAGCGACGGCTTCGGGCAGACCTACGGCGCGTTGACCGGGATGATGGCGTTGCTGCTCTGGGCCAACCTCACCGGGATGGCGCTCTTCGGCGGGCTGGCCTTCGCCGCCCAGTTGGAGGCGCTGCGCATCGGTGTGCAGGAGCCGGCCCAACCGGACCTGTGGGTGCCGGAGGCGGACCGCGCCGAGCTCTTCGACACCGGCGACATGACCGCCCTCTAGCCGCGTCCGCCGGTCGTGCGCGTGTACCGGTTGCGCCAATCGGGTAATGCGCCTCGCCAGGCAGACAAGGGAGGTGCGGGGTGACCGCGGTCAAAGAGGTGGCGCGGCGTCCGATCGGTCATTTCACCGAGCGGAGCATCGCTGGTCTGGTGGCCGTCACCGGTGCCGGGGTGGCCTTCGGGCTGCTGTTGTTGCTCGTCCGGGTGCGGTGGAGCCCGTTGCAGGACGCGGACCACGCGGTCGCCGAGTGGTTCAACGGGCTCGTGGCCCCGCACCACGCGTTGGTCACCGTGCTCCAGGCGGTGACCGACCTGGGCGGCCGGCCGGTGCTCATCTGGCTGGTCACCATCGCCGTGGTCAGCCTGCTGATCCGGCGGCAGCCACGGTTGGCCGTCTATCTGATCATCACGGGGGTCGGTGGCCTGATTCTCGACCCCTCGCTGAAGACCCTGGTCGGCCGGCTCCGCCCGGTGGTGGACGTGCCGATCGCCAGCGCGCCGGGCAACAGCTTCCCGAGCGGGCACGCGCTCGGCTCGTTCGTCGCGTACGGGGCGCTGCTGCTGGTGTTCCTGCCGGCGATGGCGCCCCGCTGGCGCAGGGCGGCGATCGCCGGGGCGGCCGTGCTGGTGGCACTGATCGGGCTGACCCGGATCGCGCTGGGCGTGCACTTCATCTCCGACGTGCTGGCCGGCTGGCTGCTCGGCGCGGCCTGGCTGGGTGTCACCGCGTACGCGTTCCGCCTGTGGCGGCGCGAGCGGGGCCGGCCGGTGCCGCCGCTGACCGAGGGCCTGGAGCCGGAGGCCGGGCACGACATCGCCCCCGCCCCGGCCGAGGAGCACGTGCTGGCCCACCCCCGCTCGGCGGTGGCTGAGCTGCTGGTCGGCTGGGTGCTGGTCTTCGGGGCGCTGTACGGCTTCGGCATGTACGTCAGCTACCACGCGAAGGGCACCTTCTTCGATACGCTCGACACGGAGGTGCCGCGCTGGTTCGCCGAGCGGCACACCGGCACGCTGACCGAGATCAGTTGGTGGTGGAGCAAGTTCGGCGACACCCACGCGATCCTGTTGATCTCGCTGGTGTTCTGTCCGCTGGTGCTGGCGGTGTGGCGGCGCTGGCGGCCGGTGCTATTCCTGGCGCTGGCGATGGTCGGCGAGCTGACGCTCTTCCTCGCCTCCGCCCACGCGGTCGACCGGCCGCGCCCGTCGGTGGAGAACCTGGACGGGCAGATGCCCACCTCCTCGTTCCCGTCCGGGCACATCGCGGCGACGATCTGCGTCTGGCTGGCGATCGCCGTCATCGTGCTGCCGCGTACCGACCGCTGGTGGCGCTGGGTCTTCGTGGCGCTCGCGGTGGTCATGCCGGTCGGGGTGGCCGCCTCGCGGATGTACCGGGGGATGCACCACCCGACCGACTTCATGGGGGCGATCCTGCTCTCCGCGCTCTGGATCGGGCTGCTCTGTCTGATCGTCCGCCCGAACGCCGACGTGCGGGAAGGCAACCGACCGAGCATCGAGTCGGAGGACGTGGCCACCCTCGACGACGAGCTGGCGCGGGCCGGCCGCGCCGACTGAGGGCTGCCGTGCTGCGCGTGATGACCTGGAACATCCGGACCGGCGGTCGGGACCGCGGTGGCCCCGACCGCCTGGACCGGGTGGTCGGGATCGTCGCCGGGCAGGCGCCGGACGTGCTGGCCCTGCAGGAGCTGCGCGGCTTCGACCGCGGCGGGCTGATGGCCGAGGTGGCGGGCCGGTTGGGAATGGCACCCCAGCTGGCCCGGTCCTGCCTCGGGCAGCCGGTGGCGGTGCTGGTCCGGCCGCCGCTCCGGGTCGTCGCGGCGGGGGCGCTGCGGCGGCCGTTCCACCACGCGGCCGCCCGTGTCGTCGTTGCCACCTCGGCGGGCCCGCTGACCGTGCTCGGCACCCACCTGTACCCGTACTCCGGGGGACGGCGGCGGGTGGAGGTCGACTGGCTGGTGGCCGCGGTGCGACGCGCCCAGGGGCCGCTGACGCTGGTCGCCGGCGACCTCAACTCGCTCGACCCGACCGTCGACCACACCGCGCGCCTGGCCGGGATGCCCGCCCTCTACCGGCGGCGGCACCTGCGGCGGGGCAGTGACACCGTGGACACCCGCGCTGTCGCCCGGCTGCTCGGCGCCGGTCTGGTCGACCTCTGGCCCTCGACGGCGGCCGGGGCGCCGGAGGCCGACGGCCTCACCGTGCCCACCCGGTTCGGCGGGGCCGAGTTCGCCGGGATGCGGCTGGACTACCTCTTCGGCAGCGCACCGGTGGCCGCGCGGGCCCGGTCGGTCCGGGTGGTCCGCGACGGGGACGCCGGAGCCGCCTCGGACCACTACCCCCTCGTCGCCGAGCTGGACCTCGACCCGGCCTGACCCGCCCGCACGGCCCGGTCAGAGGACCAGGTTGAGCAGGACGGTCAGCACGATCGAGGCGACGATCGAGAAGAGGATCATCAGGAGGCAGCCGAGGCCGCCGCCGAGCGGGCGGATCTCCACGTTTCCGAAGCGCATGCGGTCACCTTCTCGTCAGGGTCGGGGAGAGGAGCTGGCAGATCGCGGCGGCGACCTCCGCCGGGGCGGTGGTGGCCACGTTGTGCGCGGCGCCGGGCACGACGACCAGGCCGGCGTCGGGCACCAGCCGGGCCGCCTCGGCCCGCCAGGACGCCGGCACCACCGGATCGCGCCCGCCGTTGACCACCAGGGTCGGCGCGGCGACCCGGACCAGGTCGGCCTCGATCGCGTTGTGAACCGAGTGCGACAGCGTCGCGGCCACCCGCCAGGGCCGGGCGTCCCAGACGTCGCGGGCCAGGATCGGCGCCTGCAGGGGCGCCTCGCGCAGGGTGTCCACCAGCCAGCGGCCGAACTGACCCGACCGGGACCGGGCCGCCGGATCGCTGGTCGGCCCGGCCAACACCAGGGCGCGGACCAGATCCGGGTACGCGGCGGCGAGCGCGGCCACCACCTCGGCGCCGAACGAGTGCCCGACCAGGCAGGCCGGCGGCAGCTGGTACGCGGCCAGCCAGGCGGCCAGGTGGTCGGCGTGGTCGCGGACGTCGTACGCGCCCCGGGGGTGCTCGGTCAGCCCGAAGCCGGGCAGGTCCGGCACGTACACCGGATGGGTGTGGGCGAGCGCGACGGCCAGCGGGGTGAGGTAGCGGTGCGAGACCGCCAGGCCGTGCACCAGCACGACCGGCGGCGCCCCGGTCCCCGGGTCCGCGCTGCGCCGGGTGTGCGTCCGCAGCCCGTCGACCGTTCGCCACTCGCTGGTCAGCCCGCCGGCCGGCCGGGGCGCCGCCAGCGCGAGCCGCAGCTCGGCGAGGCTGAACCGGCCGGCGGGGGTGAGCCTCACAGCGAGCGCAGGCGCGGCAGCAACTGCTCCTGCGCCCAGTCCAGGAACATCGGCTGGCTCTCCCCGCCGACCTGGACGATCGCCACGTGGGTGAAGCCGGCGTCGACGAACTTCCGGAACGCCTCGACGTGCGCGTCCACGTCCGGCCCGCAGGAGATGCCCTCCGCGACGTCCTCCTCGCGGACGAACTGGGTGGCGGCGGCGAAGGACTCCGGGCCCGGCAGTTCGGCGTTGACCTTCCAGCCCATCCCGAACCAGCGGAACTGGTCGTGCACGATCTTGCGGCACTCCGCCTCGTCGGGGCCGTAGCAGATCGCCACCTGACCGTAGCGGGGCTGGCCGGCGCCGCCGGCGTCGTCGTACATCTCGATGATGTGCCGGTCGGGCTCCGTGGCGACGATCCCGTTGGCGTACTCGGCGGCCAGGGTGGCGGACTGCCGGCCGGAGGCGGCGACGGCCATCGGCACCGGCTGCTCGGGACGGTCCCACACGTAGGCGTCGGGCACGTCGAAGTGGTTGCCGGAGAAGGTCAGGGACTCGCCGTTGAGCAGCGGGCGGATGATCTGGAGGGCCTCCTCGAACATCTCGTGCCGCTGCTGCACGTGCGGCCAGCCGCCGACCACGTGTTCGTTGAGGTTCTCCCCGGCGCCGAGGCCGAGGGTGAACCGGCCGTCCGAGAGCGCTCCGATCGTGCTGGCCTTCTGGGCGACCACGGCGGGGTGGTAGCGGCGGATCGGGCAGGTCACGAAGGACATCAGCTCCGCGCGGGAGGTGGCGTGGGCGACCGCGCCGAGCACCGACCAGGCGTACGGGGAGTGCCCCTGGGCGTCCAGCCAGGGGTAGTAGTGGTCGGAGATCACCAGCTGGTCGAAGCCGACCGCCTCGGCCCGCACCGCGTGGTCGACCAGTTGCTTCGGACCGGCCTGCTCGCACATCAGGGTGTAGCCGACGCTGACCATTCTGGTTTCCCCTTCCCGCCGACGGATCGTCCCGGGATACCCAGGTCAGCCGCCGTCAACCCTCCCGTCCGGTTCGGACGGCAACGCTTGACGGATGGGCACGACCTGCCTACCGTCGCTCTTAACCGGTTAAGACTCCCGGTGTGGCGCCCATCCTGTGGTGGGGATGACCGCCCCGTGACGGCCCGCGCCCGCGTGGGCCGTCACGGTTGTGCGGCCCCCGTATCCGGGGACTGAACCGGTTGCGCCAACCAACCCATCGCCCTACGCTGATGCGTGCGCCGCCGGGATCCGGGCGGCGGCTGTCGGGCTGCAGCCGCCTTCCCCTGTCACGTCCCACCCCTGTCGGGCACCGGGGGTCCTCCCTGAGGAAGGCCATGAAGACACGACTCTCCGCCGCCGGCGCGGCCCTGCTCGCGTTGCTCGTCGCCGTGCTGGCGTTCGGCCAGCCGGCGCAGGCCGCGGCCGGTTTCACCGTCGCAGGCGGCAAGCTGTACGACGCCAACGGCACCGAATTCATCATGCGCGGGGTCAACCACGCGCACACCTGGTACCCGCAGCAGACCAGCTCGTTCGCCGACGTCAAGGCGCTCGGCGCGAACACCGTGCGGGTGGTGCTGTCCAGCGGCGACCGGTGGACCCGCAACACAAACGCCGACGTCGCCAACGTCATCTCGCTGTGCAAGGCCAACCGGCTGATCTGCGTGCTGGAGGTGCACGACACGACCGGCTACGGGGAGCAGAGCGGCGCCATCACCCTCGCCCGGGCCGTCGACTACTGGCTCAGCCTCGCCGACGTCCTCGCCGGCCAGGAGCGGTATGTCATCGTCAACATCGGCAACGAGCCGTACGGCAACCAGAACTACGCCTCCTGGGCCACCGACAACGCCAACGCGATCGCCCGGCTGCGCGCCGGCGGCCTGACCCACACGATCATGGTGGACGCGCCGAACTGGGGACAGGACTGGTCGTTCACCATGCGCGACAACGCCGCGGCGGTCTTCGCCGCCGACCCGGCCCGCAACACCGTCTTCTCCATCCACATGTACGGGGTCTTCGACACCGCCGCGGAGATCACCGACTACCTGGGCCGTTTCCGGGCGGCCGGCCTGCCCATCGTGGTCGGCGAGTTCGGCTTCAACCACTCCGACGGTGACCCGGACGAGGACACGATCCTCGCCTACAGCCAGGCCAACGGGATCGGCTGGCTCGGCTGGTCGTGGAGCGGCAACGGCGGTGGCGTGGAGTACCTCGACATGGCCACGGACTTCAACCCGGCCAGCCTGACCAGTTGGGGCCAGCGGATCTTCAACGGGGCCAACGGCATCCGCCAGACCGCCCGGGAGGCCAGCGTCTTCGGCGGCACCCCACCGCCGACCACGCCGCCGCCGAAGACGCTGGCCTCCCGGGC
>NZ_QGKR01000255.1 GCF_003172955.1 Micromonospora acroterricola | reverse complement strand
GGGGGGACCCTGGGCGTGGGGGCCGATTCCGGTGCGGGGTTGGCGTGGCGGTGGAGGAGTTCGGCGATCCATCGTGCGGCTTCTCTTTGCGTGGCGAGCATGTGGTCGCGGGCGTCGGCCAGGTCGTGGTCGTCCGCGTGGTCATCCAGGATCGTCGCCCACTGGCGGCTCAGCTCCTCGGCGTACCGGGCCTTTTGGATCTGCTCGTCGAACTGATACTCGAGCTTGACCAGGCGGTCGACGTGCGGCTGGAGCGCCGGCATGATCCGCTCGTCGAGTCGTACGGCGGCGTCGGGGCGGCAGGTGAGCGTGACGTCGCCCCGTTGGTAGTGCCACAGGGGATCCTCGGCGAGCGCCTGCTGCAGCGCCACCTCCAGGTCACCGGCGCGGTGCGGGGGCAGGTCCCGGGCGGCGTCCGCGGCGAGCCGGGTCAGCCGCTGGATCGCGTTCGGTTGGAAGTACTGCACGTACCAGCTCAGCACCTCGGACCGCAGGCTCGCCGGTGACGACCAGGCGAACGTGGCGCGGATGTAGAACGAGTACACGTACCCGCGTGCCGGGACGGCGATCAGCCGGGGCGCGTCGCGTTGTTCGACGAGTGGACCGGGCGGCGACGGCGCGGCAGCGGAACCGACGGGCGCCTCGTCCTGGAGCGCGGCGACCAGCCGATCCCAGCTCCGCGCCCACCACCGCCAGCCGCGCACGCCGGCGTCGCGGGCGATGGTCAACCCTCGTACGCCCCGGTGTCGCCACTGGTCCGCGGGCCTCGGCCTCCCGCCGGGGGCGTCCGTCATGGCACCCCTCCACGGTTACGGATCCGGGTTTTACGCTAACAACCGGTGACCGATCTGCCGGCCGCCACGCCGTGACCGAGCAGACCGCATATCGACACGAACCAGACCATGCGCCGTCGCCGGCGGGACGGCCGAGCCGGTACGACATCACGACGTCGCCTGGTGATCGTCCGGGCGTCGTGTGGCGGTCAGCCGTGGGCGACATCCTGCCCGAGTGCGCACACTGCCGACCGTCGTCGCGTACCGCTGCTCGGGGGCGTCGGTGCCACGCTGCTGTCCTGCGCCGGCCTGGCCGCCGGTGCGCTCCCCGTGGGCGCGCACGCCGCCTGGTAGAGCACGCTGCGGCAGCTCGCCGGGCCGTACGTCTGGGTCAGCATCGGCATCCTCGCGCTGCTCCCGATCGGGCGCGCCGAAACAGATGATCATCCGGGGTTCACCGAGCATTGTGGAGCCGTTGGCGCGGCGAGGGCTGTTGCGGGCGACCGGCAACGGTGAGACTGGTTCCGATCCGATAGTGACGCGGATCGATGAACCGGATGGTCTGGAGGCAACCTGTGTCCACCCTCGTGTCCCCGCTGGCCACGCTCGGCGCGATCCGCCGGCGTACCACCACCCTCGCCCTGCTCCTCGCCATGGTCGCGGCCGCGCTGGTCGGCCCGTCCGTGGTGGCGCCCCGGCTGACGGACTCCGCCTCGGCGGCGGTCTACAGCTCCTGCACCGTCAGCCGCTGCGCGGACGCCCGCACCGCCCGCTCCGGGTGGTCGGCCAAGGGCTTCCCGACCAGCCGCGGCTGGTATTCCTGGAGTGGCGGGCTGTCCAACTTCGCAGGCGGCCGGTTCTACAACTACGAGGGTCAACTGCCCACCAACGCCACCTACTACGAGTACGACGTCTACCCGCGCACCCAGGGCGCCGCCCGGGACGCGTACCGGATCGTGGTGAACCGCAGCACCGGGGTCACCTGGTTCTCGCCCAACCACTACACCGACTTCTACCGGCTCTGACCGACCTGGGGCCGACCGGCCGCGGTCGGCCGGCCCCCCGCGTCGTCGCCCGGTCAGAACAGGAGGCACGTGATGGTCGATGAGGACGAGGGTCGCGCGCCCGATTGGCTGATCGTCCGCCGCGACGACGCCCTCGATGTGCCCGGCGCGGTGGTGCTGGCCGGAGCGGCGACCCGGACCAGGGCCGGGCTGTTCGCCGCGCTCGCCGATCTGCTGCCCCTGCCGGCGTACCTGGGGAACACCTGGGACGCTCTCTCCGACGTGCTCCGGGACCGGCTGGCCGCCGGCCCGCTCACCCTGCTGATCACCGACGCCGGCCAGCTGCTCGTTGACGAGCCGACCGGTCAGTACGCCCTGCTGCTCGCCGTGCTCGGCGACGTCGCCACCACCGCCCCGCACCCGCTGCGCGTCGTCCTCAACGAGGCCCCGGCCTTCTGACCCGCTGCCCGTCCGGCCTTCAGCGGCAGCGGGGACGAAATCTCACGGTGGATGACGGCACCGGGGAGGCAGATACTCCGATGAGGGCTATGACTCCGAGGTATCAATATGACTTTGAGGTATGTCGCTCACGAGTGACACGCCTCCCGCGCCGGGTCGCGCCTCCCCTCCCGCGCACGAGGTTGGTGGCCCGGCGGTGCGGGTTGGTGCCACCCGCACCGCCGGTCATCCCGGTCAGAGCGTCGCGGGTGGGATGCTCTGCTCGTACTGGAAGACGTTGTGCGGATCGTACTTCGCCTTGACCTTGCGCAGCCGGGGGAAGTTGCGCCCCCAGTAGGCGGTTTCCCACTCGGCCATGCCGATGTTCGGCACGTTCACGTAGGCACCGTCCACGTAGGGTCGCAGCGCCTGACTGAACTCGGCGATCCAGGTCTGGGCGATCGGAGTCACGGCGTCATCGCTGTCGGGTTCGCCGCGGGTGCCCCAGCCGACGCCGGGCTCGGAGTAGAAGAGCGCGTCGCGGTGCGGGAAGGCCGCGCCACCGAACGGCTCCTGCCGTTGCGCCCCGCTGCCGAATGCCTGGGTGAAGAAGTTGCTGTCGGGCGAGGGCGCCTTCTCCATGAACGCTTGGATCACGCTGACCGCCTTCTCGGGGAACGGCTCGCGGGTGAACTGGGAGAAGAACTTCCATTTCGCCGGCTCGTCCTCGTTCGGGATCTGGAAGCCGGCGTAGACGTCGCCCCAGCCGCCGATCTGCACGGTGACCGTGGGGTTGCCGATCGACAGGATCGGTGCCAGCAGCTTCCTGGCCTCTGCCTCGGACCCGTCTGCGAGCACTGCGAACAGCAGGATCTCATCCGGGTGGACCTCGACCTGGGTGCCGAGGCGGGGGTCGGTGAAGGGTGCGACACGCTGCCAGGCGTCGAAGACCTCGTGCAGGTCGCCGAGACCGGGCCAGGTCACCTGGAGGTAGGCGACGCTGGTGAGCGGAGCGACCTTGTAGGTCAGGGAGGTGACGATTCCGAAGTTGCCGTTGCCGCTCCGCGCAGCGCCCAGAGCAGGTCCGAGTGGTTCCACGGGTCCACCTCGAGCACCTTCGCGCCGTCGGCGCCCGCCGCCACGACGATCTCCGCGCCGATGAGGTTGTCGCAGGCCATCCCGAGGTAGCGGGTGAGGAAGCCGAAGCCGCCGCCGAGTGTCGCGCCGGAGAGGCCCACGGTCCCCTCCGTGCCGGTCGTCGCCGCGAGGGCGTACTCCCCGAGGGCGGTCACCGCCTCGGACTGGTTGAGCCCCGCGCCGACCTTCGCCGTGCGGGTGGCGGTGTCGATGTGGACGTCCTTCAGCTCGCTGACGTCGATCACGATGCCGTTGTCGACGTTCGACCAGCCTTCCAGGTTGTGCCGGCCGCTGCGTACCCGCAGCGCGACGTTGTGCTGCCGCGCCCAGGTGAGGGCGTTGACCACGTCCTGGGTCTCCTGAGCGAAGACGATGACCAGCGGATAGTGCACGAACAGCTCGTCCCAGCCGAGGCTGGCCTCCGCGTAGTCGGGGCTCTGCGGGCGGACGATCCGGCCGGTCAGCTGTGCCGGCGGGAACTTCGTGTCGGAGGGCCACCCGGGACCGTCGGCCGCGATGGCCGAGCTGCCGGCGATCATGCTCGGGATGGCGACCGCTCCGGCGCCGACGGCCGTCGCCCTGAGTAGATCACGACGGGAAAGGTCGCGCATGGTCCGAATCCTCTCGATTGGTGACACGCCCGAAAGATGAACCGAGAGGGACTTTTCCTCATCTGGCGCAAACCAACCGTAATGCCCGAGGCTTCCTCGCAGATCTGAGAACTTGTCACGGAACCCGGTCGGGTGATCCGGAACGGGTCAGTACCGGGCGGGCTGGTCCAGGATGGCGCTGAACCGCTCCTCGGCAAGATCGAGCTGGCCGAAGATGTGCCGCTTCACCGCCGGCGACAACGGGGTGTCCGGCCGGCCGATCAAATCGCGGAAGAGCGGCACCAGCGGCCGGTACTTCCGGGCCGAGGAGACGACCTTCGGCCCGACGGTGTGGATCACGCCGACGCCGTTGTCGGTGAAGTCCGACACCTTGATCACCCGGGCCCAGGGCTCCCGGTCGAGGCTCACCGCCAGGTGCTCGCAGTACTGCGTGTTGCGGTCGCGCCGGGGGTCGTACACCGGGTTGGTGACGGCGGCGACCAGCGTCGCCACCCGTGGCCCGAACCGGGTGGCCAGCGTGGCCAACGCGGCCTCCACCGGGTCGGCGGCCGCGTCGCCGTCGGCCAGCTCGGCCGGATGGTCCTCGACCGCGTCGTGCAGCAGGCCCGCGACGATCACGTCCACGTCGCGCACCTGGTAGTGGTGCATCAGCCGGATGGCCACCCGCAGCAGGTGGTTGAGGTACGGCTCGCGGACGCGCCGATCGTCGCGGTGCAGGTCGGCGGCGAGGTCGAGCGCGGCGGTCAGCCGGGCCCGGGCGGCGTCGTCGAACTGTTGGATCTCCAACCGGAAGCGTTCCAGCAGGCCCGGTTCGCCATGGATCTCGGTGATCGCGTGCATCGGCATGCTGCCCAGGTGCGGCGGGAAGTCCATGCGTCACTTATAGCCGATCTTCACCATGTCGATCGCCCCGTGCGTCACCGACCCGACCGCACGGAACCGGGCCGACGCCGTGACGACGTCGGCCCGGTCGGCAGGGCGGTCGAGCTCAGCCGGTGATCCGCCCGTGCCCGCCCGAGGGCGGGCCGGCCGGTCAGATGGGCAGCCGGTCGGCGCCGGCGAGCGGGCCCACCAGGAGCGGGACCAGCGGCGCCGGGAGGACCGGGTCGCGGCGCAGGGTGGGCGTCCAGCCGGCGTCGGCACCCAGGTCGGGGTCGTGCGCGGCGTTGTACGCGGCCAGCAGGTCGACCGGCCGGGCCGGGCCACCGCCCTGGCGGACCCAGGTGCCCCGCTCGGTGAGCGCGGTGCCGCCCCAGTCGTAGAGCAGGTCGGCCGGGTCGACCGCCGCGTCCAGGGTGAAGAAGTTGTTCTCCGCGTAGAGCGCGGACTGGACGCCGACGCCGAGCGCGTACTGGAAACCGGCGCCGCCGAGCCGGTAGTGGTTGTTGTAGACGTCGACCTGGCCGAAGCGCACCCGGGGCACCCGTTGCAGGACGCTGTCGAAGAGGTTGTGGTGCAGGGTGACCTTCAGCCGCCCCACGTCCGGGCCGACCGTGTTGGACGAGCCGATCAGCATGAGCTTGTCCCGTCCGCTGAAGCGGTTCCAGGAGGCGGTGACCAGGCTGGCGGTGTGCGTCACGTCCAACGACCCGTCGTGCACCTGGTACGGCCGTCCGAAGTAGGTCGGTTGGGCGCTGTCCGGGTTGTCGCCGTCGGTGAAGGTGTTGCGGTCGACCCAGACGTGCTCGCTGCGGCGCACCGAGATCTGGTCGTACTGGCTGTTCCAGTTGCCGGCCTCGCCGTCGGTCGGCGACCAGGCGGGGAAGCAGTCCCGGGCGTCGACGAAGGTCAGGTTGCGGACGATGACGTTCGGGGCCCGGTCGATCATGAGGGTGAGCCCGCTCAGCCGGGCGCCCCGCAACCCGATGATGGTGGTGTTGGGGCCGACGTTGAGCTGGGTCTGCCGGGTCTGGTTGGCCACCGAGCGCACCCGGGCCTCCTCCAGCGGGCCGGCCGGCGGCACCCGCCCCCACACCGCCGGGTCGTACGCGGCCAGGTAGGCGTCCAGCCGGTACTCCGGGTCGGCGAGGTTTTCGCAGCTCAGCGGGGTGCCGTCGGGCCCCTCGAAGCCGTCGACGGCGCCGTCGACGTAGATGAGTTTCGGGGTGGCGTCGGTGGCGTTGCTGGCGTTGTCGCCGCCGAGCGCGGCGACCAGCTCGGCGCGGCTGCGGACCACCCGGGTCCGGTCGGGCGCTGCGGCCGAGCCGCCGGTCGTCCCGGCGCCCTCGGCCGCCCAACCGTCCCGCTCGGGCAGAACCTGCCGGCCGAGGTGGCGGGCTGCCCAGGAGAGGCCGTCGGCGGCGGGTGGGTCGGGGCGGGGAGCGGCGTCGGCGGGTGTGGCACCGAGCAGGAGGGCGATCACCGTAGCGCCGGTGAGCATCTTGCGCATCGATTCTTCCCATTCGCTGGTGGTGATGGGGCAGTCACCAGGAACGGTAGATATCTGGTTTTATGAGAGTCAATATGAATTGTGTGCAGGAATGTTGCAGTTGTCTGACTCGCCCGGCACTGCCCGACCGTTGCCGGTCGAGTATTCGAGATGGTCTGTCCGATGCGGCCCGAAAGAGTCCGGGCGGTGTTTGCACTCCGGTTGCCGTCGCCCCCTATCCCGCCAGCTCCGCGCGGTACGCCGGCACCGCCCACGGCACCGCCAGCTCGCTCGGCAGCGCCCCCCGCTCGGCCGCCCGGCGCAGCACGTCGACCACGCCCCGCAGATGGCGTACCCGCTCGCCGCCGTCGCCCACCACGGCGATGAAGTCGCCGTCGAGCAGTCGGGGTTCCGGCGCGGCCCGCAGCGCGTCCAGCAGCGCCGTGAACGGGGCCGTACGGCCCAGCGGGGCGATCAGCGGCACGCCGGCCGGGTCGGCCCGGTGCGCGAGCAGGTTCTCCAGCAGCCCCCGCCGGCCGGGAACCCGGCGGGTGACCACGTCCCCGGGCAGCCGCAACCGGTCGGTCGGGTACTCGAGCACCGCCCGCCCCGCCGTGCCGGTGACCACCACCTCGCCGGGCACGAACTCCTCGGCGGCGAGCGTGACCGCGGCCAGCACCGGCGGGCCGGCGCGGAACCGGACCCGCAGCACCGCCGTGTCCTCCACCTCGATCGGCCGGACCCGGTAGCGCTCGACCTCGATGGCGACCGGCCACGGCGGCGCCCCCCCGAGCGCCTCGGCGACCGCCAGGCACTGCATCACCGCGTGGGCGAGCGGGTTGGCCAGCGCGCCGTCCAGCACCGGCCGGCCGTCCAGGCTGCGCCGCCCGGCCCAGGGGGAACGGGCGTAGTAGGCGTCCGGACGTTGCCACGCGGCGACGGTGGCGATGCCGGTGACCGTGCCCAGCCGGCCGGCGGCCAGCGCGTCGGTCAGCGCGGTCAGCGCCGCCGAACCGAGTGCCTGGAAGCCGACCTGCGCCACCCGACCGGCCGCCGCCAGCGCCCAGGTCAGCTCCTCGTGCTCGGCCAGCGACAGCACCGGCGGTTTCTCCAGCAGCAGGTCCGCGCCGGCCGCGAGGGCGTCCCGGGCGATCGGCAGGTGGGTGTGTGGCGGTGTGCAGATGACCACCACCTCGGGGCGGGCGGCGGCGAGCATCGCCCGGTGGTCGGTGAACAGCCCGACCCCGGGTGGCACCGGCGCCTCGGGGTCGTCCTCCACCGGCCGGACGTCGACCAGGGCGACCAACCGCAGCCGGCCGGCGGCGTGCAGCGGCGCGATCACCCGCCGGTGCCACCGGCCGTGCCCGTTCGCTCCGATCACCGCGACCCGGGGCGGCGGCGACACCCGGGTCACCGGGCACCGGCCAGTGTCGCCCCGGTCACCGGGCACCGGCCAGTGTCGCCCCGGTCACCGGGCACCGGCCAGTGTCGCCCCGGTCACCGGGCACCGGCCATGGTCGTCCCGGTCACCGGGCACCGGCCATGGTCGTCCCGGTCACCGGGCACCGGCCAGCGTCGCCTCGACGCCGTGCCGCGTGAGCGCGGTCAGCCAGGCGGTCACTTCGACCCGTACCTCGTCGTCCGCGGCCACCTCGGCCGGGACGATCTCACGCAGCGCGAAGACCGCGTCGACCGCGCCGGCCGGCGTCTGCGCGCCCGCGTCCAGCGCGGCCCGGATCGGCCCGGCGAGGGGGTCCTGCAACGGCAGCGGCCGGCCGTCGTCGGCGTACCCCAGCGCGAAGCGCAACCAGGCGGCCACCACCAGCGCGCCCCAGCGGGCGGACCTGCCGGCGGCGCGCAGATCGGCGATGGTGTGCAGGACGCGTTGCGGCAGCTTCTGCGAGCCGTCCGTCGCCACCTGGAGGGTGCGGTGCCGGATCGCGGGGTTGCCGAAGCGGGCGAGTACCTGCTCGCCGTAGTCGACCACCCGGACCCCGTCCGGGGGCGTGAAGCTGTGCGCCACGTCCTCGGCGATCAGCCGGCGCAGCACGTCGGTCATATGCGGGATCTCCAACGCGTCGGCGATGGTCTCCCGGCCGGCCAGCGCGCCGAGGTACGCCACCGCCGAGTGCACGCCGTTGAGGGTGCGCAGCTTCAGCCGCTCCCACGGGCCGGCGTCGCCGGTGAGCACCGCCCCGGCGTGCTCCCAGCCCGGCCGGCCGCCGGGGAAGTCGTCCTCGATGACCCACTGCGCGTACGGCTCGGCGGCCACCGCGGCCAGGTCGGTCACGCCCAGCGCGCGGCGGGCCGCCTCGATCGTCTCCGGGGTGCTGGCCGGCACGATCCGGTCCACCATGGTTCCCGGGCAGGTGACGTTGGCCGCGACCCAGTCGGCAAGCCCGGCCGGTACGCCGGTGGCCCGGCCGACCGCCTGGTCGACGAGACCGCGCAGCCGCCGGCCGTTGGCCGGGAGGTTGTCACAACTGACCAGCGCCACCGGCCCGGCGTCCGTCGCGGCCCGAGCGGCGAGCCCGCGCAGCAGCAGCCCCGGGACGGTGGCCGGAGGGCCACCGCCGGCGAGGTCCGCGGCGAGCGCGGAGTCGGGGCACAGCAGACCGGTCACCGGGTCGAGCTGGTACGCCTTCTCGGTGACGGTCAACGTCACCACCCGCACCGCCGGGTCGGCGAGCAGCGCCACCACGGCGTCCGGGTCGCTGGGAGCGTGCCGGACCCCGCTCAGCGCCCCCACCACCCGGGTGGCGCTGCCGGCGGCGGAGAGGGCGCTCACGCTGAACAGGTTGTCCTGAGCGGCGAGCGCCTCGACCAGCGTCGTGCTGCGCGGGGCGACCGCCACGATGCCCCAGTCGCCGCCGGCCGCGCCGATCGCGGCCTCGGTGTAGACGGCCTGGTGCGCGCGGTGGAACGCGCCCAGCCCGAGGTGCACGACGCCGGCCGGCACGGTGCCCGGTCGCACCAGCGGTCGAGCCTCGGCGGGCAGCCGGCGCAGCACGCCCAGGCCGAGTCGGGACGCGCCGACGGTCACCGCCATGCCGGACCGTCCGGGAAGCGGAACTCGGCGATGGACGCCGGCTTCATGGTGGCGCTGTAGCCGGGCCGGTCGGGCAGCAGGTAACGGCCGCCACGGGTGCGTACCGGGTCGACGAAGTGCTCGTGCAGGTGGTCGACGTACTCGACCATCCGCCCGTCCAGGCCGGTGCCGACCCGCAGGTAGTCGAAGATCGCCAGGTGCTGGACGTACTCGCAGAGGCCGACGCCGCCGGCGTGCGGGCAGACCGGCACCCCGAACTTGGCCGCGAGCAGCAGCTCCGCGAGCACCTCGTTGACCCCGCCGACCCGGCACGCGTCGATCTGCATCACGCCGATCGCCTCGGCCTGGAGCAGTTGCTTGAAGATCACCCGGTTGGCGGCCACCTCACCGGTGGCCACCCGACACCGGCCACCGGTCAGCTCGCCCACCGCGCGGGCGATCCGGGCGTGGCCGAGGATGTCGTCGGCGTGCGTCGGCTCCTCGATCCAGTACGGGTCGACCTCGGCCAGGGCCGTCATCGCCGTGATCGCCTCGTCGACGTCCCACACCTGGTTGGCGTCCATCATGAGCAGCGCGTCCGGGCCGATCTCGGACCGGATGATCCGGGCCCGGCGCAGGTCGTCCTCGAGTGGCCCGCCGACCTTCATCTTCATCGCCCGCCAGCCGTCGTCGTACGCCCGCCGGGTCAACGCCCGCACCTTGTCGTCGGGGTAGCCGAGCCAGCCGACCGAGGTGGTGTACGAAGGGAAGCCGTCGCGTTCCAGCACGCTGAGCCGGTCGGCCAGCCCGTCGCGTCCCTTGTCGAGGATCGCGGCCGCCTCGTCCGGGGTGAGCGCGTCGCTAATGTGCCGGAAGTCGATGCTGGCGACCAGCTCGTCGGTGGGCATCTCGGCGAGGAACCGCCACATCGGCTTGCCGGCCAGGGTGGCCCGCAGGTCCCAGACCGCGTTGACGAGCGCGCCGGTCGCCATGTGGATGACGCCCTTCTCCGGGCCCAGCCAGCGCAACTGCACGTCCGCGCTGAGCGAGCGCCAGAACGCCACCGGCTCGGCGACGATCTCCTCGACCGTGCGTCCCCGGACGTGGTGGGCCAGCGCGCGGACCGCCGCGCAGGTGATCTCGTTGCCCCGGCCGTTGGTGAAGGTGAAACCGGCGCCGGTCGGCCCGGCGTCGGTGACCAGCTCCACGTAGGTCGCCGAGTAGTCGCCCCGGTTGATGGCGTCGGAGCCGTCGCCACGGGCGGCCGTCGGGAACCGCACGTCGTGCACCTCGACAGAGGTGATGGTGACACTCACTGGTTCTGCCCCCCGAAGTTGAAGACCCGCCTGGGCAGCCGGTACGCCAGGTCGACGATGGTTTCGGCCGCCTCGTCCATCGGCAGTCGGTGCTCGGCGACCAGCCGGGCCAGGAAACCGGCGTCCACCCTCCGGGCCACGTCGTGACGGACCGGAATGGAGCAGAACGCCCGGGTGTCGTCGACGAACCCGGTGGTGTTGTAGAACCCGGCGGTCTCGGTGACGGTCTCCCGGAACCGGCGTAGCACCTCGGGAGAGTCCAGGAACCACCAGGGCGCGCCGAGCAGCAGCGCGGCGTAGCCGCCCGCCAGCGGCGCCAGCTCGCGGGTGAAGGTGTCCTCGTCGAGGGTGTAGAGCACCACCCGCAGCCGGGGGTCGTTGCCGTAGCGCTCCAGCAGCGGCGCGAGCGCGTGCACGTACTCGGTGGCCTGCGGGACGTCCCCGCCGACGTCGCGGCCGTGCCGGGCGTGCAGCCAGCGGTTGTGGTTGCGCACCGCTCCCGGGTGCAGCTGCATGACCAGGCCGTCGTCGAGCGACATCCGGGCGAACTCCACCAGCATGTGCGCCCGGAACGCCTCCGCGTCGGCCGCGTCGGCCTCGCCGCGCCGGCCCCGGTCGTACAGCCGCGCGGCCTCCTCCGGCGCCAGGTCCAGGGTGCGCGCGGTGGGGTGACCGTGGTCGGAGGAGGTCGCGCCGGCGGCGATGAACGCGGCCCGGCGCGCCCGCAGCGCGGCCAGGTAACCGGCGTACGTGCCGGTGTCCTCGCCGGCCAGCTCGCCCAGCCGGTCCACGTTGGTCGACCAGCCCTCGAACTCCATGTCCACCACGTCGTCCGGCCGGAAGGTGGTGACGACCCGGCCGCCCGGCCCGCCCCAGCCGTCGGCGGCGAGCTTGGCGTGCTGGCCGAGGTCGTCCAGCGGTGACTCGGTGGTGGCCAGCACCTCGATGCCGAACCGCTCGAACAGCGCCCGGGGCCGGAAGTCCGGCTCGGCGAGCCGGGCAGCCAGCTCGTCGTAGACGGCGTCGGCGGTGGCCGGGCCGAGCGCGGTGTGCACCCCGAACACGGTGCGGAAGGTCTGCTCCAGCCAGAGCCGGGACGGGGTGCCCCGGAACAGGTGCCAGTGCGCGGCGAACCGACGCCAGATGATCCGGCCGTCGGTCTCCACCGGGCTGCCGTCGCGGGTGGGCACGCCGAGGTCCGCCGGGGGTACGCCCTGACTGAGCAGCATCCGGGTCAGGTAGTGGTCGGGCACGATGAGCAGCTGCGCCGGGTCGGGGAACGGCCGGTCCTCGGCGAGCAGGGCCGGGTCGACGTGCCCGTGCGGCGAGATGATGGGTTGCTCCGCGGCCAGGGCGTACAGCTCCCGGGCCAGGGCGCGCTGCCCGGGTTCGGGCGGCAGGAGCAGGTCGGTGTTGTCGAACGTGGGCACGGGGATGGGCTCCTCGTCGGTGGGTCAGCGGGGGGTGAGCAGGTCGGCGACCCGGACCGGTTGACCGGTCTCGAAGGACCGGTTGGCCGCCAGGCCGGTGAGCAGGGCCAGCGCGCCGTCGTCGGCGGTCGCGGCGCGGTCCAGCGGGTCGGGGTGGCCACCGAAGAGCACCCCGGTCATCCGGGCGTCCGCGCCGCCGTGCCCGTGCCGGATCCGGGCCTCGACCGGGATCTGCCGGGGCGGGGCCCAGAAGGGGCGCACGGTGAGCGTGGTGCCGCCGCCCTCGGCCGGCGCCTCGGCGCCGTGCAGCGCGGCTCCCTTGACCGCGCCGGCGGTGCCCCGGTCGACGAAGTCGTTCTCGGTGACCTCCAGCTCCAGCCGGCCCCGGCTGCCGTTGACCATCACCCGGTAGCCCTCCCAGGGGGAGTACGCGGTGAGGTGGTAGGTCATCGTGGCGCCGGTGGAGTAGCGGGCGAGCACCGCCATGTCGTCCTCGATGCTCACCCCGGGGGCGAACACGTTGCGGTCACGCTGGTAGCCGTCCTCGGCCTCGGCGTCGAGGTACAGCTCGCGCAGCCGGGGGTGCGCGTCCAGCCGCAGCGCGAACGGGTCGTCGGCGGCGGCGGGGGAGCCGTGCGCCCGTTCGTAGTCGCGGGCGTAGCCGTGCCGGCGGCCGGGCTCGCCGTAGAAGAACAGGCGCCCGGCGGCGTACACCTCGACCGGTGTGGCGGCCAGCCACCAGTTGACCAGGTCGAAGTGGTGGCTGGCCTTGTGCACCATGAGCCCGCCGGAGGTGGCCTTGTCCCGGTGCCAGCGGCGGAAGTAGTCGGCGCCGTGCCGCACGTCGAGCAGCCACTCGAAGTGCACCGAGCCGATCTCGCCGACGGCGCCCTCGGCGAGCAGCCGGCGAACCTGCTCGTGCAGCGGGTTGTAGCGGTAGTTGAAGGCGACGGTCACCCGGCCGCCGGTCTCCGCCACCGCGTCCAGGATCCGTCGGCAGCGCGGCGCGTCCACCGTCATCGGCTTCTCGGTGACGACCTCCCGGCCGGCGTGCAGCGCGGCCACCACGTACTCGTCGTGCGTGACGTCCACGCTGGTCACCAGGACGACGTCGACCCGCTCCTTGTCCAGCATGGCGAGGAAGTCGCCGGCCGGGTACGTCGGCACCGGCCGGTGACCCAGCTCGGTCAGCCAGCGGTTGTGCGCGTCCATCCGGGCCTGGTTGACATCGGCGAAGGCGACCAGCTCGGTGGTCTCGGCGTGGTCGAGCACCAGGGCCCGGACGAACATCTCCGCCCGTGCGCCGGTGCCCACGACGGCGTACCGGACCCGGCCGTCGGCTCTCGGTGACATTGGGTCGCCTCCCCGGGTGATCCTGCAAAGGTTTGCAGTGAAGTAATCACGCTCGATCCAATCGCGTCAACGAGGGCGACACAATCAGCGGTAAATGTCAGTGTTTGCGGGGCCGTGAGTCACCACCGGGAGCGCTGGCGCAACAGAACCGTAATCGACCACCGTTGACACTGGAGCAACCGTTTGCATTAATTGGCGGCACCCACGTGACCGCCGCCACATCGGACGAAGGGGCCGCCGTGCCAGTCACCATCCGGGACGTCGCTCGGGCCTCCGGGGTGCACATCTCCACCGTGTCCCGCACCTTCTCCGCCCCGCACCTTGTCAACCCGGAGACCCGGGTCCGGGTGCTGGCCTGCGCGGAGGATCTGGGCTACCGGCCGAACCGGGCCGCGCGGGCGCTGATCACCGGGCGGACGCACAACATCGGTCTGATCATCGCGGACATCGCCAACCCGTTCTTCCCGCCGCTGATCAAGGCGGCGGAGAGCCAGGCCCGGCACCGCGACTACCACGTCTTCGTGGCCGACACCAACGAGGACCCGACCGCCGAGGAGGAGCTGGTCCACGCGTTGGCCAAGCAGGTCGACGGGGTGCTGCTGTGCAGCCCGCGGATGAGTAACAGCCTCATCGAGCAGCTCAGCCGCGAGGTGCCGCTGGTGGTGGTGAACCGCCAGGTCACCGGCCTGCCCTGCGTGCTGATGGACGTCGGGCAGGGTGCCCGCGCGGCGATCGAGCACCTGGTCGGCCTGGGCCACACCCGCATCGCGCTGCTCGGCGGGCCGCGCAGCTCGTGGACCAACCGGGAGATGCGCCGGGCCGCCGCCACGGCCGCCCGGGCCGGCGGCGCGGAGCTGACCCTGCTCGGCCCGAACGCGCCCACCGAGACCGGCGGCTCCGCGGTCGCCGAGCAGGTGCGGCGCAGCGGCGTGTCCGCCGTGCTCGCCTACAACGACCTGATGGCGATCGGCCTCATCGAGGGGCTGGACGCGCTCGGGGTCCGGGTGCCGCAGGAGGTGAGCGTCGTCGGGGTCGACGACATCGCCCTGAGCCGGCTCACCCGCCCCAAACTGACGACGGTGGCCACACCCACCGCGGCCGCCGGCCGGACGGCCGTCGACATGCTGCTGCAACAGGACACCGAGTCACCGCGCGGTACGCGGGGCCTGGGTGCCGGCACGGCGCTCGGCGTCCGTCGTACCACCGCACAGGTAATGCTCCAGACCGACCTGGTCATCCGCGACTCGACCGGCCCGGGCCCGCAGGCCCGGCCGGCACGTCCCCTGGCCGCGTCGCTGGGCCCGGACCCGCATTGCCCTGCGGGCCCGGGCACCGCGACCGCGGCCACCGGTGACGCCGTCGCCTCCTAATGCCGAGGAGTGAGCGCACATGCACCCCGCAACGCCCCCCACCACTGACACGCCCGTCGGGCGTCATCACCGTACCCCGCTGCCCAGGCGGCGGCTGCTGCGCGGCCTGCTCGCCGCGACGGTCGCCGCGCCGCTGATGTTCGGCGCCGCCGCCTGCGGCGGAGACGACGACTCCGCCGCCGACCCGAACGCCCCGGTCAAGCTCTCCATCTTCTGGTGGGGCGGTGACGCCCGGGCCAAGCTCACCGAGGACGCCCTGGCGCTGTACACCAGGAAGCACCCGAACGTGACGTTCGAGAAGACCTGGCAGGCCAACCAGGGCTACTTCGACAAGCTGGCGACGCTCACCGCCGGCGGCAACCCGCCCGACCTGTTCCAGATCGACGACAACTACCTGGCCGAGTACGCGGGCCGCAACACCACGCTGGACCTGACGTCCTACCAGAAGTCCGGCAAGCTGGACACCTCCAAGTTCCCGGAGAGCCTCTGGCAGTACGGCGTGGTCGACGGCAAGCTCGCCGGCCTGGCCTCCGGGGAGAACACCCAGGGCCTGGTCTACAACAAGACGCTGCTGACCAAGCACGGCCTGCCCGAGCCGACCACCGGAATGACCTGGGAGCAGCACATCGCCTGGGCCGAGCAGGTCACCGCCAAGACCAAGGTGCCGGGCACCCAGGACCCGAGCGCCGACTACAAGGCGTTCTGGGTGTGGCTGCGCCAGCAGGGCAAGGACCTCTACCAGGGCAAGGACCTGGGCTTCACCGCCGAGGACGTGACCAAGTGGTTCGAGCTGTGGAAGGGCGCCCGGGACCGCAAGGCGACGCCGACCGCCGACGTGATCCACGAGGGCAACTCCAGCGACATCACCAAGCAGCTGGTGGTCACCGGCAAGTCGGCGACCTCCTGGGTCTGGGCCAACCAGATGCCCGACCTGAAGAAGAACACCAAGGACGAGCTGGGCGTGATCGCCTACCCCGGTGACCCGAGCGCGCAGTGGGCCCGGGCCTCGATGTACTGGTCGGTGTTCCGCGGCAGCAAGAACAAGGACGTCGCGGTCGACGTGATCAACTTCCTGAACAACGACCAGGAGGCGGTCAAGCTGCTCGGCACCGACCGGGGCCTGCCGTCCAACCAGGACCTGCGCCGGGTGGTCAGCGACGACACCACCGACCCGGCGATGAAGCAGTCCATCGCCGTCGAGGCCGAGCTGACCCAGAAGTTCGGCAAGTCCCCGCAGGTGCCGATCAAGGGACACAGCAAGGTCCGCTCCGAGCTGATCAAGGCCGCCGAGAACGCACAGTACGGCCGGGCCACCCCCGCCGAGGCCGCCGCCCAGTTCATCGAGGCGTGCAAGTCCGCCATCGCCTGACCGCCCCCAGGGTCTGTGTCGAAGTCCCTGGCCGGCCTGCGGCGGGCCCAGGCAACGACCGGCCGCGTTGGAGATTGGTCCGGATACAACACCGGTATCCGGACCAATCTCCGCCTTGCCGGATCGCCGCCTGGACTCCGCCTCGGCTCGACCGGGGACTTCGACACAGACCCAACGCGAGGAGAGGAGCTGTTCGTGGCGTTGACCACGGCACCCGACCCGACCCGACCTGATCCCGGCTCCGTCCGGGTCCGCGCCGACCGGCGCGGGCCCGGGCGCGTCCGGCACAGCGAAGGTCTGGCGGGGTACGTCTTCCTGTCGCCGTGGCTCATCGGCCTGATGGGTGTCACGGCGATCCCCATGCTGCTGTCGCTCTACCTGAGCTTCACCAACTACGACATCCTCACCCCCTTCTCGGAGGTGCAGTGGGTGGGGCTGGCCAACTACGAGCGGATGTTCACCGCCGACCCGTCGTACTGGCACGCGGTGCGGGTCACCCTGACCTTCGCGCTGATCGCCGTGCCGCTGAAGCTGGCCGCCGCGCTCGGCGTGGCGTTGCTGCTCAACCGCGCCTGGCGGGGGGTCGGGCTGTTCCGCGGGCTGTTCTACCTGCCGTCGCTGCTCGGCGGCAGCGTCGCGCTGGCCATCGTCTGGGTCAACATGTTCAACCGTGACGGCGCGTTCAACTCGCTGCTGAGCCTCTTCGGCATCGAGGGCAGGCCCTGGGTCAACGACCCCGACTGGGCCCTGGAGACGCTGATGGTGCTGGCCATCTGGCAGTTCGGCGCGCCGATGGTGATCTTCCTGGCCGGGCTCAAGCAGGTGCCCACCGAGCTGTACGAGGCCGCGTCGGTGGACGGCGCCGGCCGGTTCCGCAGGTTCCGCAACGTCACCCTGCCGATGCTCTCCCCGGTGATCTTCTTCAACCTGGTGCTGGAGACGATCAACGGCTTCCAGGGCTTCACCGCCGCGTTCGTGCTCAGCAACGGCACCGGCGGCCCGGTCGACTCGACCCTCATGTACACGCTGAACCTCTACATCACCGGCTTCACCGACCTCGAGATGGGCTACGCCTCGGCGATGGCCTGGGTGTTCCTGCTCGCCATCGCGGTGATCACCGCGATCCTGTTCAGCACCGGGCGGTTCTGGGTGCACTACTCCGACGGGGAGGACCGGTGATGGTGACGGTGACCCCGACGGCCGGCGTACCGACCGGGCCGACGCCGGTCGCGCGCCGGCGTCCCGGCGGGCGGTCGCTGCTGCGACTGCTGATCCTCGTGGTGATCGTCGCCGTGGTGCTCTACCCGCTGATCTGGATGGTCGGCACCTCGGTGAAGTCCCAGGAGGAGATCGTCAACAACATCGGGCTGCTGCCCGAGCGGTTCACCCCGGGCAACTACACCGCCGGGTGGTCCAACTTCGACGTCAGCTTCGGCCGGTTCTTCCTCAACAGCGCGATGGTCAGCCTGCTCACCGTGGTCGGCAACGGGATCTCGTGCCTGCTGGCCGCGTACGCATTCGCCCGGCTGCGCTTCCGGCTGCGCGGCATGTGGTTCGCCGTCATGATCGGCACGCTGCTGCTGCCGTCGCACGTGCTCATCGTGCCGCAGTACATCCTGTTCCGGACCCTCGGCCTCGTCGGTGGGGACTGGCCGTACCTGCCGCTGCTGATCCCGCAGTTCCTGGCCACCGAGGCGTTCTTCGTCTTCCTGATGGTGCAGTTCATGCGGGGCGTCCCGCGCGAGCTGGACGAGGCGGCCCGGATCGACGGCGCCGGCCCGTACGGCATCTTCCGGCACGTCATCCTGCCGCTGAGCCGGCCCGCGCTGGTCACCACCGCGATCTTCTCGTTCATCTGGACCTGGAACGACTTCTTCCGGCAGTTGGTCTTCCTGTCCCAACTGGAGGACTACACCGTCCCGGTCGCGCTGACCCTGTTCATCGACTCGACCAGCCAGAGCGCGGTCGGGCCGATGTTCGCCATGTCGGTGCTGTCGCTGCTGCCGGTCTTCCTGTTCTTCGTCGCGTTCCAACGGATGCTCGTCGAGGGGATCAACACCAGTGGCATCAAGGGCTGAGGCGGCGGACGCCGGGGGGCGGCGTGACTGGCGCGACGTCGTCCGGGACGCCGCCGACCTGGCGCTGGTCGGCATCCTGCTGGCGCTCGCGGCGATCCCGCTGGTCACCGCCGCCGCGGCGGCGGGCACGGCCAGCGCGGCGGTGCACGACTGGACGCGTACCGGCAGTTGGCCGCCGGCGCGGGCGACCCTGCGCCGGTTCCGCCGGTCGGTGCTGCCCGGCGTGCCGGTCAGCCTCCTCGCGCTCGCCGTGGCCGGGCTGCTCGCCGCCGACCTGGTGGCCCTGGCCACCGGCCGGGTGCCGGGCGGTCCGCCGGCACTGCTGGTGAC
>NZ_QGKR01000166.1 GCF_003172955.1 Micromonospora acroterricola | reverse complement strand
CCCCCGACCGCAATTCGGCCACCCCGCTGCCCCGCTTCTTCTGCCATCCGAGCGGATGATTCACTCTGTCGGTCCAGGCACGGGTCGAGTTCATATCGTGAGGAATCGACGCATGGCAGATATCACTGGGGATCAGCGCGTCCAGTCCGAGGTACTGGAGGGTCTGGCGACAGCTGTCAACCACCGTCGCTGGTTCGTCGAACTGGCGGTGCCGTACCTCGGTGACGACCCGATCGAGATCGGCAGCGGTCTCGGTGACTACGCGCTGGAATGGTCACAGCGACTGCCCCGCTTCACCGCCACCGAGGCCGATCCGGACCGGCTGGTGCAGCTCAAGGAGCGTCTCGCCGACCACCCGAGCATCGATGTCCGGCAGATGTTGCTGCCGCACAGCGACCGGGGCGACTACAGCGCCGCGGTGTCGTACAACGTGCTGGAGCACATCGAGGACCACGTCGGCGCCCTGCGCAGCATGCGCGACCTGGTCCGACCCGGCGGCGCCGTGATCATCATCGTGCCGGCCTTCCAGTTCGCCATGAGCCCGGCCGACATCGCCACGGGGCACGTCCGCCGGTACACGAAGAAGACGCTCGGGGCGGCGATGACCGAGGCCGGCCTGACCGTCGAGAAGATCCACTACGCCAACGCGCTGGGCCTGCTCGGCTACTTCATGGCCACCAAGGTCTTCCGGCTGATGCCGAAGGAGGGCCCCATGGTCAAGGTGTACGACACCGTCGTCCTCCCCGCCACCAAGGCCGCCGAACAGCGCATCCGACCCCCGTTCGGCCAGTCCGTCTTCGCCGTGGCCCGAGTCCCCGCCTGATCCGTACCGGCCGCACCCCCGCGATCCTGCACTGCGGTCACGCAGCAAGTGCACGATCGCGCGGGTGTGGGGTGGTCAGTCCTTGATCTGGTACGTGGGGCGGATGACCGCCCGGGCCAGGGTGTGGAAGGTCAGGTTGAAGCCGACGTAGGCAGGGCTCGCGTCGGGCGTCAGGTCCAGGCGGTCGACGTCGAGGGCGTGCACCGCGAAGACGTACCGGTGCGGACGGTCACCGGCCGGCGGGGCCGCCCCGCCGTAGCCCTGCTCGCCGTAGTCGTTGCGCACGGAGAAAGCTCCCCCGAGGTCGGTGCCCGCCGCGCCGCCCGCACCACTGGGCAGCTGCGTGACGTCGGCCGGCACGTTCACCAGCACCCAGTGCCAGAAGCCGCTGCCGGTCGGCGCGTCGGGGTCGTAACAGGTGACGGTGAAGCTCTTCGTCTCGGCGGGGAAGTCCGACCAGGTCAGCTGCGGAGAGACGTTGCCGCCACCGGTGCTGTCGTGCGCGTGCCGAGCGCCCATCGGCTCGCCGTTCTGCACGTCGTCGCTGGTCAGCGTGAACGAGGGCACCGTCGGCAGCAGCTCGTACGGGTCCGGGGCGATCGGTCGTTCCAGGGTCATCGGGACGCGTCCTTCCGGTGTTGCACGAAGATTCCTGCCCCTTCTTACCCCGTCGGGGCCCCTCCGACGACTGGAAGCGGTCGGCTCGGTCTCGCAGCGCTACCGTTGAGCCGGGGGCAACGCTCCGCAGGGGGACATCGTGGCCGGGATCTGGCGGGACTTCGTGGTGGCGGTCCTCACCGCGCTGCGCCGCCAGGACGAGCGGGCCATCGCCGAGGAGCGCCGGCGCGCGGTCGAGCGACTGGCCGACGAGGTTATCCGCGAGGACCGACGGCGAGCCCCGGACCCACCAGGGTGACGGCGCGAGACGGCCCAGCTCCCGATCCGGCTGGCACGGGGCGATGGGAAGTCGGGTGCGCCGGTAGTCTGCCGCGACATGGGTGCGATCAAACCGTGGCATCTCGCCACCCTCTGCTGTCTGCTCAGCTCGCTGGCGCTGATCGCCGGCCTCGCCTGGTACCTGGTGAGCCGGACGAACCGCCGCCAGCGCCCCTGACCGGCTCTCGCGCCGGCCAGGTGCGTCGTCGCGGTGCGGCGGCGGAGGGTGTGGGATTCGAACCCACGAAGACATCGCTGCCTTACCGGTTTTCAAGACCAGCGCCATCGGCCACTAGGCGAACCCTCCCGGGCCGTCACCCGGAGGTGCACGGCCGTGCCTAGTCTGCCACGGCCACCCGGCGTACGGGCCGGCGTCCCTCCCCTGATCGGATGGGCACTGGGGGCGCCGAACCCGGCGTGGCGCGTCCACAGTGGTCGACGGGGGCGAAGCGGGTGCGTCTGCGGCCGGCGGTGGCATGGGGTAAGACTGAGGCCATGCGTGCCATCACCGTTCCGCAGCCCGGAGGACCCGACGCGCTGGCCTGGGTCGAGGTGCCCGATCCCGAGCCCGGCCCGGGCGAGGTGGTCGTGGACGTCCGGGCCAGCGGGGTCAACCGCGCCGACCTCCTGCAACGGCAGGGCCACTACCCGCCGCCCCCGGGCGCCCCGGACCACCCCGGGCTGGAGTGCTCCGGGGTGATCAGCGTAATCGGCCCGGAGGTGACCGGCTGGGCTGTCGGCCAGCAGGTCTGCGCGCTGCTGGCCGGTGGCGGGTACGCCGAGCGCGTCGCGGTGCCCGCCGGGCAGCTCCTGCCGGTGCCGGCCGGCGTCGACCTCGTGGACGCCGCGGCGCTGCCGGAGGTGGCCTGCACGGTCTGGTCGAACGTGGTCCGGGAGGGTCGCCTCCGGTCGGGCGAGACGCTGCTCGTGCACGGCGGAGGCAGCGGGATCGGCACCTTCGCGGTGCAGCTCGGGGTGGCCCTCGGCGCCACCGTGCTGGCGACCGCCCGATCGGCGAAGCATCCCCGGCTGCGCGAGCTGGGAGCGGCGCACGTGATCGACTACCGGGAACAGGACTTCGTCGAGGAGGTCCGGCGGGTCACCGACGGTCACGGCGCCGACGTCGTACTCGACATCATGGGCGCGTCGTATCTGGGCCGGAACGTCGCCGCGCTGGCCACCGGCGGCCGGCTGGTGGTGATCGGGTTGCAGGGTGGCCGCAAGGCGGAGCTGGACCTCGGCGCGCTGCTCACCAAGCGGGCCAGCGTCACGGCGACCACCCTGCGCGCTCGGCCGCTGGCCGAGAAGGCGGAGATCGTGCGGGGCGTACGCGACGAGGTGTGGCCGCTGGTCGAGGCCGGCGAGGTGCGGCCGGTGGTGGACCGACGGCTGCCGATCACCGAGGCGCCACAGGCGCACCGGCTGGTCGAGTCGAACGACCACGTCGGCAAGGTGCTGCTCACCATCGGGTGACACCGGTCGGGCCACCGGCGGACCGGGACCGCCTCAGGCGGACGGGTCGGACGCCTCGCGAGGCAGCATCAGCCGGGCGCCGGGGCCCTCGCCGGCCAGGGCGTCGCCGGGGTTGTAGAGCGTGCAGCGTTGCAGGGACAGGCAACCGCAGCCGATGCAGCCGTCCAGGTCGTCGCGGAGCTTGCTGAGCAGCCGGATCCGCTCGTCCAGCCGCCCTCGCCAGCTGGCCGAGAGTCGCGCCCAGTCCTGCGGGCTGGGCGTACGGGCGTCGGGGAGCGAGTCGAGTGCGGCGCGGATCTCCTCCAGGGAGACGCCGACCTGCTGGGAGATCCGGATGAACGCCACCCGCCGCAGCTCGGCGCGGGCGTACCGGCGCTGGTTGCCGCCGGTGCGGTTGGCGCGGATCAGGCCGAGGCGCTCGTAGTAGCGCAGCGCCGAGGGTGCCACACCGGAGCGGACGGACAGCTCGCCGATCGTCAGTGCGTCCTGCATCACCCGGTCCTTGAGTTGAAGTGTGCTTCAACTACAGGCTAGCCGGACGACGACCGCAATCACCAACCCGACAGGGCCACCGGGCTGCGCCGCTCGGTCGACGGTTTCCGGGCCGCGGCGCTGCTGGGCCCCGGTCGCTGAGCGGGGCTGCTCGCGTGGGTCAGCGGGTGGTGACGGTGGGACGGCGGCGGGCGCGTTCCCGGCCGAGGATCCAGATCGCCTCGACGCCGTCCTTCCAGGTGATCTTCTTGCCCTCTTCGCGGCCGCGCGCCCGATAGCTGATCGGCACCTCGTACGGCCGGATCCGGCGGCGCAGCAGCTTGCCGGTCACCTCGGCCTCCATGCCGAAGCCGCGCGAACGCACGTCGAGCGACCGGTAGAGCGCCACCGGCATCAGCTTGAAGCAGGTTTCCAGGTCGCCGATGTAGGAGTTGAACAGGACGTTCGCCGCCATCGTGACGCCCTTGTTGCCCATCACGTACCAGAAGCTGTAGGCACTGTGGCTGCCGAAGGTGCGATTGCCGTAGACAACCGTGGCCCGCCCGTCGAGCACCGGGTCGAGCAGCTTGGGGATGTCCTGCGGGTCGTACTCCAGGTCGGCGTCGAGGATGACCATGTAGTCGCCCTCGGCGCTGTCCACCGCCGTCTTGATGGCCGCGCCCTTGCCGGCGTTGCGCGGGTGGGTGATGACCCGCAGACGCGCGTCGTCGGCGCTGCCGAGGATCTCACCGGTGCCGTCCCGGCTGCCGTCGTCGACGACGACGAGCTCGATCTCGCAGGGATAGTCCACCGCCAATGCCTGCTTGAGGGCATCCGCGATGCGTTCTTCCTCGTTGTAGACCGGCATGAGGATCGAGAGCTTCACGGGAATCTCCACGGTGGCGACAACACGTCGGGCATAGCCTAGCCTGGCTGGTCAGCCGGACGCCGGCCGCCACCGTCGGGCAGCCGGCGTGGCGGCTTCAGCCGGATGGTGTTTACTTCCCGCCATGTCGGCTGCCGGCTCCCTGCTCGCGGTGGTTCCCGCCGCCGCGGTGCTCCTGCTCACCGTCGCGACCAGGCCGCGCGGGGTCGGCGCGGTGGCACCGCTGCGGCTCGCCGCCGTGCGGGCCGCCCTGCTCACCGGCGTCTATGCGGTGCTCGTCGTCGAGGTGCTGGGTGCGCTGCACGTACTCACCCGACCGGCGTTCGTCGCCGCCTGGCTGCTCTTCCTGGCCGCCGCCGCGACAGCCGCCGGGCTGCGTCGGCGCCAGGTGGACCGGCTCCCGCAGCCGCCCGCCGAGGCGCCCCGGCCGGTACCGGTCGGCGCGGCCGTGCCCGCCGGCACCGTGCCGGAGACGCCCGCCCCGCTCGACCCGAGCGGCGAAGCCGGGCGTCCCCCCGCGCCGGCCCGGGCCGGCCGTACGCCCGCCGGCCTGCTCGCCATGGCGGCGGACACCTGGCGTACCGCCGGTCGGGGAGAGCGTCTACTCGCGGGCACGATCGGTGGGCTGGTTCTGCTGGAGCTGCTGGTCGCGCTCTTGGCCGCGCCGAACAACTTCGACTCGCAGACGTACCACCTGCCGAAGGTCGAGCACTGGGTTGCGCAGGGCGACCTGGACTTCTGGCCCACCGCCATCCACCGCCAGGTGACGATCCCGCCCGGCGCCGAGTACCTGCTGCTGCACCTGCGCCTGCTCACCGGCGGGGACCACCTGCACAACCTGGTGCAGTGGGCGGCCGGGGTCGGCTGCCTGCTGGTGGCCGCGCGGATCACGGCGCAGCTCGGCGGCAGCCGGCGAGCTCAGTTGATCACCGCGTTCGTGCTGACCAGCACGCCGATGGTGGCGCTGCAGGCGACCAGCACCCAGACCGACCTGGTCTGCGCGGCGTGGGTGGCGTGCGCGGCGACCCTGGTGCTGGACGGCATGCGCCGCCGTACCGGGTGGGGCACCCTGCTCGGCCTGGGGGCGGCCACCGGGCTGACCGCGGTGACCAAGACCAGCGGCCTGATCGCGGTCGGTCCGCTGCTGGTGCTCTGGGGGTTGGCCCAGCTCCGGCTGGCGCTGACCGGGGGCCCGACAACCGCTGCCGGGGTACGGGGGCCCCGACCGGCCGGTGGGGTGGCCCGCACGGTCGGCGGTTCGGTACTGATCCTGCTGGTCGGGGCCGTGGTGGTCGGCCCGTTCCTGGCCCGGGTGACCGCCGAGTTCGGGCACCCGCTGGGGCCGCCCCGACTGCGCGAGTCGATCCCGATGGAGCGGCACGACCCGCCGTCCATCCTGGTCAACGCGCTGCGGATCGGGCACACCGCGTTCGACACGCCGCTCGCGCCTCTGCGCCGGGCCGGCGCCGAGGCGATCATCGGCGGGGCGGACGCGATCGGGGTCGACCCGCAGGACCGGGCGATCACCTTCGGCCGGGAGGTCTTCCCGGAGCCCGCGTGGTACCCGGACGAGGACCGGGTGGCGTTCCCGCTCGCCGGGGCGCTGGCGCTGATCGGGGCGGCGGTCGCCCTCGCCCGGCCCCGCCGGATCGACCCGGGGCGGGCCGGGCCGCTGCGGGGGTACGCGGTGGCGGTGCTGGCCGCCGTACTGCTGCACACCGCCATGATCAAGTGGCAGCCGTGGGGCAACCGGCTGCTGCTCTACGCCCTGGTCCTCGCCGTGCCGCTGGCCGGGCTCTGGCTGGACGCGCTCTTCCGCCGCCACTCAACCGTCCCGGCAGACAAGCCCGGAACCGGCCGTGGGCGGCGGTCGGTGGCCACGGTGGCGGCGGTGACCGTGCTGGCCACCTCGGCGCTGGCCGGGGTGCTGGCGCTGTCGTACGGCTTCCCGCGCCGGCTGGTCGGTGCCGGCTCGGTCTTCACCACCTCGGACTGGGACACCCGGTTCCTGCGTCGCCCGCAGTGGGCCGACGAGTTCCGCTGGGCCGCGGCGGCGGTGCGGGACAGCGGCGCCCACCGCATCGGGCTGGTGCAGCAGAACGACAACTGGGAGTACCCGTGGTGGCTGCTGCTGCGGCACCCGGACGGCCGCTCGCCGGAGCTGGTGGCGTTGCAGTCGGTGCTGCCGGAGCGTCCGCCCGCCGACCCCGCCTCGGTCGACGCGATCGTCTGCACCGGCAGCCAGCCGGCGTGCGCCAAGCTGGTCCCGGCCGGCTGGCGGCTGGAGTTCCGCGGCTACGTCGGCTACGCGCTGCCGCCCGGCCGCTGACCCGGCGGGCCGCACCGACCACCGCGCGACCAGACCACACCCCACCCCGCACTCCCGCCGCCCGGATCGTCCGATCCGGGCGGTTCTGCATCCGGCGCGCAAGGATCCGAAGCGTATTCACATCCGTTGATCCGCACGTTACCGTCTGGTAACTCAATCGACGTCCCGCGATTGAGCCGAAAGGAGTGCGTCGATGCCTGCCACCCCCGCCAGGCCCGAACGCGCGACCCGACGACGGGCCATCACCGTCGCCGTCGCCGCTCTCGTCCTGCCGATGCTCGCCGGACCGGCCGCCCCCGCCACCGCCGCCGACCGGCCGACCGTCCAACCACTCCCCGCCAACCTGGAGGCCATCCGGGCCGCCGAGGCGACCGCCCTCTACGGCAGCCCGGCGATCCGCCCGATCGACCAACGCCGCACCGCCCTGATCACCATGGGCGACAGCGAGATCTCCGGCGAGGGCGTCGGCAACTACGTCCCCGGCACCCACGAGCCGGGCAACTGGTGCGACCGCTCGTACGACCAGGCGGTGTTCCGTACCGGCATCCCGTCGGACGCGCAGTACAACCTGGCCTGCTCCGGCGCCACCCCCTGGAACCTGATCGCCGGCGGTCCGACGCAGCACAACGAGTTGAACCAGGGCGACTACCTGGGAATCAAGGCGCGCAACACGCACGTGAAGCTGATCTGGGTGGTCGTCGGCGCGAACGGGGACGGCACCATCCAGTTCGGCCCGGTCGCCACCGACTGCGCCATCCGGCGGGTCTTCTTCCAGGGCGCCTGCTACGGCACCTACACCGACCAGTGGACGATCCGCACCGACGGCAGCCGCCGGGCGGTGACCGACGCGCTCACCGACATCCGGCAGACCATGACCAACGCCGGCTACCTGCGCTCGGACTACGAACTGGTGCTCATGTCGTACCCGAGCCCCGGCAGCCCCGACGTGGAGGACAACCCGAACTTCCCCGGCTGGTACTCCGGCGGCTGCCTGCTCTACCTGGCCGACGCGGCGTTCGCCCGCAACAAGGCGGTGCCGTTGTTCGAGTCGGCGCTGCGCGCCGCGGCCTCCGCGACCGGCACCCGCTACCTGGACGCCAGCCGGCTCTTCCACGGCCACGAGGTGTGCACCGACAACACCTCGGTGCGGGGCCTCTACATCGAGATCGGGATCTGGGACGAGAACGCCGCCCGGCAGTCGTTCCACCCCAATGCCCGCGGGCACGGCATGTTCGCCCAGTGCATCACCCAGTTCTGGAACTCCGGGCAGGAGCGGGCCACCTGCGTCGACCCGGCCAGCACCGGCGGCGGCGTGCTCCACCCCGGTCTGCTGGAGTTCAAGCAGCTGCGCAACCTCGCCACCGGCACCTGTGTCGACGGCAGGGGGTACGACTCACGAAACGGCACCGCCCAGCAGCCGTACACCTGCCACGGTGGGCGTAACCAGGGCTTCTGGTACGACGCCACCCGCCGGTCGCTGCACTCGGAGCTCTCCCACGACCGGTGCCTCGACATCGCGAACGGGTCGATGACCGCCGGCACCGCGGTCAACATCTACGACTGCAACGGCAGCGCCGCCCAGCAGTTCGTCCTCGCCGGCAACCAGCTCAAGCCGGCCGGCGCCAGCACCCTCTGCGTGGCGTTCGACAACCCCTGGCTGGGTAGCCCCCGGCTGCGGTTGGCCGGCTGCTCCACCAGCACCCGGCAGCAGTGGTCGTTCGAGTCCCGCGCCTTCGCCAACCCGGTCGGCTACGGTCACGACGACTTCATCGGCTCCCGCGTCTACTGATGTGGTGCGGGAAGGGCCCCTTGGTGACAAGGGGCCCTTCTCACCTGGTGCCGGGGATGAGGATCAGCCGGGCCACACCCTTGTCGCCGTCCTTCGCGCCCGCCACGCCGAGCGTCGCGCCGACCTTGACCTCGCTCGGCTGCACGGTGGCGCGCCGCTCGACGACCCGCAGGTCGTCGCCGAAGGTCCACGTCATCGTGAAGCCGTCGGTGGACTTCACGGTCATCGAGTCGCCGTCGACCGCGGTCACCTCGCCGCGCTGCACGGCAACGGTCTGCTCAGCGCCGTCCTTGCTCTGCACCACCGCCTCGCCGTGCAGGGTGTTCCTGCGCAGCAGCACCCGGGCCTGGCGGCGCTTGCGCCAGTCCTCGCCGTGCTTCTGCCGGGCCTTCTCCCCCGCGCTGGGGGATGGGCCGGGCGTGGCCGATCCGCCGGGCGCCGGGGCGGCGACGGTCCGCACGTCCAGGTCGGTGGCGTCGAAGCCCATCGCGGCCAACGCCTGCCCCTCCACGCCCATCGCCGCGGCGACGTCGACCGCCGCCTCCCGGGCGGGTTGGCCGGCCACCTCGGCCGCGCCGCAGCCGCTCACACCGAGCGCGACCGCCACCAGCAGCGACGTGGTGGCGGTGGCGTATCCCCAACGTGGCATGACTCTCCCTCTCGTCCGTGGAGCCCTCAGCCTGCCCGGCGACGACGAGCGGAGCGTCAGGCCGATGTTCGGGTCCGGTAAGGATCACCGGGCAGCCGGACCGTGAAGGCCGCTCCCCCCTCGGGCGCGTGGCCCGCGACGATCTCCCCACCCAGCCGGCGGACCAGCCCGGCGGCCAGCGCCAGCCCCAGCCCGCTGCCCACCTTGCGCACCCCCCGGTAGCGCTGGTGCAGAGCACCCCGCTCGAACGCCACCGCCAGGTCGTCGTCCGTGAAGCCCGGCCCGCCGTCCCGGACCTCCAGCACGCCGCCGGCGGCCGGGTCCGCGCCGACCGGCCGGACCGCGAGCACCACCGGCGCCCCCGGGGGTACGACCCGGAGCGCGTTCTCCAGCAGCCCGTCCACCACCTGCCGGATCCGCCCCGGATCGGTGTACGCCGGCACCGGCCCACCGGGCGTCTCGACCCGGAACGGCACCCCGACCGCCGCGCACCGGCCGGACCAGGTCGGCTCGGCGTCGACGGCGAGCCGGGCCAGGTCCACCGGCACCGGTTCCAGCGGGAAGTCGGCGGCCTCCAGCCGGGCCAATGCCAGCAGGTCGCCGATCAACCGGTCCAGGTGCTGGGCCTCGGCCAGCACCGTCCGGCCGGTGTCGGCGGTGCCGTCCGCCCCGATCACGCCGTCGGCCAGCGCCTCGGCGTACCCGCGGATCGCGGTCAACGGGGTTCGCAGCTCGTGCGACACGGAGAGAAGGAACTCCCGCTGCCGGCCCTCGCTGGTGGCCAGCGCGGCGGCCAACCCGTTCAGGGCCTCGGCCAGATCGGCGACCTCGTCCGGCGGCTCGACCGGCACCCGGACCGTGCGGTCCCCGGCGCGCAGCCGGGCGGCGGCGGTGGCCGCGACGCGGATCGGCCGGGCCAACCGGCGGGCCAGCAGCAGCCCGGCCACCACGCCGGCGGCCAGCCCGGCCAGCAGCGGCACCCAGAGGCTGCGCAGCACCTGCCGCCACAGCCCGTTCGCCGACGCTCGGGAGAGCACCACCCCGTTGCCGCCGGGCAGCGCCCGACCCTCCACGAACGCGCGTCTGCCGTTGACCGCGCGGCGGACCGACACGTTGCGTCCCTGCTCGATCCGCTGCACCACCCGGGGCGGCAGGCCCGGCCGGTCGACCGCCCCCCGCCGGATCAGGTACGCGTCGATGCCCTGGGCGCGCAGCTGCTGGATGAGCCGCTCCTCGTCGGCGGAGCGGCCCCGGTCCAGCCGGGTCCGCAGCACCTCGGCGGCGAGTCGGGCCTGCGCGGCGAGCGCCTCCTGATCGCGCCGCTCCACGCCCCGGATCGCCAGCGGCACCGCGACGATCGCGGTGACCAGCACCGACACCAGCGCCACCGCGCACGTGACCAGCACCGCTCGGGCCGTCAGCGTCCGACCGAACCGGCTGCGCCTGGGTGCGGCCGAGGGCCGGGCGCCCACCACCGGCAGCGGCATGGTCGGCGACTCGGGTCGCGGCGGGGTCTGTGGCCGGCCGGGTTGGTCAGGCATCGACCGCGTACCCCACGCCCCGGTGGGTCCGGATCACGCTGGCCGGGCCCAGCTTCGCCCGCACCTGGGCGACGTGCACGTCGACCGTGCGGGTGCCGGCGTGCGCCGCGTAACCCCACACGCCCGCGAGCAGCTCCTCCCGGGTGAAGACCCGCCCGGGCCGGGCCATCAGGTGGGCCAGCAGATCGAACTCGGTGGAGGTGAGCTGCACCGGAGCGCCGGCGGCGGTGACCGTCCGACGGGCCGGGTCGAGCGTCACCGGGCCGACGACGCGCGGCCGGTCCGCGCCCTCCGGTCCGCCGGCCGAGCGGCGCAGCACCGCACGCACCCGGGCGACCAGCTCACGCGGGCTGAACGGCTTGGTGACGTAGTCGTCGGCGCCCAACTCCAGGCCGACGATCCGGTCGACCTCGTCGTCGCGAGCGGTGAGGAAGATGACCGGGGTCCAGTCGCCGGCCTCGCGCAGCCGGCGGCAGATCTCGGTGCCAGGCAGGCCGGGCAGGGCGATGTCCAGGACGCAGGCCACCGGACGCAGCCGGCGGGCGGCGGTCAGACCGGCCTCGCCGTCCCGCTCCAGGTGGACACCGAACCCGTCGCGGGCGAGGTAGAGCCGGACCAGGTCGGCGATGGCCGGCTCGTCCTCGACGACGAGGACGAGCCCGCGATGCGGCGCTTCGATGGTCACCGGCCCATGATTGCCGACCCGGTGGCCCCGGCGCGATCGGTGCGTGTTCGAGTTCGGTAAGGGCGGAGCGAAGAGCAGCCGCGGCGGGGAGACGGTGGGGCGGTCAGCGTGCCACGGCAGGGCGGAACACGCTGGGCCGCGCGGCGGCGGGCCCCTCGCCGATGGTGGCGACGATCCGCTCACGGGGCGTCCGCAGGCGGGTCCGGAAGGCGTGGTTCAGCAGGGCGTCGAGCTGCCACACCCGCTTCGGGTGGCTGGTGCGGATCAGGAAGCGCTCGCGGATCCCGTCGATCGCGGTGGCGGCCAGCTCGACCGAGTGCAGCCGCGGGTCCGGGCTCCAGGTGACGTTGCTCAGCTCACGCAGCTCGGTGTTGAGGTGCAGGCGCAGCCGGTGCAGCAGCCGGGTCTGCTGGGTCACCACCAGCCGACGGTGGGTGAGCAGCAGCAGGTAGTCGCCGGTGACCGGACGGTCGGGGCGGCTGCACCGGGTGACCAGGATGGTCGCGTCACCGGAGCCGACACAGCGGCGGAAGACCGGCATGTGCCGGCTAAGGGTCTGCACGGCCAGGCCGGCTTCGGCGGCGGCCGGAAGGAACGTTCGGGAGAAGACGTCCATGACCTGCCCAACGAACTCCTCGGCGGAGGTGACGTGGGTCACGGCGCTTTTTGGAAGTTCCACGCCCGAGCGTCGCACCGCCTGTCCGACTTCCGATCCGACCGGCTCGTGGTCAGGGTCGGGGTCAGAGCGGGTTGGCCTCGAACAGCTCGGCGAGCCAGCCCGGGACCGCCTCGGCGTACTCGGCGCGGGACGGGTCGGCGGTGTCCAGGGCCCGCCGCCAGGACAGCGACCGGCTGACCGCGCCGAGGGTCATCGCCAGATCGCTGGCCTCGACGAGAGTCGCACGGTCGTACCGGTCGGTCCACGCCTCCAGGTAGGCGTCGCGCAGCCGGGCCAGCCGGGCGTCGTCGGCCGCCAGCCCGGCGGCGTACCGGATGGAACGCAGGGTCACCAGCAGCGTGCCGAACGGGTGGGCCACCGAGGCGTCGCCCCAGTCGAAGTAGCGGTACCCGTCCGGGCCTGCGAACACGTTGCCGTCGTGCAGGTCGTCGTGCTGCACGGTGGCGGGGATCCCGATGTCGGCGAGCCGGCGGCACCGCTCGGCGTACGCCGGCAGCTCGGCCCGCAGCCGCTCGTACGTCTCCGGGCTCAGCCCGTCCTCGCTGCCGATCCGCAGCGACCCGTGATCGTCGAGCAGCTCGGCGAGCAGCCCCGGCAGCACCTCGGGGCGATGGTCCGGCACACCGAGGGCGACCAGTTCGTCCGCCCGGGACTCGCTCGCCAGCTGGAGGGCGGCGTACCCCGGCAGCGCCCGCTCCCAGTGCGCCAGGTCCGGGTCCCGGCCCAGCACGTCGCGCAGCGACTCCCCGCCGTCGGGCAGCAGTGACCAGCCCCGGACCGGATCCACCGCGATCGGTGTGAGCACCCGGTCGGGCGCCAGCCCGACCAGCGCCGCGACCAGGACGGCCTCGTGCACCGTGCCCGGGTTGTTGGCCTTGAACCAGACCGGCCCGCCGTCGGTCGGGACCCGCCAGACCAGGGACCACGGGCGCACCCGCGGCTCAACCGGCCCGGTCACCCGCCGGCCGGCCCGGCTCAGCTGCTCGTCGACCCAGGATCGGGCCCGCACCTGCCACTGCTCCCGGGACCAGTCGGGGGCACGTTCATCGGCGATCGTCGTCACGGTGGGCACCCTAGGCGGCCCGGAGGGCCGGGGCGAGGCGTTTTCCGGGACGACCCCGGGCGGGAGTCAGACCAGCTCGACGATGGTGGCGTTGGCCATGCCGCCGCCCTCGCACATGGTCTGCAGGCCGTAGCGGATCCCGTTGTCCCGCATGTGCTGGAGCATCGTCGTCATGATCCGGGCACCGGACCCGCCGAGCGGGTGGCCGAGGGCGATCGCCCCGCCGCGCGGGTTGAGCCGCTCCGGGTCCGCCTCGGTCTCCGCCAGCCACGCCAGCGGCACCGGGGCGAACGCCTCGTTCACCTCGTACACCCCGATCTCCTCGATGCCCAGCCCCGCGCGGCGCAGCGCCTTCGCGGTGGCCGGGATGGGAGCGGTGAGCATCGTGACGGGGTCGTCGGCGGCGACCACGGCGGTGTGGATCCGGGCGAGGGGACGCAGGCCGTGCCGGCTGGCCCACTCGGCGGTCGTGACCGCGAGCGCGGCGGCGCCGTCGGAGATCTGGGACGCGGACCCCGCGGTCACCACGCCGTCGGCGCGGAACGGGGTGGCCAGCTCGCCCAGCTTCTCCAGCGAGGTGTCCCGACGGATGCCCTCGTCGGCGGTGAACTTGCCGCCGTCGCCGACCGGCACCGGCGCCAGCTCCGGGTCGAACGCGCCGGCGTCCTGCGCGGCGGCCGCCTTCTCGTGGCTGGCCAGGGCGAACTCGTCGAGCTGGGTACGCGAGAAGCGCCACCGCCGGGCGATCAGCTCGGCCCCCACCCCCTGGTTGAACGGCAGTGGCGCGTCGGCGGCGAAGCCCTCCACGCCCCGGTAGCGGTCCCGCAACTGGTCGCTGAACGGCATGCCACCGGCCACGCTGGAGCCCATCGGCACCCGGGTCATCGACTCCACGCCACCGGCGATCACCAGGTCGGCCTGGCCGGAGAGGACCGTCGCGGCGGCGAAGTGCAGTGCCTGCTGGCTGGAGCCGCATTGCCGGTCCAGGGTGGTGCCGGGCACGGACTCGGGCCAGCCGGCGGCGAGCACGGCGTTGCGGGCGATGTTCCAGGACTGCTCGCCGACCTGGGACACGCAGCCCCAGAAGACGTCGTCGACCTGGGTAGGGTCGAGGCCGGTGCGCTCGGCGAGGGCGCGCAGCACGTGCGCCGAGAGGTCGACCGGGTGGACGCCGGCGAGACTGCCCTTGCGCCGCCCGACCGGAGTGCGTACCGCGCCGACGATGACCGCGTCACTCATGTTTACTCCCCGGTAACTTGGGCTGTCCCGATCCTACGTCGTCCGTCGACCGCCCGTCCGCCCCCGGTCCCGTGCACCCCCGGTCGTGCGCGGGCGCGTTCCCCGGTCGACGCTGGCATGCTGTTCGGATGGATGCCGAAGCTTCCCCGGTCGGGCAGTGGCGGGTGCCGGCGGGCGTGCCGCTGGCGAAGCTGGCCGGCGCGGTCGCCCTGGTGGCCGTCGGCCTGCTCCTCGCCGAGGGCGACCCGGTGCAGTTGACCCTGGTCGGGCTGGCCGTCGCCGGTCTGGTCGGCTGGGCACTGCGCGACCTGCTGGCGCCGGTCCGACTCGCGGTCGACCCGGCCGGCGTGGTGGTCGTGCAGGGTTTCGCCGGTCGCCGGCTGCTGCCCTGGGCCACGGTCGAGCGGATCACCGTGGACCGACGGCCCCGGCTCGGCCTGACCACCGACCTGCTGGAGATCGACACCGGCGAGTCGCTGCACCTGTTCGGCCGGTACGACCTGGGGGCGGCCCCGGACGAGGTGGCCGAGGCGCTACAGGCCGCACGCCCGGCCTGACGCAGCGCCCCTGGCGCCGGTGGGTGCGCCGACCGGTCAGCCGGCGAGCAGTTGCGCGGTACGGAACAGGACTAGACCGAGCAGGATCAACAGGATGATCGCGCCACCGGCGGCCTGCACCAGCGTGCGCCGGCCGCGCGGCGCGTACGCGAGCACCAGCGCCATCGCCCCGCCGACCACCAGTCCACCCAGGTGCCCGGGGATCGAGATGCCCGGCACCGTCAGCGTGAAGACCAGGTTGATGACGAGGATCGGGATCACCTGGGAGATGTCCCGACCCAGCTTGCGCTCGATGATGATCAGCGCGGCGAAGAGGCCGAAGACGGCGGTGGACGCCCCGGCGGTGGCCGAGTTCTGGGCGCTGAACAGGTAGGCCGCGACGTTGCCGCCGAGACCCGCGATCAGGTAGAGCGCGCCGAAGCGCAGCGGCCCGAGGTTGGCCTCCAGCGACCGGCCGAGCACCCACAGCGCCCACATGTTGAGCAGCAGATGGATCACGCCGTAGTGCAGGAACATGGCGGTGACCAGCCGGTACCACTGGCCATCGGCGACCCCGCCCAGCGTGCCGTCGGGGAAGACCGCCAGCCCGAGCACCGAACCCCAGTCGGTCAGCGGCGTGCTGCCGCCCATCAGGCCGCCGAAGCCGGAGCCGCCCACGGCCGCGTCCCCACCCCGGTCCGAGGCGATGGAGAGCAGCATGAGCAGCACGTTCAGCGCGATCAGCGCCTTGGTGACGTAGCCGTGCCGGCCGGCGGCACCGCCACCGAAGGCGGTACGCGCCGGCCGGACGCTGCGACGTCCCTCGTTGACGCACTCCGGGCACTGGTGCCCGACGGACGCGTCCCGCATGCAGTCCGGGCAGATCGGCCGGTCGCAGCGGGTGCACCGGACGTAGGTCTCCCTGCCGGGGTGCCGGTAGCAGACCGGGGCGGTCGGCGGAGACTCGCTCACCGGGCCGACCCTCCGTCCGCCACCACGCGGTCCACCGGCACCGGCCGGTGCGGTGCTCCGGAGCGCTCAATCATGCGAGCAAAGGTACCTCGCCGGTCGATCAGGCAGCGGACCGCTCGATCTCGACCCGCTCGATGACGACGTCCTGGAGCGGCCGGTCGCTCGGACCGGTCGGGGTGCTCGCGATCGAATCGACGACCTTCACCGACTGCTCGTCGGCCACCTGCCCGAAGATGGTGTGCCGGTTGTTGAGGTGCGGCGTCGGGGACACGGTGATGAAGAACTGCGAACCGTTGGTGCCCGGTCCGGCGTTCGCCATCGCCAGCAGGTACGGCCGGTCGAAGCGCAGCTCCGGGTGGAACTCGTCGGCGAACTTGTAGCCCGGCCCGCCCCGACCGGTGCCGGTCGGGTCGCCCATCTGGACCATGAAGCCGCTGATCACCCGGTGCGAGATGGTGCCGTCGTAGTACGGGCCACTGCCCGGCTGGCCGGTGCGCGGGTCGGTGTACTCCCGGTTGCCCTCGGCCAGGTCGATGAAGTTGCGAACCGTCTTCGGCGCGTGGTTGGGGAAGAGCTCCAGCCGGATCGGGCCAGCGTTGGTGTGCAGGGTGGCGTAGACAGCCTCGGCCACGGGTACTCCTCACTCGTTGGTCAGTTCCATGCGGATCCTCCCATGTGCCCGATCTGGCATCGCGGAGGCATCCGAAGGTGGAGGATGACGAAGGAACAACTCCCAGGAGGTGGGACCGTGTTTGGAATCGGGCGGCGTAAGTCCCGGAGTCAGCTTGCCAAGGCCGAGCTGAACCAGAGCATCAGCCACCTGATGCTGGCAGCCAACCACGCCGCCAAGGGCGCTGGCGCGACGGTCGGCCCTCGGGTCGAGGTGGCCCGCGGCTACGTCGGACCGGCCGCGGCCAAGGTGCGTGACCGCGCGTCGACCGGCTGGGGGACGACACTCACCACGCTGGCACCGCTGGCCGCGGCCGCCCGAGACGGCGCCGCCCAAGCGGGGCCGCTGACCAGGAAGGCCAGGTCGAAGAACATGCGGATCTCCGGCAAGAAGAAGCAGCCGCGTCGTCGCGGCTCCATGATGACCGGCCTGCTGGCGGCGGGCGCCATCGCCGGCCTGGCCGGCGCGGTCGCTCTCCGCCGTCGCCGGGAGCAGCAGGAGTGGGCCGAGTACGACCCGGCCCGCACCCTGGAGCCGATGCGCGACGAGGTCGACTCGATCGAGGTACGGACCCCGTCCACGCCCAAAGGGACCGACGGGTCGAGCATGGCCGGCATGACCGGCGCGGGCAGCTCGGCGGTGGCCGGCGGGGACAGCGCCAGCACCACCGGTCCGGCCAAGCAGACCAGCGTCCGGCCGACCGACAAGGTCCCCTCGGTCGCCGAGGGAGCCAAGGACGCCTCCGGGCGCCCGGCCGACGACCTCACCAAGGCGCTGGGCAAGGACACCGCCCGCACCAACGGCCGCCGCTGACCCAGCGAGCGCACCGAGCGCCGGCGAGAGCGGGATCCTCCCCGCCCGCCGGCGCTTCTGGACGGTCGGTCAGAGCCAGCCGTTGCGGCGGAACCAGCGGTAGAGGGCCAGCGAGACGCCGAGCATGAGAGCCAGGACGACGGGATAGCCGTACGTCATCTTCAGCTCGGGCATGTTGTCGAAGTTCATCCCGTAGATGCCGGCGATGGCCGTCCACACCGCGGCGATGCCGGCCCAGGCGGCAATCTTGCGCATGTCGTTGTTCTGGTCGACGGTGACCTGGGCCAACCGCGCCTGCAGGATCGAGTTCAGCAGGTCGTCGTAGGAGTTCACCTGCTCGACCGTGCGGCTCAGGTGATCCTGCACGTCCCGGAAGTAGCGCCGGATCTCCTTGGGCACGTCCCGGTTGACCTGTGAGGTCAGCGTCATCAGCGGCCGCTGCAACGGCACCACCGCCCGCTTGAACTCCACCAGCTCCCGCTTCATCTGGTAGATCCGCTGGATCCGGCCATGGCCGTTGCGGTCGAAGACCTCGGCCTCCAGCACGTCCAGGTCGTCTTCGAGCTGGTCGGCGACCTCCAGGTAGAGGTCGACCACCCGGTCGGTGATCGCGTACGCCACCGCCCACGGCCCCTGGAGCAGCAGCTCCTGCTTCGTCTCCAGGTCGGCGCGGACCGGCGAGAGCCGGCAGGCGTCGCCGTGCCGGACGCTGATCAGGAAGTTCGGGCCGATGAAGAGCATCACCTGGCCGGTCTCGACGACCTCGGAGTTCTCGGTCAGCTCGGCGTGCTCGCAGTACCGGGCGGTACGCAGCACGAGGAAGCTGACCTCGCCGAACCGCTCCAGCTTGGGACGCTGCTCCGCCTTCACCGCGTCCTCGACGGCCAGCTCGTGCAGGCCGTAGGTCTCCGCGATGGCGGTCATCTCGGTCAGCTCGGGCTGGTGCAGGCCGAGCCAGACGAACCCGTGCTCCTCGCGGCGCGCCGCCGCCAGCGCGTCCGCGTACGTCCACTCGCCGGGCTGCCGCTTGCCGTCGACGTAGAGCGCGCAGTCGACCACGCCACTGCGGCCGGTGCCGGCGGGAGCGGACACCGGCGGCGAGCCGTCGGCGTTGAGGATCCGGGTCATCGCCCGGACCGGGGACGGCCACGCCCGGGGTCGCAGCACCCGGGGGCCGTTCGACGGTGTCGTACCGCCCTGACCTGCCCGATCCGTCATCGCGACACCTCCCCGCGCTCGGCTGCCGCTTGAGGCTACGCCGGTCGCGAGCGGAGGCACGTGTGACGGCGGTCGCGTGGGGGCGGCGCCGGGCGGGCCGAGCCGCAT
>NZ_QGKR01000249.1 GCF_003172955.1 Micromonospora acroterricola | reverse complement strand
GCCCCGCCCCGCCCCCACAGCCGCCATCGAGGGAGAGAGATGAACGTACTGCTCTGGCACGTGCACGGCTCCTGGACGACGTCGTTCGTGCACGGCAGACACCGGTACCTCGTGCCGGTCACCCCCGACCGCGGCCCGTACGGGGTGGGGCGGGCGCGGACGTACGCCTGGCCCGCGAACGCCGTCGAGGTGGCCCCCGAGGAGCTCGGGCGGACCGAGGTGGACCTGGTCATCCTGCAACGACCGGAGGAGCTGGAGCTGGCCGAGCGATGGCTGGGCCGTCGCCCCGGCCGCGACCTGCCGGCGATCTACGTCGAACACAACACCCCCAAGGGCGACGTGCCGAACACCCGGCACCCGATGGCCGACCGGGACGACCTCCTGCTGGCCCACGTCACCCACTTCAACGAGCTGTTCTGGGACAGCGGCGGCACCCGCACCACCGTCGTCGAGCACGGCATCGTGGCCCCGCACGCGGAGTGGACCGGCGAGCTGGACCGGCTCGCGGTGGTGACCAACGAACCGGTACGCCGTTGGCGGGTCACCGGCACCGACCTGATGCCCCGGTTCGCGGCGGTCGCCCCGCTGGACGTGTACGGCATGGGCGTGACGGGGCTGCCCGATGCGCTGGCCGCGGCCGGCCACCCGGGCAGCCCGGTCACCAGCCACGAGGACCTGCCGCAGGACCGCATGCACGCGGAGCTGGCCCGGCGGCGGGCGTACCTGCACCTGTGCCGGTGGACGTCGCTCGGGCTGAGCCTGATCGAGGCGATGTCCATCGGCATGCCGGTGATCGCCCTGGCGACCACCGAGGCGGTGGACGCGGTGCCGCCGGACGCGGGGGTGCTCTCCACCAGGGTCGACACGCTGGTCGAGGCGGCCCGCTGGCTCGCCGGGGACCGCGACGCGGCGGCCCGGCTGGGAGCGCGGGCGCGCGAGGTGGCAAAGGAACGGTTCGGGCTCGACCGGTTTCTCGCTGACTGGGACCGGCTGATCGAGGAGGAGACATGCGCGTCGCGATGATTTCGGAGCATGCCAGTCCGCTGGCCGTCCTCGGTGAGGAGGACGCCGGCGGCCAGAACACCCACGTGGCGGAACTCGCGGCCGCGCTGGTCGTCGAGGGGCACGAGGTGCGGGTCTACACCCGCCGCGACTCCGCGGCCCTACCCGAGTCGGTCTCCACCGCCGACGGCTACCAGGTGTGGCACGTGCCGGCCGGCCCCGCGCGGCGGGTGCCGAAGGACGCGCTGCTGCCGTACCTGGGGGAGTTCGGCACCTGGCTGGCGGACACCTGGCGGCGCGGCGGCTGGACCCCGGACGTGGCGCACGCGCACTTCTGGATGAGCGGGCTGGCCACCGTGCACGCCAGCCGCCGCACCGGGGTGCCGACCGTGCTCACGTACCACGCGTTGGGCACGGTGAAGCAGCGTCACCAGGGCAGCCGGGACACCAGCCCACCCGGGCGGATCGGGTACGAGCGTGCGCTCGGTCGGGCCGTCGACCGGGTCGTCGTGCAGTGCGAGGACGAGGTCCGGGAACTGGTGCGGATGGGCGTCCCCCGGTCCCGGATGGCGATGGTCCCCTCCGGCGTCAACCAGGAGGTGTTCCACCCGGACGGCCCGGCCGCGCCACGTGACCCGGCCCGGCCGCGCATCCTCACCGTCGGCCGCATGGTGGAGCGCAAGGGTTTCCTGGAGGTGGTCCGGGCGTTGCCGGCGGTGCCGGACGCCGAGTGCGTGGTGGTCGGCGGCCCACCGGCCGACCTGCTCGCGGCGGACACCTTCGCCCGTCGGCTGTCCGCGCTGGCCGAGTCGTGCGGGGTCGCCGACCGGGTCAGGCTGGTCGGCGGTGTGCCCCGGGAGGAGATGGCCGCCTGGTACCGCTCGGCGGACGTGCTGGTTGCCGCTCCCTGGTACGAGCCCTTCGGGCTCACGCCGCTGGAGGGGATGGCCTGCGGGGTGCCCGTGATCGGCACCGACGTCGGTGGAATCGCCGACACCGTCGTGGACGGGCTCACCGGCGACCTCGTGCCGCCGCGCGATCCCCGCGCGCTGAGCACCGCGATCCGCCGGCTCCTCGCCGACAAGGTCCGCCGCTTCGCGTACGCCACGGCCGCGCTCGACCGGATCCGCTGCCAGTACTCGTGGAAGCGCTGCGCCGAACAACTCGGCAGCGTCTACGCGGCGGTGACCGCCATCGGCCGTCCCGTCGGGGTGGTGGCGTGATGACCCGACACGACATCGTCGACGCGCACCTCGCCGGGCTGGCCGCCGCGCTGCCGCCCTATCGCCGGGAGGCCGAGCGGCTCGCCCGCTGGGGCAACGAGCTGGCCCGCACCCTGACCCGGGGCGGGCGGATCCTGGTGGCCGGCAACGGCGGCAGCGCGGCCGAGGCCCAGCATCTCACCGCCGAGCTGGTCGGGAAGCTGCGCGACGACCGGGAGCCTCTGTCGGCGATCGCCCTGCACGCGGAGACCTCCGCGTTGACCGCGATCGGCAACGACTACGGCTACGACGAGATCTTCGCCCGTCAGGTCCGCGCCCACGGCCGCCACGGCGACATCCTCCTGCTGATGTCCAGCAGCGGCAGGAGCACCAACCTGCTCGCCGCCGCCCGCGCCGGCCGCCAGTCCGGTCTGCGCTGCTGGGCCTTCACCGGCCCGGCCCCGAACCCCCTCGCCGACCTGTGCCACGAGGTGCTCGCCGTGCCGTCGCCGGACGGGCAGGTGGTGCAGGAGCTGCACCTGGTGTCGACGCATCTGCTCTGCGAGTTCGTCGACCAGGCACTGCCGCTGGCACGACAGGTTCTCACGGTCGCCGTGCCGTCGCCCAGGCCCGACCCGACCGCGCCGTGGACCACGCCGACCCCGGCCACGGCGGGCCACCGGACGAACGGGCACCTCCCCAACGGGAACCACAACGGGCACGGATTCACCGGCACCGGTTGGGTGGCGTCGTGAGCGGGCAGCTCGTCGTGGTCGGCGACGCCCTGCTGGACCGGGATGTCTCCGGGACGGTCAGCCGCATCTGCCCGGACGCCCCCGCGCCGGTACTCGAGGAACGCTCGGCTGTGGACCGTCCCGGTGGCGCCGGCTTGGCCGCGCTGCTCGCCGCGGCGCACGGCGCCGACGTCGCCCTGGTCACCGGGCTCGCGGGGGACGAGGGCGGGGTCCGCCTGGCCGACCTGCTGGCCGGTGCCGGGGTCGACGTCTATCCGCTGCACCTGCCCGGCGCGACCTGCGAGAAGATCCGGTTGCGGGCGGACGGGCAGACCCTGCTGCGCCTGGACCGGGGCGGCGAACCGCAGGCGCCGGGCGACCCGCCGGAGGCGGTGCTGGAGGTGCTGGCCGGCGCCCGAGCCATCCTGGTCAGTGACTACGGGCGCGGGCTCGTACGGCAGTCCACGCTGCGCTCGGCGCTCGCCCAGGCGTCCGCGCCGATCGTGTGGGACCCGCATCCACGCGGCCCGGCCGCGGTGCCGGGAGCCCGGCTGATCACGCCCAACCTGGCGGAGCTGCGGCATCTCACCGGCGACGCGGGGGCCGGTTCCGCGGTCTCCACCGCCACCCGGGCCGGGCACGAGCTGCGCCGCCGCTGGCGGGTGGGCGCGGTCGCGGTGACGCTGGGCGCGGACGGCGCGTTGCTCTGTCACTCCGGTAGCACCCCGCTGATCGTCGCGCCTCCGTCGACTCTGGATCGCGTCGAGGACGTCTGTGGCGCCGGCGACCGGTTCGCCGCCGCCGCCGCGCTGGCGCTCGCCGACGGCGCGACGGTCTCCGAGGCGGTCGGCACGGCGGTCGCCGCCGCGTCGGCGTACGTGGCGGTGGGCGGGGCGACCGGGCTGCACCGCGCGCCGACCGGCGATCCGGCAGCGCCGCGTACCGCCGAGCAACTGGTCGCGAGGGTACGCGCCGACGGCGGCACCGTGGTCGCCACCGGCGGCTGCTTCGACGTCCTGCACGCCGGGCACGTCGCCACCCTCCAGGCGGCCCGCCGCCTCGGTGACTGCCTGGTGGTGTGCCTCAACTCCGACCGCAGCGTGCGCGAGCTGAAGGGGCCGGATCGTCCGGTCAACTCCGAGCAGGACCGGGCCCGTCTCCTGGCCGCACTGGACTGCGTCGACGCGGTGGTGGTCTTCGACGAGTCGACTCCGCACCAGGTGTTGACCCGGCTGCGGCCACAGGTCTGGGTCAAGGGCGGCGACTACGCCGGGGACGGCGGCCCCGAACTGCCCGAGGCGGACCTGGTGCGCCGCTGGGGCGGGCAGGTCGTCACCGTCCCGTACCTGGCTGGTCGATCGACCACCGGCACCATCTCGGCCGCGCGCCAGCGCGGCCTCCACCTCGTGAGGGGAGCGGTATGAGCAGGGACATGAACGGCAGGACCATCCTGGTCACCGGCGGCTCGAGCGGCCTCGGCGCCGCCGTCGTGGCCGCGGTGGCGAAGGCCGGTGGGCGACCGTACGTGCTGGACCGGCAGCCGCCGGCCGTCGAGGTGCCCTGGGTCGAGTGCGACCTGTCGGACACCCGGGCCGCCGAGGCCGCCACCCGGCGGCTCGCCGAGCAGGCCGGTGGTCTGGACGGCGTGGTGACCGCCGCCGGCATGGACGTGCCGGGCCGGCTGACCGACGTGCCCGGCGAGACGTGGGACCGGATCGTGGCGATCAACCTGCTCGGCACCGCCGCGGTGATCCGCGCAGCGGTGCCGCACCTGGAACGCTCGCACGGAACGGTGGTCACCGTGGCGTCCACGCTCGGCGTCAAGGCGGTCAGCGACGCGACCGCGTACTGCGCCGCGAAGTTCGGCGTGGTCGGCTTCACCCGGGCTCTCGCGGCCGAGCTGGCCGGCACGGTGGGCGTGACGCTGCTCATCCCCGGAGGCATGCGGACGGCCTTCTTCGACGATCGGGACGAGAAGTACAAGCCCGGACCGGACGCCGTTCTCAACGATCCGGCGGACACCGCCGAGGCCGTCCTGTTCGCGCTCGGGCAACCGCCCGGCTGCGCGGTCCGCGAGCTGGTGGTCTGCGCCGAGCAGGAGTCGTCGTACCCGTGATCCTGGTGCTTCGGGCGCTGGGCGTCGGCGACCTCGCCACCGGCGTGCCGGCCCTGCGGGCGGTACGCGCCGCGTACCCCGACGAGGAGCTGGCGCTGGTCGCGCCACGGTGGCTGAGCCCGCTGGTCGAGCTGATCGGCGGGGTGGACCGGCTGGTCGAGGCGGAGGGGCTGGGCCACCTGAGGTGGCCCGGCCCACCGCCGGAGCTGGCGGTCAACCTGCACGGCCGGGGGCCGCAGTCACACCGGATGCTGGCCGGGGTCGGCGCCCGCAGGCTCCTGGCCTTCGCCAACGACGAGGCCGGCCACGCGGACGGTCCACCGTGGCGGGCCGACGAGCACGAGGTGGACCGGTGGTGCCGAATGCTCGCCTGGTACGGCATTCCCGCCGACCGCGGTGACCTGGCGCTGGACCGTCCCGCGCCCGGTGGACTGCCGGCCGGGGTGAGCGTCGTGCACCCCGGCGCGAAGGCGTCGCAGCGGCGCTGGCCGCCGGCGCGCTTCGCGGCGGTCGCTCGGACGCTGGCCGGGCGGGGGCACCGGGTGGTGATCACCGGCAACCCGGGCGAGCGGCGCGTCGCCGAGGAGGTCGCGCGCCGGGCCGGGCTCGCCGACGACGCGGTGCTGGCGGGGGAGACCGGTCTGGGCGAGCTGGCCGCTCTGGTCGCCCACGCCCGCCTGGTGGTCAGTGGCGACACCGGCATCGGTCACCTGGCCACCGCGTACGGCACCCCGTCGGTGCTGCTGTTCGGCCCGGTGCCGCCGGCGCAGTGGGGCCCACCACCGGGTCGGCCGTGCCACGAGGCGCTCTGGGCCGGGCCGCGCCGGCCGGGCAACGGCACGGACGTGCACCCGGCGCTCGCCGAGCTGGACGTGCCGGCCGTGCTGGCCGCCGTCGACCGGGTGACCCGCGGCCCCGCTCGTCGGGCTCTGCCCGTCCAGACGGCGCCGCCGATCGAGAGCAGAGTGTCGGTCCGGTAGCCCGCCGCGGCGAACCGGCGGCACGCGACCGGCGCGGGTCCCGGCCGTCGGGTCAGCGTCGCAGCCGGATCTCGGCTGGTTCGCGGTCGCTGCGCAGCCCTTTCCAGGAGGGGTGACGCAGGCGGTGGTCGGGTGTCCAGGACCGGAAGGTGACGTCGCCGACCAGGGCCGGGTCGACCCAGACGGCGTCGCGGGTGTGTTCGCGTGGCACGGGGGAGTGGAACGGCGTGTCGGGCCGGCGTAGGGGATCCAGGCGCTGCTGGAGGTCGCGCAGAGCGGTCTGGGTGAAGCCGGTGCCGACGTGGCCGATGTAGGTCAGCCTGTCGTCGGGGTCGTACATGCCGAGCAGCAGGGAGCCGATCGTGCCCGCTCGCCGGCCGGCGCCGGGCTTGTAGCCGCCCACGATGACCTCGACGGTGTCGTTGAGGGGCACCTTCACCCACGCCGGCGAGCGGCGGCCAGGCTCGTACGGCGAGTCGAGCTGCTTGGCGACGACCCCTTCGAGGCCGAGGTCGGCGGCCGCTGTCGCCAGGTCCCGCCCGGCGTCGCCGGTCCAGGAGGGCGGGGTGTCGACGCTGTCCCCGCTCAACTCCAGCTGCTCCAGGGCGGTGCGCCGCTCGGTGTACGGCAGGGGCGTCAGGTCCCGCCCGTCGAGGTGCAGGAGGTCGAACACGTAGAGCCGGACCGGAGTCGTGCCGACCAACCCGGCGGACGGTGTGCGGACGTGCATCCGGTGCTGGAGTGCCGAGAAGTCGGGCCGGCCCCTGCCGTCGAGTGCGACGATCTCCCCGTCCAGCACCGCCTGCCGGCCGGTCAGCAGCCGCGCGAGCTCGTCCAGCTCGGGATACGCGCGGGTGACGTCGCGATCGTTGCGGCTGAGCAGCCGTACCCCGCCGGCGACGTAGCCGATCGCGCGCACCCCGTCCCACTTGAACTCGTATCCCCAGCCGGGCCCGCCCGGCAGGGCGCCGCTGGTGGCGAGCATCGGGCGTACGAGGGTCGGCATCCTGGACACACCCCGATCATGACCACGGGGACGCCCGGAGCGGGGGGCCTTCGGCCAATCCGGGCCCGGGCGGCCGGGTTGGGCGGCGCGGGCGGACCGGCCACGGCGCTCGTGCAACTAAAGGTTGCGCGTGTGCGGCGCGTCGGCTAGCGTGATGTGCAACCAAACGTTGCGAAGGTGGAGAGCATGGAATTCGGAACGATCGAACGGGAAATTCACGTCGACGCCGCACCCGAGGTCGTCTTCGACGTGGTGAGCAGTCCCGAGCACCTGCGTGGCTGGTGGCCGGACGAGGCGGACTACCCGGCCGTGCCCGGGGGAGCGGGGCGGATCGGCTTCGGGGACTGCTCCCGGGGCGGCGGCACCTGGGAGCAGTTCACGGTCGTCGACGCCGTGCCGCCGCGGCACTTCTCCTTCCGGTGGACGCACGAGGAGGGACAGGTCGCGGCTGCGGGCAACTCGTTCCTGGTCGTCTTCACGATCGAGCCCGCCGGAAGCGGCACCCTGCTGCGGATGACCGAAAGCGGCTTCCGCGAGCGCGGCTGGGACGAGGCGAAGGTCGCCGCGGAGTACGCCGAGCACGTCAGCGGCTGGGACTTCTTCCTGCCGCGGCTGCCCACGTACGCGGCGAAGATCGGATCGGGCGCGCAGGCGTGACGGTCGACGACGACCTCTGGTCGGCGGTCGGCGATCCGACCCGGCGACGGATGCTCGACCTGCTGCTGAGCTACGGCGGGGGGACGGCGACCAGCCTGAGCGAGCATCTGCCGGTGACCCGTCAGGCGGTGGCGAAGCATCTCGTCGTCCTCGACCGGGTCGGCCTGGTGCACGGCACCAGCACGGGCCGCGAGAGGCAGTTCCGCGTCGACGAGGCCCAACTCGCCCGCGCGGTGGCCCAGCTCGCCGACGTCGGCGCTGCCTGGGACGCCCGTCTGCGGCGCATCAAGCGCATCGCCGAGACCATCCAACGCGGCCGGGACACGACCAGCGAGACCGGCTGACCCGGCCGCGCTGGTGACCAGCCTGCTCCGTGCCGTACGCCGGCCTGGCCAGTACCCGCCAGGCCGGCGTACGGCACGGAGGTCGAGACTTGCGGCATGGAGTTCTTCTGCTACCACCGCGACCGGCCCGGCTCCCTCGCGTTGCGCGACGAGCTGCTGGCCGAGCACTGGTCATACATGGACCGGTACGCGGTGCAGATGATCGCCCGTGGTCCGACCTTCGCCGACGACGGCGACACGCCGACCGGCAGCGTGCACGTCGTCGACCTGCCCGATCCCGCCGCCGCCCGGGCGTTCGCCTTCGACGAGCCCAACTACCAGGCCGGCGTGTACCGGGATGTGCTGCTGCGCCGGTGGCGCAACACGCTGGGCCGCAGCATGTGGGATTTCGCCGGGGGCCGGACCGGGGGCAACCGGTACCTGGTGCTCGGTCTGGGCGCGCGGCGGGCCGCCGACCTCGCCGGGCCGCCCGACCGCGACGGGCTGATCGCGTACGGGCCGCTGCTGTCGGATGACGGCGCCACCTGGGTGGGGACGGCGGTGCTGCTCCGGGCGACGGACGCCGACGAGGCGCGCGCCGTCCTGACCCCGGAGAGGTACGCGGACATCGAGGTGCACAACTGGGCGTTCGGCGGGCGGCCGTCCTGAGCGGCGGTCTCAGCCCTGGGGCGGGTCGAGCTGCTTCTCGAACCAGTGGTGGGCGAAGCGCTCGCTGTTGTACGGCTCGATCTCCCGGTACCCGGCTGAGTGGTACATCGCGATCGCCTCGGTGAGGTTCCGGTTCGTGTCCAGCCGGAGCGTCGTCCACCCTCGCGCGGCCGCGTACCGCTCCAGGTCGCCGAGTATCCGCCGGCCGACGCCGAGCCCGCGCACGGTGTCCGCCACCCAGACGCGCTTGACCTCGGCGGGCGCGTCGCGGTGCAGTTTGACCGCGCCGCAGCCGACCGGCTCGGAGTTGAGGGTGGCGAGCAGGAAGACGCCAGCGGGTGGGACGAGTTCCTCGTCGTGCACGGGGTTGCTCAGTGCCGGGTCGAACCCGTCGTCGAAGCGCCGGGCCATCTCGCGGGCGTAGGCGCGCAGGCACGCCCGAGCGCGCGGGTCGCCCGGCGGGCAGGGCTCGACGACCACCATCGATGCGATGAGCAGCCGCTCCACCTGGGCCATCGCCGCGACGAGCTGTTCGCGGCGGTGCTCGGTCAACGGTGCGAGGATCGACGAGGCGAACCCGTCGGAGCGCTCGTCGAGCTCGGCCCACGCCGCCCGTCCGGCCGGGGTGAGCGCCGCGACCCGGACCCGTGCGTCGCCGCCGGCCTGCTCGGCCGGCCCGACGCTGACGAGCCCGTCGCCTTCGAGCGCGCGCAGCAACCGGCTGAGGTAACCCGAGTCCAGGCCGAGGCGGGCCCGAAGTGCCGCGACCTCGGCGCCGTCGGGGCCGACCTCCCACAGCAGTCGTGCCTGCGCGAGGGGACGCCCGCAGGCCATGTACTCGTCATCGAGCGCTCCCACCCGCTGGGTGACCGTCCGGTTGAAGCGCCGCACGGCGGCAACGAAGTCAGATCGCATATCGCTGACTTTAGTCAGGCAATCGAGGACAGCGCCAGGTTCTCGACGTCGAGGGGGCAGCGTGCCGACGGGCCGCCCGGCGCCGAAGCGCGGACGGCCCGTCGACGAGGTGGGCGGACGCTCAGGCCAGCGGCTTGCCGCCGGTGACGCCCAGGACCTCGCCGGTGATGTAGCTGGATTCCTGCGAGGCGAAGAAGACGTACGCCGGGGCCACCTCGGCCGGCTGCCCAGCGCGACCGAGGGGAACGTCCCCGCCGAACGACTCGACCTTCTCCTCCGGCATCGTGGCGGGGATCAGCGGCGTCCAGATCGGACCGGGCGCGACCGCGTTGACCCGGATGCCCTTCTCCGCGAGATTCTCGCCGAGGCCCTTGGTGAAGGCGATGATGCCGGCCTTCGTGGTGGCGTAGTCGAGCAGGTCGGGGGAGGGCTGGTAGCCCTGGATCGACGCGGTGTTGATGATCGTCGAGCCGGGCTCCATGTGCGGGACAGCGGCCTTGGAGAGCCAGAACATGGCGTACAGGTTGGTCTTGAGCACCCGGTCGAACTGCTCGGTGGTGATGTCCGTGATGCCGCCCGACTGGGACATCTGGTAGGCCGCGTTGTTGACCAGGATGTCCAGCCCGCCGAGGTCACGGACCGCCCGGGAAATGATCTCTTCGCAGTGCGCCTCGTCGCGGATGTCGCCGGCCACGGTCACCGCCTTGCGTCCGGCCTTCTCGATCAGCTGCGCGGTCTGCCGGGCGTCGTCCTCCTCCTCGGGCAGGTACGCGATGAGCACGTCCGCGCCCTCACGGGCGAAGGCGATGGCCACCGCACGGCCGATGCCGGAGTCGCCGCCGGTGATGACCGCCCGCTTGCCGGTCAACCTGCCGGTGCCCTGGTAGCTCTCCTCACCGTGGTCCGGCTCGTCCGGCATCTCCCGGGTGATGCCGGGCTCCGACTGCTGACCACCGGTCTGCTCGTCCGGCCCGCGGTGCTGCTTCGTGGGGTCCTGCTCCTGATATTGGTTGCCGCTCACTTCTTCTGACCTCTCTCATGTTCTTCCGCGCGGGCCGCCTCGGGTCAGCTGGCCGAGGGCTTCCGCACCGCGTCGCGGACCCGGTCGATGACCGCCAGCGCCGGACCGACCGCCAGGTTGCCCTTCGCCGACTGCGCGCTGGGGTGTGGCCGGGTCGGCGCGGTCACCTCCGCGGCCCCGACGGCCGTGGCGAGGCTGCGCAGCCGGTCGGCCGGGACGTGCTGGCGCAGCCGGGGGAACTCGTAGCGCTCCTCGTAGCGGGCGTGGGTGAGTACGGCGTCGCGCAGCAGGATGATCCCGGTGTCGAACCCGTCGGCGTCCACACCGCCCGCGATCAACGTCTGCAGCGTCTCCTTCGCCTGCCGCTCCTCCTCGAGCCGGTCGTCGACCATCGCGTCGCCCCCACCGCCCGGCAGGGTGCGGGAGAGCGGGTGGATGACCTCCTCCTCGGCGGTCTCGTGCGCGGCGAGCAGCTTGACCAGGTCGTCGAAGGCCTCGCGCCGGGTATCGCCGGTGCTGCCGATGACCAGCAGGAAGAGCTGCTCGATCTGGGCGTGCTGGGCGAGCAGCAGGTCGACCACGTCCTCCTCGGGGCCGGCGGTGGCCGGCGTGCCGGTGTCAGGCATGGCTGCCCCCCTTGGAACGCAGCGCCTCGACCGGGTGCGGCCCCTCGGTCTCGATGCGGTACTCGTCGCCGAAGCGCTCCCGGTGCATGTCGATGACCTGCTCGCTCGGCGGCTTCTGGCCGTCGTGCACCTGCTGCTGCATCCACTCGAAGCGCTCGTGGGCCTCGCGGACGTAGCCCTCGCCGAGCTTCGTCGCGTCGACGGTGGTGGCCAGCAGGTGGCGCAGGTAGTCCTTGTTGGGCTCGAAGGTCAGCGGCTCCGGCAGCCCGGCGCTGCCCACGATCTCCTCGGGCTCCCGGCCGTCGTGCCGACGCAGCAGGTCGGCGGCCTGCTGGAGGTGGGCCAGCTCCATCTGCAGGTGCAGCTCCCAGACCGCCTTGATCCGGGGGTCACTCTCCTGCTGGAGGAACGAGTAGTAGAGCCAGCACTCGTTGTACTCGTGGGTCAGCAGCCGCTCCCACCAGTTCTCGCCCGCGTCCAGCAGTGACTCGTAGTGGGTCACGTGCTGCTGCTCGATCAGGCTGATCTCCTGGTAGAGCTGGCGCGCGATCGGCTCCATGTACTGCGGGCCGACGTTCATGTAGTAGAACATCACCTGCTGCTCGGCGGAGAGGATCGTCAGAGCGTTCAGCTTCGAGCGCGGGTCCACCGAGTTGCGGTCGTACGGGGTGCGCACCTCGTCGAACGGGTGCCGGTGCTCGACGACGGTGGGCCGGCCCGGCATGACCTCGGTCAGGCCGTCGACGATCTTCTCCGCCTTGCGCCGCTCGACCATCTCGTAGAGGTTGGCGTAGCGGTACAGGTGGTCGAAGTCCTCCAGCACGCCGAACTCGTACGCCTGCTTCAGGTAGGGGTCGGGCTCGTGCCGGGCCACCCAGGCGGTGAGGTCGACGGCGACCTGCTCGTAGCCGAGGGTCGTCTCCAACACGCTCGCCACACCGGGCAGCAGCCAGTTCACCACGCGCTGCTGCTGACTCTCCACATAGCGGACGTAGGCGAGCTGCCGGCGGACCTCCTGGTCGGAGCAGTTGCGGGCGAACTGGTGCTGGAAGTTGATCGCCTCGACCTCGATGCCGTTCATCGTGATGATCCGGCACCGGGTGTACGGGTCGACCGCCTCCGGGTCGATCGGCTCGACGTTCAGCTCGCGCCAGTTGCGGATCTGGCTCTCCAGTGGGATCCCCTTGTGATCCAGCGGATTGAACATGTCTCTCCTTCATTCGGGGTGATTTGGCCGTACCCTGCCATTCATGCGGAAAACGTCGACGCCGAGCTTTTCGCCCAGACGGGGAGCCGGGCGGGAACGCCCACGGGCGGACGCGTCAGCGGGTCGCGGGAGGCGGGTCGCGGAACGCCGTCGCTGACCGGGGCGACGGCCGACGTGGACGAGACGTCGAGGTCCAGGTGCCGTGCCATCCCGGTCACGCCGAGGACGCGGAGCACGAACGGCGAGGGATCGCGGACGATCAGCCGGGCGCCCACCGAGGTGGCCAACGTGCTGGCCCGGAGCAGGGCGCTGATCCCGTGCGCGCCGAAGAAGCGGACCGCCGACAGATCCAGCGCGATCAACGGCACGGGCGGGCGGCAGAGGAACTCCACCATCTCGGTGAGCAGATGGGCGTTGCTCATGTCGATCTCGCCGACGGCGCTGACCAGACTGGCGGAGCCGTCGCGGCTCAACGCCAGGGACATGATGGGCTGTGGCGCGCGGGTGCGGTGAGCGGCCTGGAAATCACGGCGCAACGGCCGGAGAAGAGAACCCTGATCAGTCACATGACGCCCCCGCCCTCGATGAGGGTGGCCTCGCCGTCGCGGTTGGCGCCGCGGCAGGATCGACCACTGGAGGGCACATGTCTTGACCCGACGTCCAACCTACCCCGCCGCAAACGGAGTAAACCGGGCCACGGAGGCGTCCTGTGACCAGAGTGGAGTCCGTGCGGCGGCTAACTGCCTGCCGTCGATGCTCCCAGTCGCAGCCCGAGACGCTCGACCGCGGCCGACACGAGCTCGTCCGGCGGTAGCGAGACGTCGAGCACCAGACCCGGCTCGTCCGGCTGGAACCGCTCCAGGATCGCCAGCTGGGAGTCGAGGAGGCTCGCCGGCATGTAGTGCCCGGCGCGCTGGGACATCCGCTCCCGGATGACCTCCGCCGTCCCGTCCAGGTGGACGAAGTCCACACCCGGTGGCCCCTGCCGGAGCACCTCCCGGTAGGAGCGCTTCAACGCCGAACAGGCCAGCACCGTTGACACGCCCTCGGCGTCACGGGTGGTCATCCAGTCGGCGAGGGCGCGGAGCCAGGGCCAGCGGGCGTCGTCGTCGAGGGGTACGCCCGAGCGCATCCTCGCGACGTTGGCCTCGGAGTGGAACTCGTCGGCCTCGGCGAAGGTCAGGCCGGTGAGGGCGCTGATTCCCCGGGCCACGGTCGTCTTACCGGCCCCGGACACGCCCATCACGACGACGTGCCGGGGCGGCCGCCGCCCGCCGGGCGGGGGAGCGACCGGGTGCTCACCAGTCATGGACGGTTCCGTCCTGGAGGCGGTTGAACGGCAGGTACGCCGGCACGTACGGGAACCTCGCCGCGGCCTCCTCGTCGAGCTCGACACCGAGGCCCGGCTGCTCCCCCGGGTGGAGGTAGCCGTCGGCGAACGTGAAGGACTGCCGGAACACCTCGTCGGTCAGGGCGCCGTGTCGCATGTACTCCTGGATGCCGAAGTTGTGGATGGCCAGGTCGAGGTGCAGGGCGGCGGCCATGCCGACCGGTGAGATGTCGGTCGGGCCGTGGATGCCGGACTTGATCTGGTACTGCGCGGCGAAGTCGAGCAGCTTCCGCATCGCGGTGATGCCGCCGGTGTGGGTGACGGCCGACCGGACATAGTCGATCAACTGTTCGCGGATGAGCGTCTGGTAGTCCCACACGGTGTTGAAGACCTCGCCGATCGCCAGCGGCGTGGTGGTGTGCTGGCGGACCAGCCGCAGCGCCTCCTGGTTCTCCGCGGGAGTGCAGTCCTCGAGCCAGAACAGGTCGTACGGTTCGAGGTCCTTGCCGAGCCTCGCGGCCTGGATCGGGGTCATCCGGTGGTGACCGTCGTGCAGCAGCGGAAGCTCGGGCCCGAACTCGTGGCGGACCGCCTCGAAGACGCCGGGCAGATGACGCATGTAGGAGCGGGTGTCCCAGTCCTCCTCGGCCGGCAGGGGGGTGCGCTGCGCCGGCTCGTAGTCGTACCGCTTGCCGTCGGCGCTGTGCTGCGCGGCCACCCCGTAGACGGCGTTGATGCCCGGGACGGACGTCTGCACCCGGATCGACCGGAAGCCCAGTTCGAGGTGGTGGCGGATCGAGTCGAACAGCTCGGGGAGGTCGCGACCCGAGGCGTGGCCGTACGCCATGACGCCGGTCCGCGACGCGCCGCCCAGCAGCTGGTAGAGCGGCATCCTGGCGGCCTTGGCCTTGATGTCCCAGAGCGCGACGTCCACGGCCGCGATGGCCGCCATGGTCACCGGCCCGCGCCGCCAGTACGCCGAGCGGTACAGGAACTGCCAGGTGTCCTCGATGCGGTGCGGGTCCCGCCCGATCAGCAGCGGGACGACATGGTCGCGCAGGTACGAGGCGACCGACAGTTCCCGCCCGTTGAGGGTGCCGTCGCCCAGGCCGGTGACCCCGTCGTCAGTGGTGATCTTCAGGGTGAGGAAGTTGCGGTCCGGGCTGGAGACGATGACGTCCGCTGCGACGATCTTCACGGGGTGCCTTTCTCGGGTGCCGCCCTGGGCGGGTTCTAGCGGATGGTGCTTCCGGTCTCGTGTTCGTCGAGGAGGGACAGGTCGGCGCGGCGCGGCAGGCCCTCCCAGTCGCCGTGGCTGGAGACGGCGAAGGCGCCCACGGTCACCGCGCGGCGCAGGCGATCGTCGAGGTCGAGCCCGTCGAGAAGCCCGGAGAGGTAGCCGGCGCTGAACGCGTCACCGGCGCCGACCGTGTCCACGGCGGTCACCGGCACCGCCGCGACGTGTCGGACGCCCTCGCGGGTGTGGGCCCGCACGCCGTCGGCGCCGAGCTTGACCAGGACCGTGTCCACGCCGCGTGCCGCCAGCCGCGCGACGACGGTGGACTCGGCCGCTCCGGGCTCGTCGACGAGGTCCAGCTCGTCGGCGGAGGCGATGACCAGCGAGGCGTACGTCGTCAGCGGGGTGAGCGCCGCGCGGGCCTCCTCCCGCGTCCAGAGCCGGGCGCGGTAGTTGACGTCGAGGCAGACCAGCGTGCCGGACCGGGACGCTGTCTCGGCCGCCCAGGTGACGGCCTCGCGGGCGCTGTCGGACAGCGCCGGGGTGATCCCGGTCAGGTGCAGCACCCGGGCTCCCTCGGCGATCGGCGCGCGGACGTCCTCGACGCCCAGGGCGGACCCGGCCGATCCGGCCCGGTGGTAGCGCACCCGGGTCAGGTCGGCGGTACGCCGTTCCAGGAACATCAGGCCGGCGGGCCGTTCGGGGTCGGTGGTCACGCCGTCGACCCGTACGCCCTCGGCGCGCAGCTGTCGCAGCACGTACTCGCCCAGCTCGTCGTCGCTGACCCGGCCGACCCAGGCCGTCCGGTGGCCGAGCCGGGCGAGGCCGATCGCGACGTTGGACTCCGCTCCGGCCACGTGCATCGTCAAGGCGCCCCCGACGGCCAGCGGCCCGGCCGCCCGCAGCGACACCAGTGACTCCCCGACGGTGAGCAGGTCGACCGCGCGGTTGGCCGGTGGGTCGCTCACCATTCCGCGTACGAGCCGTCGGGGTGCCGGAAGGTGGGGCTGCGCCAGGCGTGCCCGCGCTTGTCGGCTGCCCGTACCGCCTGCTCGTCGATCTCGATGCCGAGCCCCGGAGCGGTGAGCCGCTCGATGTGCCCGTCGACGAAGATCAGCGGCGTGGTGTCGAGGACGTAGTCGAGCACCTCCACGCCCAGGTTGTAGTGGATGCCGATGCTCTGCTCCTGGATCAGGTAGTTCGGCGTGGCGAAGCCGATCTGCAGGCACGCCGCGAGGGCGAGCGGCCCGAGCGGGCAGTGCGGGGCGAGCTGCACGTCGTACACCTCGGCGAGCGCGGCGATCCGGCGTACCTCGGAGATCCCACCGGCGTGCGAGAGGTCCGGCTGGGCGACCGCGATGCCGGCCTGGAGGACGGGCAGGAACTCCTGCCGGCTGTAGAGCCGCTCGCCGGTCGACACAGGTGTGGTCGTGGACCGTACGAAGTCGCCGATGAGGTGGGAGTTCTCCGGCACGACCGGCTCCTCGAGGAAGAGCGGCCGGTACGGCTCCAGCAGCGGGGCGACACGGCGGGCGTTGGCGAGGGTGAACCGGCCGTGGAAGTCGACGGCGACGTCACGCTCGTCGCCCAGCACCTCCCGGGCCGCGGCGACCCGCTGGACCACCCCGTCCAGTTCGGCGACCGACGCGATCGGGCTCATCCGCCCCGAGGCGTTCATCTTGACCGCGGTCAGCCCGGCCGCCACCTGCTCGGCGATGTGGTCGCGGACCTCGCTCGGCTCGTCGCCGCCGACCCAGCCGTACACCCGGATGCGGTCCCGGACGGGGCCGCCGAGCAGCTGGTGCACCGGCGCCCCGTACCGCTTGCCGGCGATGTCCCACAGCGCCTGGTCCAGGCCCGACACGGCGCTGGCCAGGATCGGGCCGCCCCGGTAGAAGGATCCCTTCGTCATGACCTGCCAGTGGTCCTCGATCCGCAGCGCGTCCCGGCCGATCAGCAGCTCACCGAGCTGCTCGACGGCGGTCCGGACGGTCTCGGAGCGGCCCTCGCAGGTCGCCTCGCCCCAGCCCACGATCCCGGACTCGGTCTCGACGCGGACGAAGAGCCAGCGAGGGGCGACCAGGAAGGTCTCGACCCGTGCGATCGTCGTCATGCTGTCCTCAGCCCTTCGTCGCGCCGGCGGTGAGGCCGGAGACGACGTACTTCTGCACGAACAGGGCGATCACCATGATCGGCAGGGTGACGACACTGGCCGCCGCCATCAGGCCACCCCAGTCGATGCTGGCGTAGCCGACGAAGTCGAAGATCGCGACGGGCAGGGTCTTGGTGTCGGCCCCGGAGAGCACGAGGGCGAACATGAAGTTGTTCCAGGAGAAGATGAACGACAGGATGCCGGCGGTGGCCACGCCCGGTATCGACAGCGGCAGCGTGATCCGGCGGAACGCGCCGATGTGGGTCAGCCCGTCCACGAGCGCCGCCTCCTCGAGTTCGAGGGGAAGGCTGTCGAAGTAGCCCATCATGATGTAGACCACCAGCGGCAGCGACACGAACATGTGGCTGAGGACGAGCACGGTGAACCCGCCGACCATCTTCAGGTTGGAGAAGACGTAGTACCAGGGCACCAGCAGGGAGACGCCGGGGATGACCCGGGCCATCAGCACCACGAGCGCGGACTTCTTCATGTTGAAGCGGCTCATCGAGTAGGCCGCGGGTATGCCGAGGACGAGGGAGAGCGCGGTCGCCGCGAAGGCCACCCAGAGGCTGTTGCCGATGAACTGGACGTAGTTGGCCTGCTCCAGCACGTTGGCGTAGTTGTCGATGGTCGGTGAGAAGACGAGGGCCTTGCCCGTGTCGTAGATGTCGACGTTCGTCTTGAACGACGCGGCGACCATCCACAGCAGCGGTGCGAGCAGGGCGATCACCACGACGGTGAGCGCCACCACGCGGAACACCCGGTAGGCGGGGCGGGACTTCATCGCTGCGCCTCCTTCCTGCGGGACGTCAGGGCCCACATCGACCCGATGATGATCAGGAAGAAGATGATGAGGACCGTCGATGAGATGCCGTACTCGTTGTAGTCGAAGCTCAGGCCGTAGGCGTACACGTTGAGCGTCTCGACCTCGTGGAAGGAGCCGCCGCCGCGGCCCTTCGTGGCGTAGAGGATGTCGAACGTCTTCAGCGCGTCGATGCCGCGCAGCAGGATCGCCACGATCACGGTCGGCATCACCAGCGGCAGGGTGACGTGCCGGAACCGCTGCCAGGCGCTGGCGCCGTCGATGCGCGCCGCCTCCTGGGGCTCGTCGGAGAGCGAGGTCAGGCCGGCGAGCAGGATCAGCACCACCATCGGGGTCCACTGCCAGACGTCGATGAAGATCGTCGTGGGCAGCGCCGAGTGCTGGCCGGCCAGCCACGGTTGGGGACCGATGCCGACCCAGCCGAGGGCCTGGTTCGCCAGGCCGATGTTCGGGTCGAAGATGAGCCGCCACATCATGCCGACCGCGACCGGGGTGGCGACCAGCGGCATCAGGATGGCGACCCGGACCCACTTCTGCCCCCGGAACGGTCGCCACAGCAGCAGCGCGACCGCCATGCCGAGGACGACCTCGAACAGCAGCGCGACGACGGTGAACGCGGCGGTCCGGCCGACGGCCGGCCAGAACCGGTCGGTGTCCGAGAGCACCTCGACGTAGTTCTGGAAGCCCACGAACTCGGACTCCGCCCGGACCGAGCCCTCGGCGTCGGTGAGGCTGAGATAGCCGGTCCAGGCCAGCGGGAAGACGATCAGCGCGGCGACGAAGACCATGGCCGGCGCCGCGAACAGCCACTTGCGACGGTCGTTGGCCCAGCGGGCCCACGCCGGCGTGTCCGGCGTCTCCGAGGCGCGGCGGGGTGGTCTGGTGGGGGTGGTCACTGCTGCCATGAGATCTCCCGGGGG
>NZ_QGKR01000368.1 GCF_003172955.1 Micromonospora acroterricola | reverse complement strand
GTGGGTGGGGAGGCCGGTGACCGTTGGGCTGCCCGTGTGGTCGACGGTGACGGTCACCGGGGCGCCGGCGAGGCGGAACCCGTTGACCGTGAGCGCGCCGAGCTCGGCGCCGGCCAGTGGGGCCAGCCGGACCGTGCCGCCCGGCACGTCGGGGTAGAGCCCGGCGGCGGCCTGGAGCAGCAGCACGGCGCCGGCCGCGGCCCAGGCCTGCGGACGGCACGCCGCCGGGTACGGCACCGGGCGGTTGAGCAGCGACCTTTCGTCACCGCCGTACAGCTCGGGTAGCCGGTAGTCGAACGCCTCGGCCGCGGCGAGCAGCCCCTCGGCCAGGCCGAGCGCGGCGTCCCGGTGCCCGGCCCGACGGCTCGGACAAGGGCTGACCTGCCCGGTGTGGTGGCCTCAGCTCGGGCCGCCACACCGGTCACGTCACTCGTCCGCGGGCACCTTCTCGGGCGGGACGGCCACGTGCAGACGCACCTGGGGCACCAGCATGTCGTCGACGTCCAGCGCCCGTGCGGCGCCGTCGGGTTCCCAACCGGTGCTGGTGAGGAACTTCCGGGTCGCCTCGTCACCCTCGAACGCCCAGGCCACCGCCCGGCTCAAACCGTCCTCGCGCCACAGGTCCACGGCGGCGGCGAGCAGGCGGCTGCCGTGGCCCCGCCGGCCCCAGCGCGGCTCGACCAGCAGGTCGGTCACCGCCGCCACCTCAGGGCCGAGCGCGTCGGCCGGCTCGCCCGGCGCCAGCGCCTCGGCGTCGGCCGGGCCGGAGGCGGCGAACCCCACCAGATACGATTGCTCGGCCTGTTCGACGGCGACCAGCACCCGGTGCGCGCCCGAGGGCGGCTCCAGCACCGCGGCGCTCCACCGCCGGGCGAGGAACGCCTCGTCCAGGTTGTCGAGCACGTGCCGAGGCAGGATCCGGCGGTACGCGACCCGCCAGGTCGCGAGCTGGATGCGTGCGATCTCGCCGGCGTCCTCGGGACGCGCCGGGCGGACGTACCCGAGAGCCATGGGACGGAAGCCTACGCAGGGCCAGGGAGGCGACGGTGGCGCAGGGTGCCAACAGGACGACCGCGCAGGTCGTCGGCGTGGTGGTGCTCGCCGCGGCGGTCACCGGGTTCCTCTCCGTCGCGGCCGTACGGCACGGCTTCTTCGACCTGAAGGTCTACTACGGCGCGTTGACCTGGTGGGTGCACGACGGCGGCGAGATCTACGACTACCTCAAGCCGGGCACCCAGTACGGCTTCACCTACCCGCCGTTCGCCGCGCTGGTCATGCTGCCGATGGCGTACCTGCCGTGGTCGGCCGCGATCGTGGTGAGCGTGCTCGCGAGCGTCGTCACCACGACGGTGCTGATCTGGTGGCTGGTCGACCCGATCGCGCGTCGTGCCGGGTGGACCCGGTGGTTCGCCCTCGCCGTGGCGCTGTGCCTGGCCGCCGCGTTCGAGCCGATGCGGGAGACGGTCAACTTCGGCCAGGTCAACACGCTGCTGCTCTTCCTCGTCGCGGTGGACCTGCTGCGGCTGCTCCCGAGCGGCAACCGGTGGGCCGGGGTGGGCATCGGGTTGGCCACGGCGATCAAGCTGACCCCGGGAATCTTCATCGTCTACCTGCTGGTCACCGGACGGTGGCGGGCGGCGTTCACCGCCAGCGGCGCCGCCGCCGGGGTGTCGCTGCTGGCCGGCGCGCTCTTCCCGGACGCCTCCCGGGAGTTCTGGACCGAGGCGCTGTGGAACACCGGCCGGGTGGGTGAGCTGGCGTTCGTGTCCAACCAGTCGCTGCGCGGGGTGGTCGCCCGGCTCGACCCGGAGCACCCGAGCACCCTGCTGTGGCTGCTGCTGGTGCTCGGCACCCTCGCGCTCTGGGCCTGGCGGGCCCGGGCCGCCGTCGCGGCGGGCGACGAGGCGACCGGCCTGGCGCTGACCGGCGCGGTGATGTGCCTGGTCAGCCCGGTCACCTGGGTGCACCACCTGGTCTGGTTGCTGCCCGCGCTGATCCTGCTGGTCGACAACGCGATGGCCGCGCCGGCCGGCCGTCGACGGCGGGTCCTGCTGGCCGCGGCGACCGTCGGGTACGCGCTGCTGATCAGCCGGACCGTCTGGTTCTGGGAGAAGGACTTCACCGGCCTCGACGGCTTCGTGGGCAGCAACGCCTACGTCTGGATCAGCCTGGCGCTGCTGGCCTTCCTGCCGATCCGCCGCTGGCTGGCACCGGGCGGGTCAGTCGTCGAGGCGTCCGGCGTACCGCAGCTCGACCAGCCCGACCGGCCCGCGCCCGCCGGCGAGCGGCACCTGGTAGGTCGACTGCTCACCGTCCGGTGACAACCCGGCCCGCTCGTAGAACCGGCGAGCCCGCCGGTTGTCCGCCAGCACCCACAGCCGGTAGCCGGTCCAGCCCCGCTCGCTGAGCCCGGTCCGGGCGGCGGCCAGCAGCGCGACGGCGGTGCCGTCGCCCCAGCACCCCGGCTCCACGTAGAGCGCGAGCACCTCGCCGACCGCCGGGTCCAGGTCGTCCCGGTCCTGGTTTCGGCGGTACGGCCCGAAGGTGGTGAAGCCGACCACCAGCCCGTCCACCTCCCCGAGCAGCGTGGTGAACGGGTGCTCCGGATCGGCGGTGCCGATGTCGCGGCGGCGCTGCGCCCAGGCCGTGACGTTGAGCCGCGCGAGCACCTCGTCCGGCATGAACCCGGCGTAGCCCGCCTGCCAGCCGTGCACGTGCACCCGGGCGACCGCCTCGGCGTCGTCCGGCTCCTCCCGGCGGATGGTCAGCATTGCACCGTTCTATGCCCCGCTGGCCGTCGCGTCCAGCTTCCCGCACCGGCGTCGTACCGATGAATTAGGGTCGCCGACGATGGCCGCACCGGAATCACTCTCGCTCGCCCAGGCCCGGCGGGTCGCGCTCGCCGCCCAGGGCTTCGCCGACCCGGCGCCCGCCGGGGTGCCCACCCGCCGGCATCTGCGCCGGGTGCTCGACCGGGTCGGGCTGATCCAGATGGACTCGGTCAACGTGCTGCAACGCGCGCACTACCTGCCGCTCTACAGCCGGCTCGGGCCCTATCCGACGACGCTGCTCGACCATGCCGCCTACCGCCGCCCGCGCGAGCTGTTCGAATACTGGGGCCACGAGGCGTCGCTGGTCCCGGTCGGGCTGCATCCGACGCTGCGCTGGCGGATGGCCCGGGCGCGCAGCGAGTCCTGGGGTGGCATGCGGCGGATCGCCCAGGAGCAGCCGGAGCTGGTCGCCTGGGTGCGGGACGAGGTGACCGCCCGGGGTCCGCTGACCGCCGCCGAGATCGAGCACGACGCGCCCCGGGAGACCGGCAACTGGGGCTGGAACTGGTCGGCGGTGAAGCGGGCGCTGGAATACCTGTTCTGGGCCGGCGAGGTGGCCGCGGCGGAGCGCAGCACCTCCTTCGCCCGCCGCTACGACCTGCCGGAACGCGTGCTGCCGGCGGCCGTGCTGGCCGCACCCACCCCGACGGACGCCGAGGCGTACCGCACCCTGGTCGCCCTCGCCGCACGGTCGCTCGGGGTGGCCGCGGAACCGGAGCTGCGCGACTACTTCCGGCTGCCGCTGGCGGGCGCCCGGCAGGCCGTCGCAGAGCTGGCCGAGGCGGGTGAGCTGGTGCCGGTCACCGTGCCGGGCTGGCGCCAGCCGGCCTGGCTGCACGCGAGCGCGCGGCTGCCGCGCTGGATCCGGGGCAACACGCTGGTCAGCCCGTTCGACCCGCTGATCTGGGAGCGCGGCCGCACCGAGCGGCTCTTCGACTTCAGCTACCGGATCGAGATCTACGTCCCGGCGCCGCAGCGGGTCTACGGCTACTACGTGCTGCCCTTCCTCCAGGGCGACCGGTTCACCGCGCGGGTCGACCTGAAGGCCGACCGCAGGGCCGGCGTGCTGCTCGTGCCGGCCGCGTGGATCGAGCCGGGCGCCGACCCGGGGGAGACCGCGGTGGCGCTCGCCGCCGAGCTGTACCGGCTGGCCGGCTGGCTCGGGCTGGACGCGGTGGCGCCGCCCGCTGCGGGCGACCTGGCCGGTCCGCTCACCGCCGCGTTGGCCGGCGTGTCCGGTGTACCGTGAGCGCGTGACGAGCGCTCCCGGACCGGTCGATCAGCCGCAGCCCGCACCCGGTGCGGTCGACCCGTGGCCGGGCGCCCAGCCGGTGGCGTCGACCCCGACAGTCACCGCCGACCCCGCGGCTGGCTTTCCGGCCGGTGCGGCCGGCACCGACCCGGCCGGCTGGCCGACGAGCCAGCCGGGCGGCTACGCGGCCCCCGAGCCGGACCGGCTCACCCGGTTCGTGCTGCGGCTCTACGAGCGCTCGCCGCGCTGGGCCGTGCCGCTGGCCGCGGTCGGCTGCGTCGCCGCCGGCATGGGTTACGCGCTGCTCAGCAACCCGACCCACGCCGACCCCGACGCCGCGCCGACCTGCCTGCTCAAGCTGACGACGGGGCTGGACTGCCCAGGCTGCGGCGGCACCCGCGCGCTCTGGTACGTGCTGCACGGCGACCTGCCGGCCGCCGCCCGGCACCACTTCCTGTTCGTCTTCGCGCTGCCGTTCCTGGCGTACCTCTTCGTGGCCTGGGCGGGCAACCAGGCGTTCGGCTGGCGGCTGCCGGAACTGCGGATCAGCTCCAAGGTCATCGGCGGCTTCATGGCCGCGTGGCTCGCCTTCTCGGTGCTGCGCAACCTGCCCTGGGCGCCGTTCACCTCGCTCTACGTCTGAGCGCCCCCGCCCGAACGCGGCGGCCGCCGCGTTCGCGCTCGCAGCGCCGTCGGCCGGCTCGGGCCGCCGCGGGTCGAAGGCCGCCGCGGGTCGAAGGCCGCCACCGGTCGGCGGGCATGTGCTGTTCGGGCTCTTTGGAGCTGAGTCGTCTACGACATCACCCGCTTCGTTCGGCCGTATCACCCGCTTCGCCCGGCCGTACGGTGGCGGGAGGCCGTGTTGGCGATGCTCCCGACCCCCGACCGTTCCCGGCCGGCCCCCGGCCTGACCGTTCCCGGCGGCCCCCGGCCGGAGGGCTCCGGCGGCCCCGGCCGGAGGGCTCCGACTGCCCCCGGCCTGACCGCTCCGGAGGTTCCGGCCTGACCGCTCCGACGGTCCCGGCCGGAGCGTTCCGGCGGTCCCGGCCGGAGCGTTCCGGCGGTCCCGGCCTGACCGCTCCGACGGCCCGGCCGGACCGCCCGCCGGTAGGCGACTGATGTCGTAGACGATTCAGCTCCAAAGGACGCGACCAGCACTGTCCGCCCCGGCCACAACGCCGGCCAAAGCCCTCCCGACCGCTTCGCCGCCCTGACCGCTGCCCATCCGCTCGACCGCCGCCGGGGGAGGAGTTCGCAGACGAGACATCGCCGGCTCCGAGGTGTCCGGGTGATCGAGATTGCACGGGGCGCGCCTGAGTTGGGCCGGGAGGTGCCGCGCCACTACAGTCCCAGGAATGCCGGAGATGGTGCAGCCCCAGGTCAAGTTGATCGCGTGGACCCAGTTCGCGGCCCCGGACGACGTGCCGTGGTCGACCGACGCGGAGGGCGGCCAGGCGCTCGCCGAATTCGCCGGCCGGGCCTGCTACCAGTCGTGGAAGAAGCCGAACCCGGCGACCGCCACCAACGCCGGCTACCTCGCGCACATCCTCGAGGTCGGGCACCTCTCGGTGCTGGAGCACGGCTCGGTCACCTTCTACTTCACCGGGGTGTCCCGCTCCTTCACCCACGAGCTGATCCGGCACCGGCACTTCTCGTACTCCCAGCTCTCCCAGCGGTACGTCCCCGAGCGGGACGCGGCCATGGTCGAGCCGGCGGTGATCGCCGACGACCCGGAGCTGCACAAGCGCTTCGTGGAGGCCGCCGAGGCGAGCGTGCGGGCGTACAACGAGCTGCTGGAGGGGCTGGAGCAGCGCTTCTCCGACGAGCCGAACCCGACGCTGCGCCGCAAGCAGGCCCGGCAGGCGGCCCGCGCGGTGCTGCCCAACGCCACCGAGACCCGGATCGTGGTCACCGGCAACTACCGGGCGTGGCGGCACTTCATCGCGATGCGGGCCACCGAGCACGCCGACGTGGAGATCCGTGAGTTGGCCGTCGAGTGCCTGCGCCAGTTGCAGGGCGTGGCCCCGAACGTGTTCGCCGACTTCGTGATCTCCACCCTGCCGGACGGCACCGAGGTGGCGGCAAGCCCGCACGAGGCGTCCTGAGGCCTTCCCCGGCGGGCTCCGGCTGGGCGTCCGCTAGGTTGGAGGGTATGACGCACGACCACCCTGACGCCGCCGACCGGCCGGTGTCCCGCCCCTTCGGCCGGCTGCTCACGGCCATGGTGAGCCCGTTCACTCCCGACGGCTCGCTCGACCTCGACGGCGCCGCCCGGCTGGCGAGCCACCTGGTCGACGAGCAGGGAAACGACGCGCTGGTGGTCAACGGCACCACCGGCGAGTCGCCGACCACCACCGACGCGGAGAAGGAACGCCTGATCCGGGCCGTTGCGGAGGCCGTCGGTGACCGGGCCAAGGTGGTCGCCGGGGTCGGCACCAATGACACCCGGCACACCATCGAGCTGGCCGCCGCTGCCGAGAAGGCGGGTGCGCACGGCCTGCTGGTGGTCACGCCGTACTACAGCAAGCCGCCGCAGAGCGGGCTGCTGCGGCACTTCACCGCGGTGGCCGACGCCACCGGCCTGCCGGTCATGCTGTACGACATCCCGCACCGCTCCGGCGTGCCGATCGAGACCGAGACGCTGGTCCGGCTCGCCGAGCACGCCCGGATCGTCGCGGTCAAGGACGCCAAGGGCGACCTGACCGCCACCAGCTGGGTGACCAGCCGGACCGCCCTCGCCTTCTACAGCGGCGAGGACGCGCTCACCCTGCCGGCGCTGGCCGTCGGCAGCGTCGGCGTCGTCGGCACCTCGACGCACTTCACCGGGGTGCTGACCGCACAAATGATCGAGGCGTACGACGCGGGGGACATGCCGGCCGCGCTGGCCCTGCACCGGCGGCTGCTGCCCCTTTTCACCGGCATCTTCCGTACCCAGGGCACCATCCTGGTGAAGGCGGGCCTGGCGTCGCTGGGCCTGCCGGCCGGTCCGGTGCGACCCCCGCTGGTGGACGCCACCGACGACGAGATCGCCCAGCTGCGCGCGGACTTCGCGGCAGCGGGCCTGGAGCTGCCCGAATGATCGAACGACACGATGGGCGCCGACTGACGGCGTCGCAGAATGAGGTGGACGCGTGACCGAGGCGCACATCGAGGCGGAACTACCCCCGCCGCTGCCGGAAGGCGGCCTGCGGATCATCCCGCTGGGCGGGCTCGGCGCCATCGGTCGGAACATGACCGTCTTCGAGTACGACGGCAAGTTGCTGATCGTGGACTGCGGGGTGCTCTTCCCCGACGTCGAGCAGCCGGGCGTGGACCTGATCCTGCCCGACTTCAGCCCGATCCTGGACCGGCTGGCCGACGTCCAGGCCATCGTGCTGACCCACGGTCACGAGGACCACATCGGCGCAGTGCCCTACCTGCTCGCCCACAAGCCGGACATCCCGCTGGTCGGCTCACAGTTCACCCTCGCCCTGGTCGAGGCGAAGCTGGCCGAGCGGCGGATCCAGCCGTACACGCTGACCGTGCGGGAGGGCGGCCGGGAACGGCTCGGCCCGTTCGAGTGTGAGTTCTTCGCGGTCAACCACTCCATCCCCGACGCGCTGGCCGTGGCCATCCGTACCCCCGCCGGCCTGGTGTTGCACACCGGCGACTTCAAGATGGACCAGCTCCCGCTGGACGGCCGGATCACCGACCTGGCCGGCTTCGCCCGGCTCGGGGCCGAGGGCGTCGACCTGTTGCTCTCCGACTCCACCAACGCGGAGATCCCCGGCTTCGTCACCCCGGAGCGGGAGATCGGGCCGGTGCTCGACTCGATCTTCGCGAAGGCGAAGGGCCGGATCATCGTGGCCTCGTTCGCGTCGCACGTGCACCGGGTGCAGCAGGTCTTCGACTCCGCCGCGGAGCACGGCCGCAAGGTCGCGCTGATCGGCCGGTCGATGGTCCGCAACATGGGCATCGCCCGGGACCTCGGCCTGCTCAACATCCCGGCCGGCCTGGTCATCGGGATCGAGGAGGCGACCACGCTGCCTCCGGACCAGATCGTGCTCATGTCCACCGGCTCGCAGGGCGAGCCGATGAGTGCGCTGGGCCGGATGGCCAGCGGCGACCACCGGCACATCACCATCGCCCCCGGTGACACCGTCGTGCTGGCCTCCTCGCTGGTGCCGGGCAACGAGACCTCGGTCTACCGGGTGATCAACCGGCTGGCCCGGGCCGGCGCGGTGGTCGTGCACAAGGACGTGGCCAAGGTGCACGTCTCCGGGCACGCCCCCGCCGGGGAGCTGCTCTACCTGCTCAACGTGGTCCGCCCCAGCAACCTGATGCCGGTGCACGGCGAGTGGCGCCACCTGCGCGCCCACGCCCGGTTGGGCATCGAGTCCGGGGTGGCCGCCGACCGGGTGGTCATCTGCGAGGACGGCGACGTGGTCGACCTGGTCGAGGGCCGCGCCAGCCTGGTCGGGCACGTGAAGAGCCGGTACGTCTACGTGGACGGCCTCGCCGTCGGTGACGTCAGCGAGTCGCTGCTCACCGAGCGGCGGATCCTCGGCGACGGCGGCTTCATCGCCACCACCGTGGTCGTGGACTCGGTCACCGGCAAGGTGGTCGGCGGTCCGACGCTGTCCGCGAAGGGCTTCTCCGAGGACCCGGAGGCGTTCAACCCGGTGGTCCCGCTGGTCACCGAGGCGCTCAACCGGGCCGCGGCGGACGGCATCACCGACCCGCACCAGCTCCAGCAGATCGTCCGGCGGACCGTGGGGCGGTGGGTCAACGACAAGTACCGTCGTCGCCCGATGATCGTGCCCACCGTCGTCGAGGTCTGACACCGCGCGTCGCGACGCCCGCCCACACCTTCCGGTGTGGGCGGGCGTCGCCGTCGTTCGTCGGGTGGATGCCGTGGCTCAGCTCCGGCGGAACCGGCGTCGGAGCAGCAGCAGCCCGACGCCGACGGTCAGCAGCGCCGCGCCGACCAGGCCGTACGTGGTGCCGGCCGTCCCGGTACGGGGCAGCTCCGCAGCGCGGGGGTGGGCGTGGCCGGCGCGGCGGTCGGGTCGGCCGGCGGCGGCGGAGTGGTGGCGTCCCCGCCGCCGGATCCACCGCCCGCCAGGCGAAGCGTCAGCGAGGTGTCCTTGTTGGTGTACCGGTTCACCGGGGCGAGCCAGAGCCGCACGGTCTTCGTGCCCCCGGTGACCGTCACCCGTACGTCGAAGCTGTCCGTGGCGCCGTCCGCGACGGTGCGCGTCCGCAGGATCTCGCAGCCCACGCCGTTCATCCGGCCACTGTCCGAGCACGCCGGCGCGGTCACCCGCACCCCGTCCGGGGTGGCGACGTTCAAGGAGTACCCGCCGAGGTCGAAGCTGCCGCTGTTCGTGACCCGTACCCGGATGGTCGCCACGCCGTCAGCGACCGGCCCGGCGGTGGCCCGCAGCCGCAACGACGTACGGTCCGGCCAGTTGATCCGGAAGTCGGTGGGTCGATCGGTGCGGCCGGCGGCGTCCCGGCCGGCGACCGAGCCCCACGCCTGCACCCCGAAGACCGGCTCCGCGGCAGACGACCGCACCGACTGCTGGTACGTCCGGCGACCCCCGGCCGGCAGTTCGGCGCCGCCGCAGAGCCAGGTCCGCTCCGCACCGTCGACGCCCCGGCAGGTCCCGGCCGAGGTCAGGTCGACGCCCTGCGGCAGGCGGAGCACGAAGAAGCCCTTCGCCGTCGTCCCGCCCTCATTGATGACGTCGACCTCGAGCTGCCCGGACGGACGCCACGGGTCGCCGTTCAGGAACACGAGGCCGCCCCGGGCGATGATCGTTGGCTCCGCGGCTCCGACCGTCACGCCCGCTGCGGCGGGCGCGGAGGCCGGCCCCGCGACGGCCGGGGTGGCGAGGACGGGCAGGGACAGCACGGCGGCGGCGAGGATGCCGGACCCGAGCAGGCGCTTCATGACGACTCCCGACGATTGCGGTGGGTGATGGCCGTACCACATCCGCCGGGCGCGCCCGGTTGCGTGCTGTCGGATGTCGCACACTCACGTCCCGCCAGGACCGCTGCGGGTCAGGGGAGCGCCGCCACCGCCTCGGCGTACGCGACGCCGGTCGCTATCGCGGCGTCCACCAGCACCAGCAGCTGCGCCGCCGCCACGCCGTGGGCCAGGTCGGTGGCCACGTCGCCGGCCAGCACCAGCTCCTCGCCCAGGTCGTGCGCGTACGCCTTGGGCAGCAGCCGGTCGTGGTTCCACGCGTTGCAGAAGGCGTACGCCTCGGCGCGCCGGGCCACCGGTAGCCGGCGGACGGCCATCGCCCGGGTGTGCAGCACTTCGCCGCGCTCGCCGGCCCGGCGGAACTGGATCACCGCGGCGCCCCACCGGCCGACCACCGTGCCGCCCTCGTCCACCAGGTACCGGTCACCGCGGCGGTCGAGCGCCGCCGTGATCATGTCGAGGGTCAGCGTCGCCAGCTCGGTCTCGCCGAGCCCGTCAGCGGGCCGAGCGCCGTCCGCGCCCGGCTCGTCGAGCCGCCGGTCGCCGGGGTCCTCGGCGTGCTCGTCGTCGCCGGGCAGTGGGACCGGGTCCGCGAGTGGGCGCTCGGCCAGCCAGGCGGCCATCCGACCGGAGTGGTGGCCCGTGCCGTTGCGGGCGTCGAAGCTGCCGGCCAGCTCGCTGGCCACCCCGAGCAGCAGCGCGCCGAGCGTGGCCACGTCGGGTTCGGTGGGCGGCCGATCGCCGTACGCCGGGCGGGGCACCACCCGATCGCCGAGCCCGGCCTCCACGGCCAGCCCGCAGACCAACGCCCCGGCGGCGGCGAACTCCATCGCGGCGAGATCGTCGGTGGGCCGGTCCAGCCGCGGCAGCTGCTCGGTCATGATCGCCAGCCCGCGGTCCAGGTGCCCGCCCAGCGCACAGAACCGCAGGTGCGCCGCGAGGTGCGGGAACGCGGCGCGCTCGTGGCGGTGCCGCCGGTACGCCCGCACGTGTGCCGCCGCAGCCCGCTCCGGCTCGCCGGCGCGCAGGTTGGGCAGCAGCCCGGCGACCAGCGCCCGCTCGGGCTGGTCGGTGCAGTCCTCCGGCTCGTCGGCGCACTCCCGCAGCTCGGTGAGCGCGGCACGCCACTCGCCCCAGCCGGCGAGCAGCTCCGCCCGCCGGGCCGGCGCGCAACCCGGGCACCCGCCCGTCGGCCCGGGACGCCGCCCCGCCCACCGCTGGTACCAGTGCCGGGCGCCGGGCTCGTCGCCGAGGTGGTCGGCGATCCGGCAGCGCAGCTCCGCCACGGTCGACGCGTCCGGCCCGTCGGCGCCCACACGGTGCGCCAGGTCGTCCAGGAGGGACCGGGTCTGGTCCAGTCCGACCCGGGGGGTGCCGAGCAGCGCCTCCACCGCGTACCGCTGGTAGCGCAGCAGCAGCCCGGCCTCGGCGCTGTCGATCAGCTCCGGCCGGTGGTCGGCGGCGGCCCGGCAGCGGCGCACCGGCTCGACCAGCCGCCACCGTTCCCCGTGCAGCAGGTACGCCTCGATCAGCGCGAACCGGGCGTCCATCGCGGACCGGACGTCCCCGGCGGCGTCCGCCCGGTCGGCGAGCCGTTCCAGGGCCACCAGCCGGCCCGGCCCGTCGGGCAGGTCCCGGGCGTCGGCGAGCGCGGCCACCAGCGCCGGAACGCGACGGACGGCGACCGGCTCGGCGGAACCCGTGTCCAGCGCGCCGGGACCGTCCGTCCGGTCGGTCGGGCTGCTCGTGGACTCCTCCCGGCCGGTCATGCCGGCACCGCGCCGGGCAGCCGGCCGACCGCGACGGCGAGCTGACAGCCGGCCGAGATGCCACAGTCGAGCAACTGGTCGAGCTGGTGCGCGGTCACCCCGCGTTCCAGGTCGGTGATCACCTCACCGCAGACCCGCGCCCGGCCGTCGTCGTCGACGTGCACGAACGCCTTCGGCCAGAGCCGGTCGTGGTTCCACGAGTTGCAGAAGGCGTACAGGGCGGGCACGTGCTCGATGGAGAAGACGGGCGCGACCAGGGTGCGGACCTGAAGCAGCTCGCCGTCGCCGCCGAGGCGCAGGAACCAGATCAGGTTGTCGTCGAAGCGGCCCACCAGGTCGCCGTTCACGGCTCGACCGACCGGCCGGCCCCGCGCCGCGAGCACCGCGGCGACCAGCTCGCCGGTCAGCGGGCGCAACGCGTCAGGGTGCCCGGCCAGCGGATCGTCCTCGAATCCCGGCGACGCCATGGGGCATCCCTTCTGAGGCGGATATCACGACCGGCAGCGCGGTCCGTGCTGCGACGCGCGGACACGACCCGGAAAAGCGGCGATCTGCCGGGTCCCGCCGTTACCGTGACTCTATGGCGGGCCGTACCTCTCAGGCGAGCCGGCGACGCGGCGCGTCGCCGCGCGGTGGCACCAACAGTCGTGCCCGCCAACCGGCGAAGAAGACCCGGGCGCCGGTGCGGCGCCGCACGGTGGCCGCTCGGCCGGGGCCCGCCGTCTACGTGGGCCGCGCCGTCGGTGCACTGTGGATGGGTCTGGCACACGGGATGGGCTGGGCGGTGCGCGCCGCCGGCCGGCAGGCCGCCTCCGCCCGCGACCTCGACCCCGAGCACCGCCGCGACGGCGGCGGGCTGCTGCTGTTCGGCCTCGCCCTGCTCAGCGCCGTCGCGCTCTGGTTCTCCGGCGCGGGCCCGGTGGGCGCGCGGCTGGCCGACACCGTCCGGCTGTTCCTCGGCGCGATTTCCGTGGTGGTGCCGGTGCTGCTGATGATCGGCGCCTGGCGGCTGATGCGGCAGCCGGCCGACCCGGCACACCGGGGCCGCGGGCTGATCGGCTGGGGCTCACTGCTGGTGTCGACCGCCGCGCTTCTCCAGATCGGCCAGGACCCGGTCGACCCGGCGCAGCGTGACTTCGCCGGCGGCCTGGTCGGCGCCGGCGTCGGCGGGCTGCTGGAGCGGGCGGTCACCGCCTGGGTCGCGGTGCCGCTGCTGATCCTGCTGCTGCTCTTCGGCCTGCTCGTGGTGACCGCGACGCCGATCAACAAGATCCCCGAGCGGCTCGGTTTGCTCGCGGGAGGGCTGGTCGCCCAGCCCGACGCCGTCGAGGAGGAGGTGGACGAGACGGCCCTCCGGCCGGCGCGCAGGCGACCGGCGAAGCGGATGCCGCCGCCGGTGGACCCGGACGACTTCGACGACCTGGACGGTGCGGACCTCCAGGAGACGATGGTGCTGCCGCGCAAGGCCCCGGCGAAGGTGCCGGCGAGCCGCAAGCCGGCCGAGCCGCCGGAGCACTCGCCCGCCCCGACGCGGGCCGAGCAGCTCGCGTTGACCGGGATGGCCGGCGACTACACCCTGCCGCCGGCCAACATGCTCAGCGCCGGCGCCGCCGCGAAGACCCGCAGCAAGGCCAACGACGAGGTGATCGCCGCGTTGACCGGCGTGTTCGACCAGTTCGATGTGGACGCCGCGGTCACCGGCTTCACCCGCGGCCCGACGGTCACCCGGTACGAGGTGGAGCTGGGGCACGGCGTCAAGGTCGAACGGATCACCCAGCTCTCCCGCAACATCGCGTACGCGGTGAAGTCGCCGGACGTGCGGATCCTCAGCCCGATCCCGGGCAAGAGCGCGGTCGGTGTGGAGATCCCCAACGCCGACCCGGAGAACGTCGCGCTCGGCGACGTGCTGCGGTCACGGGCCGCGACCAGCGACCACCACCCGATGGTGGTGGCCCTCGGCAAGGACATCGAGGGCGGCTACGTGGTGGCCAACCTCGCCAAGATGCCGCACATCCTGATCGCCGGCGCGACCGGCGCCGGCAAGTCGTCCTGCCTCAACACGCTGCTGGTGTCCATCCTCACCCGGGCCACCCCGGACGAGGTGCGGCTGTTGCTGATCGACCCGAAGCGGGTCGAGATGACCGGCTACGAGGGCATCCCGCACCTGGTCACCCCGATCGTGACCAACGCCAAGAAGGCTGCGGACTCACTCGACTGGGTGGTCCGCGAGATGGACATGCGCTACGACGACCTCGCCGCCAACGGGGTCCGGCACATCGACGACTTCAACCGCAAGGTGCGCAACGGCGAGATCAAGGCCCCGCCGGGCAGCGAACGGGAGATGCGCCCGTACCCGTACCTGCTGGTGATCGTGGACGAGTTGGCCGACCTGATGATGGTCGCGCCGCGCGACGTGGAGGACTCGGTCGTCCGGATCACCCAGCTCGCCCGCGCCGCCGGCATCCACCTGGTGCTGGCCACCCAGCGCCCATCGGTCGACGTGGTGACCGGCCTGATCAAGGCGAACGTGCCGTCCCGGCTCGCGTTCGCCACGTCCTCGCTGGCCGACTCGCGGGTCATCCTGGACCAGCCGGGCGCCGAGAAGCTGCTCGGCCGCGGCGACGGGCTCTTCCTGCCGATGGGCGCCTCCAAGCCGGTACGCATCCAGGGCGCCTGGGTCACCGAGCGCGAGATCGCCGACGTGGTCAAGTTCTGCAAGGACCAGCGCGAGCCGGAGTTCCGCCCGGACGTGCTGGCCCCGGCGCAGGACACCAAGAAGAAGATCGACGAGGACATCGGCGACGACCTCGGCCTGCTGGTGCAGGCGGTGGAGCTGGTGGTCACCTCGCAGTTCGGCTCCACCTCGATGCTCCAGCGCAAGCTGCGGGTCGGGTTCGCCAAGGCGGGCCGGCTGATGGACCTGATGGAGACCCGGGGCGTCGTCGGGCCCTCGGAGGGTTCCAAGGCGCGTGACGTGCTGGTCAAGCCGGACGAGCTGGAGGAGGTCCTGGTCGGCCTGCGCGGCGACGGGGACTGACCGGCGACCGGCCGGGGAAACACGACGGGCCCGCCGGATGCCGGCGGGCCCGCGTCGGGGGACGGTGGTCAGTTGTTGATCAGCGCGCCGAGGATGACCAGGCTGATCAGGGCCGCGACGACGCTGGCCGCCGCGGCGTACCAGCCCAGCGGCTTGTCGCCGAGCACGGCGCCGACGATGCCCGCGATCACGCCGAGCACGCCGAAGATGATCGGGTTGAGCAGCAGGGCGAGCACCGCGAAGACGAAGCCCACGATGGTGAGGATCCGGGCGGCGTTGTTGCGCGGGCGGGCGGTGCTGGGCATGTCGGCCATTTCTGCCTCCGGTTGAGAGCCTGTCGTGACGGATCGATCACTACCCACTGTGGGCGTTCGCCACGCGTGCCGCAGCAGGTCAGTGGAAGATCTTCAGACCGACCACACCGGTGACCACCAGCAGCAGGCAGAGGATCCGGGGCAGGCTCGCCGACTCGCCGAGCGCCACCATCCCGACCAGGGCGGTGCCGACCGCGCCGATCCCGACCCAGACCGCGTACCCGGTGCCGACCGGGATCTCGCGCAGCGCGTACGCGAGCCCGCCCATGCTCAGCACCAGGGTCACCACGAACACCAGCGACGGAACCAGCCGGCTGAAGCCGGCGCTGCGGTCGAGGGCGATCGCCCAGGCGGTCTCCAGTAGTCCCGAGATCACCAACACCAGCCAGGCCATCGTTCACCTCACGGGGAGCGCCCGGGGCTGCCGCGCCGGGACGAGTCGAGTCTGCACGTCGCACGGGGCGTCTTGGCCTGACCGGGTACGCCCACCACTCGTCCGGAGCGGCCACGGAACATCCGGGGCCACTGACGCCGACGCTAGCACCGGTCCGGCGACGAGGCGGTGACCCCCGCCACGACCGTTGACCTCCACCTCACTTCAACTTGCAGTATGGCCGTCATGACCCTGCTCTACGCCGACCCCGAGGTCGCCGCCGTCCTGGACGCCGCCACCACGGTCGACGCCATGCGCGCCGCCCTGCTGGCCGCGTACGACGGGCGGCTGGTCGCCCCGCCCCGGGCCGCGGCCCCGCTGGAGGGTGGGCGGATGGTGCTCACCGCCGGGCACCTGGTCGGCGAGTGGTACGGCTTCCGCTCGTACGACACCTTCGGTCACCCGCAGGGCGAGCAGTTGGTGGTGCTGCACGACGCCCGTACCGGCGCGATCCGGGCGGTCGCCGTCGGCGAGGAGCTGGGCTCCCGGCGTACCGGCGGGCTGGGCGGCGTCGCCGTCGACGCGCTGGCCCGGCCCGACGCGGCCACCCTCGGCGTGATCGGTTCCGGTCGGCAGGCGTGGACCCAGGTCTGGGCTGCCACCGCGGTCCGCCCCCTGCGGGAGGTGGTGGTGCACAGCCGGTCTGCGGCCCGGCGGGACGCCTTCGCCGCCCGGGTACGCGCCGAGCTGGGCGTGCCGGCCCGCGCGGTGGCCGACCCCGCCGCGGCGGCGACCGGGCGGGACATCGTGGTGCTCGCCACCACGAGCCCGGCCCCGGTGCTCCACGCCGCCGACCTGAGCCCCGGCACGCACGTGAACGCCGTCGGCTTCAAGCAGCACGACCGCAGCGAGTTCGGCGTCGACCTGCTCGACGCGGCCGACCTGCTGGTCACCGACTCACCGGCCCAGGCGGCGGACTACCGGCCGCCGATGCTCGCCGCCACACCCCCGTACGCCGGGCGGCTGCGCGACCTGGGTGGCATCCTGGCCGGCGCGATCCCCGGCCGGACCACCGCGGACCAGGTCTCGGTCTTCTGCTCCACCGGCCTGGCCGGCACCGAGGTGTTCCTGCTCGACCACCTGGTCCGGGTAGCCGCCACGGTCTGAGGGCGGCGGCCACGCGGCGGCGACCTGCCCGGGCGGCGGTGTGAGCCGGCCGATGCGGCGGCCCGCCGTGCGAGGACGGCGCCACGCGGCCCGGTACCCTCGGATGGTGTCTGCCACCTCCTCTCCTGACAACTCCGGCGCGGCGCGTCGCCGCGACCTGGAGCCGTCGCCCGACAACTCCGGCTCGGCGCGTCTGACGCCGCTGGAGCTGTCGCCTCCCGCCGAGGGCCGTCGCGTCGCCCTGCTCACCCTGGGCTGCGCCCGCAACGAGGTCGACTCGGAGGAGCTGGCCGCCCGGCTGCACGCCGACGGTTGGCAGGTGACCACCGACGGCGAGGGCGCCGACGTGGTGGTCGTCAACACCTGCGGCTTCGTGGAGAAGGCCAAGCAGGACTCCATCCAGACCCTGCTCGCCGCCGCCGGGACCGGCGCCAAGGTGGTCGCCGCCGGCTGCATGGCCGAGCGGTACGGCCGGGAGCTGGCCGACAGCCTGCCCGAGGCGCAGGCCGTGCTGAGCTTCGACGACTACCCGGACATCGCCGCTCGGCTGGGCGCGGTCATGGCCGGTGAGCAGGTCACCTCGCACACACCCCGGGACCGCCGGGAGCTGCTTCCGCTCACCCCGGTGAAGCGGCGCGACGCCGCGGTGTCGCTGCCGGGGCACGGCACCACGTCCCGCACGGCCACCGACACCGACGAGCACACCCCGGCGCACCTGCGTCAGGTGCTGCGCCGCCGGCTGGACACCGGCCCGGTCGCCTCGCTGAAGCTCGCCAGCGGCTGCGACCGCCGCTGCGCGTTCTGCGCGATCCCGGCCTTCCGCGGGGCGTTCGTCTCGCGTACGCCGGACGAGCTGCTCGCCGAGGCGGAGTGGCTGGCCAAGTCCGGCGTCCGGGAGCTGGTGCTGGTCAGCGAGAACTCCACCTCGTACGGCAAGGACCTGGGCGATCCCCGGGCGCTGGAGAAGCTGCTGCCGCAGCTCGCCGCGGTGACCGGCATCGTCCGGGTCCGGGTGAGCTACCTCCAGCCGGCCGAGACCCGACCCGGCCTGGTCGAGGCGATCGCCGGCACGCCGGGGGTGGCCCCGTACTTCGACCTCTCGTTCCAGCACTCCAGCGAGCCGGTGCTGCGCCGCATGCGTCGTTTCGGCTCCACCGACCGGTTCCTGGAGCTGCTGGCGAGTGCCCGGGCGTTGGCCCCCGAGGCGGGCGCGCGGAGCAACTTCATCGTCGGCTTCCCCGGCGAGACCCGTGCCGACGTCGACGAGCTGGTCCGGTTCCTGACCGAGGCCCGGCTCGACGCGATCGGCATGTTCGACTACAGCGACGAGGACGGCACCGAGGCCGCCGGGTTGCCCGGCAAGGTCTCCGCCGCGACGATCAAGCGGCGCTACGACCGGCTCAGCGCGCTCGCCGACGAGTTGTGCTCCCAGCGGGCCGAGGACCGGCTCGGCTCGACCGTCGAGGTGCTGGTCGACGCGATTGTCGACGGCGTGGTGGAGGGCCGGGCGGCGCACCAGGCGCCGGAGGTGGACGGCTCGACCACCCTGGTCGCTCCGGTCGAGGGTGGGGTCGACCTGGCGGCGCTGCGGCCGGGTGATCTGGTACGCGCCACGGTGACGGGCACCGAAGGCGTGGACCTGCTCGCCGTGCCGGATGAGATGATCTCGGCGGCGCCCGGCGCGGCACGGTGACGGCGGGCCCGAACAGAGCGGGGGAGCCAGGTGGTGCGGTGCCGGGAACGCCACGGCGGCCCGAGCGGGGCGACGCGGTGACCGGGGCGACGGAGTCGACGCCGGCCCGGGTGGTTCCCCGCGTGCCCGTGCTCAACGCGGCCAACGCGCTGACCGCGTTGCGGCTGGTGCTGGTGCCGGTCTTCGCGGCCTCGGTGATCGTGTCGGGGATGACCCACGCCGGCTGGCGGATGGCGGCCTGCCTGATCTTCGCGGTGGCCTCCGCGACCGACCTGGTGGACGGCTGGATCGCCCGCCGGTTCGGGCTGGTCACCTCGGTCGGCAAGGTGGCCGACCCGATCGCCGACAAGGCGCTCACCGGCGCGGCACTGCTGCTGCTCTCCTGGTACGACCGGTTGCCCTGGTGGGTGACCGTGCTGATCCTCGTCCGTGAGCTGGGCATCACCGGTTTGCGGTTCTGGGTGATCCGGCACGGCGTGATCGCGGCCAGCCGGGGCGGGAAGATCAAGACGGCGCTCCAGATCCTGGCCATCGCCTGGTACCTCTGGCCCATGCCGGCCGCCCTCGCCGTCGTCGGCCCGTGGATCATGGCCGCGGCCGTCCTGGTCACCGTCGCCACCGGCTTCGACTACGTCGCCCAGGCCCTGCGCCTGCGCCGCCCCCGCTGACCCCGCCCCGGCAC
>NZ_QGKR01000246.1 GCF_003172955.1 Micromonospora acroterricola | reverse complement strand
ATCCCGGCCCCGCCGCCCGCCCGGTGTCGCGTACCCCCTCGGGGCTCTTTCCGGCCGGGCCACCGACGCGCCCCACCTACCGCGAACCGAACCCGGTCACCGGCGGCGGTGTCGCCGCCGGCGGCGGCGCGGCAGCCGCCTGGCTGGTGCTGTTCGGTCTGCTCGGCACCGACGTGGCCAGCTACGCGTGGTGGACCGTCGTGGCGGGCCTGCTGGCCTGGCTGACCTCCCTGGTGCTGGTCCGCTACGGCGACCGGGGGGTGGCCACCGGGGTCGCCATCGTCACCGCCGGTGGGTGGAGCATCGCCGCCGCCGTCGTGGCGGTCCGCTGGGCCACCGGTGGCGACTGGCCGCTGTGGTGACCGGGCCCGAATTCGGGTACGGATGACTGCGCCGCGTGCCCGGTTGGCTGCGTAGCGAACGCCGTCTTGACGTGGCCGCCGAGACTCGGCACGCTCGGCACCATGGCCTGGACCACCCCGCGGCAGGATCCCGATCGAAGCCGCCGCCGCCTGCAGTTGCTCGCCGAGTTGTCGGGTGCTCGGGCGGTACGCCAGCGCAACCGGCCCCAGCGGCTGCGCACCGAGCGTCTGCGCCAGCTCATCGCCACCCGCCGTCGGGTAGCCGGCTGATCCGACTTTGTCAGGAATGACCGGCCCTTCGGGGCGTTGACCGGTCGCCTGCCGACCCGACCGGCTAACGTGCACGCGTAACGAGTCGGCGCTGTGCCGAGGGCTATTGGGGGGACCGTGTCGTACTTCGCTGCGGCCGTGGTGCGCGACGACAGTGGCTGGACCGCTGCCGAGGTCAGCCTGCGCGGCGCCACTGACATCGACGAGGTCGCCGACCGGCTGCGTGACGTCGATCCGGAGGCCGACGTCTCGCTGCTCTTCGTCGAGGCCGACGACGCCTACCTGGTGATCCTGCGCCTCGACGAGGGCGAGGACCTGCGGGTGTTCGGATCGGACTCCGCGTACGCCGAGGAGTCCCCGCTGGGTTCACTGCTGGTCGGTGACCTGAAGACCTCCGTCACGGGGCTCGACGACGGCGACGAGCCGCGCCCGACGGCCGGCGGCGACGAGGAGAGCGAGCAGCCCGTCGTCGACCCGGAGGCCGACCCGGTGGGCGACGCCGACCTGCTGGCGAACCTGGGCATCCCGGCGCAGAGGCTGCTGACCCTGTGCTCGCACGAGGGGATGATGCCGGCCGACGTCACCGCCGAGATCTGCCAGGTGCTCGGCTGCGTCGACGAGGTCGAGGAGCTTCGTGAGGTCTGATCCCACCGGAGCGGGGTCGGGCGGTGGGACGGAGCCGGCCGACGCGACCGATCCTCTGCTGGGAACGGTCCGGCCGGGGCAGCCGACGCCCGGCGCGGTGGGCCGGGTTGGACCGGGCGCCCACGAGGGCCTGGCCGACCCGGGTGAGGTCGGCCGGCGGCAGCGGCACGAGCTGTGGATGCGCCGGGCCCTGGAGGTCGCCGTCACCGGCCCCGCCGTCGACGACGCGGGCGCTGCCGATGTGGATGACGTGCCGGTGGGCGCGGTGCTCTACGGCCCGGACGGCACCGAGCTGGCGATCGGGCGCAACGAGCGGGAGCTGACCGGCGACCCCACCGCGCACGCCGAGGTGCTGGCGCTGCGTCGCGGCGCCGAGCGGGCCGGCCGGTGGCGGCTGGACGGCTGCACCCTGGTGGTCACCCTGGAACCCTGCACGATGTGCGCGGGGGCGCTGGTGCTGGCCCGGGTCTCCACCGTCGTCTTCGGCGCCTGGGAGCCGAAGACCGGCGCGGCCGGATCACTCTGGGACGTGCTGCGCGACCGCCGACTCAACCACCGCCCGGAGGTGTACGGCGGGGTGCTGGAGCCTGAGAACGCGGCCGTCCTGCGAGCCTTCTTCCGCTGACCCGGGAGGCAGGCGCACCACCCCGCCACGGTCGGCGTGTTCCGCCGGCGCGGAGCCGGTTCAGGACGGGGGCAGGCTGACCGTGACCTCGAGCCCGCCGCCGTCGCGCGGTCGGGCGGTCACCGTGCCGCTGTGCGCCCGGGCCACCGCCCGGACGATGGAGAGCCCCAGGCCGAACCCGCGCCCGCCGCCGACCCGCTCGCCGGAGAGCCGGCGGAACGGCTCGAAGATGGCCTCGACGTCGTAGCCGGGCACCACCGGGCCGGTGTTCCGCACGGTCAGCGTCGCGCGGCCGTCCCGCAGCCCGGTGCTCACCCCGACCCAGCCGTCGGACGACAGGTTGTGCCGCAGCGCGTTCTCCACCAGGTTGGTGGTGAGCCGTTCCAGCAGCACCGGGTCGCCGTGGACCATGGCGGGCGCCAACTCCCGGGTCACCGTCGGCCCGCCCGCACCCACGCCGGCCTGGTCGAGCACGTGGTCGGCCAGGTCGGCCAGGTCCACCCGGGACCGGGCGGTCAGCTCGTTCTCCGAGTCGGCCAGGGTGAGCAGCCCGTCGATCAGCCGTTCGTGCCGCTCGTTCACCGCCAGCAGCGACTCGCCCAGCCGGCGTACGTCCTCGGAGGCGCCGGGCCGGGTGACCGCCAGCTCGATGAGCGACCGGTTCAGCGCCAACGGCGTACGCAGCTCGTGTGAGGCGTTCGCGACGAAGCGGCGCTGCCCGTCGAAGGAGCGGTCCAGCCGTTCCAGCATCTCGTCGAAGGTGTCGGCCAGCTCGCGTACCTCGTCGGGCGGGCCGGCGAGTGAGATCCGTTCGTGCAGGCCGCGGCCGCCCACCGCGATCCGCCGGGCCGTTCCGGTGATCTGGTGCAGCGGTTGCAACGCCCGGCCGGCGATCAGCCAGCCGAAGGCGATGGCCACCACGGAGACCAGGCCCAACGCGATCCCGCCCTGGGTGAGCAGGGAGTAGAGCGTCTGGTCCCGGGCGTCGTCCTGGGCCTTGTTGACGATGAGGCGCAGCTGCTCGGCCTGGTTGCCGGAGAGCTTCGTCCCCACGTCCGGGAAGATCGGCTTGGCGTCACGCAGCGCCACCCCGAATGGCGGTACCGTCCGCTGCTCGACGAGCACGTAGGTGACCGCGAGCAGGACCAGCCCGGCGATCAGGAAGAGGCCGCCGTAGATCAGGGTGAGCCGGGCCCGGAGGGAGAAGCGCTTCACGGTATCCGGTATCCCACACCCGGCACGGTCTCGACCACCGGTGGTTCGCCCAGCTTGCGACGCAGCTTCATGACGGTGACCCGGACCACGTTGGTGAACGGGTCGATGTGCTCGTCCCAGGCCCGCTCCAGCAGTTCCTCCGCGGAGACCACCGCGCCGTCGCCGCGCAGAAGCTCGACCAGCACGGCGAACTCCTTGCGGGACAGCGGCACGTACCGGCCGTCGCGGTGCACCTCGCGACGGGCCGGGTCGACCAGGATGCCGGCCCGGGTCAGGGTGGGCGGCGCGGCCCGGCGGGTCCGCCGGCTCAGCGCGTGCACCCGGGCGGAGAGTTCCACCAGGGCGAACGGCTTGGTCAGGTAGTCGTCGGCGCCGAGCGCCAGGCCGGCGACGCGCTCCCGCACGGCCGCCGCCGCGGTGAGCATCAGCACCCGGGTCTCCCCGCCGCTGTCCACGATCGCCCGGCACACCTCGTCGCCGTGCACCACCGGCAGGTCCCGGTCCAGGACGACCACGTCGTAGTCGTTGACGCCGAGCCGTTCCAGCGCCGCGTCGCCGTCGTACGCGACGTCCACCGCGAACGCCTCGCGGCGCAACCACTCGGCGATGCTCTCGGCGAGCAGGCTCTCGTCCTCGACCACCAGCACCCTCACCCGCCCATAGTGCCCCGGGCCCGGATAACGCCGCCGTAAACGTCGGCGGTTACGCCCGGGATACGCCCCTTGTCGTGGACTGACCGGGACGCCGGGCGGGTTCCGTCGGGCGTCCCGGCCGGCGGGTTCCGTCGGGCGGATCACAGTGCCCGGCGGTCCCGCCGGGCCCGGGAGAGGAAGCGTGCGATGCGACGAGGACTGTTCGCGCTGCCGCTGCTGCTCGCGCTGGCCGTCGCCGGCTGCGGCGCACCGAGCGACGAACCGGCGGTGGCGACCGCTGGCGGTGGCGGGGCGCAACCCGCGTCCGCCAGCCCGGTGGCACAGCTCAGCGACGACGAACGGCAGCTCAAGTTCAGCGAGTGCATGCGGGAGAACGGGGTGGAGGTGCCGGATCCGGAGCCGGGCGGCGGTCGGAAGTTCCGGTTCGGCAAGGACACCGACCCGCAGAAGGTGCAGGCGGCGATGGAGAAGTGCCGCCAGTACCTGCCCAACGGTGGGGAGAAGCTCAAGCTCGACCCGGAGCAGGTGGAGCGGCTGCGCAAGCTCGCCGTCTGCATGCGGGAGAACGGCGTGCCGGAGTTCCCGGACCCGTCGGCGGACGGTGGGATCGAGCTGCGGCTCGACCAGATGAACATCAAGGACCCGAAGGTGAAGGCCGCGATGGAGAAGTGCCGGCAGTACGCGCCGAAGATCGCCGGGGCCACCCGGTGAGGGCTCGCCGCCTTCGGCTCCGGACCGTCGCGCTGACCGTCGCCGTCGTGGTCGCGGCAGCGGCCGGCGTCGCGGCCGCGGTCGGCTTCGGCGGCACCGACCGGGGTACGGCAGCCGCCGGCACCACCCCGCCGGGCACCGCCACGGTCACCCGGCAGACGCTGACCGACGCCCAGCGCGTGGACGGGGAGCTGGGCTACGGCAGCACCCGAACCGCCACCTCCCGGCTCGGCGGGACGATCACCGCGGTGCCGGAGACGGGCACGGTGGTGAAGCGGGGCGGCCGGCTGTACGCGGTGGACAACGACCCGGTGCTGCTGCTCTACGGATCGCTGCCGGCGTACCGGGTGCTCGAACCGGGCGTCGAGGGGGCGGACGTCACGCAGTTCGAGCGGAACCTGCGGGCGCTCGGCCACGACGGCTTCACCGTCGACGACGAGTACACCGGCAGCACCGCCGACGCCGTCCGGGAGTGGCAGGAGGATCTCGGGCTGCCCGAGACGGGCCGGGTCGAGCCGGGCCGGATCGTCTACGCCGACGGCGCGGTGCGGGTGGAGAGCCACCAGGCGGCGACCGGGGACGCGGCGCAGCCGGGCCAGGCGGTGCTCGCGTACACCGGCACCAGCCGGCTGGTCACCGTCGAGCTGGACGTGGACGACCAGCGGCTGGCGAAGGAGGGCGGCGCGGTGAGCGTCGCCCTGCCGGACGGCGACCCGGTGGCCGGCAACGTCGAGTCGGTGCAGACGGTGATCGAGGCCGGCTCGACCGGCGCGACCGGGCAGTCCGCCGAGGCCGAGACGAAGATCGAGGTGACCGTCTCGGTGACCGACCCGGCGACGCTCGCCGGGTACGACCAGGCGAGCGTCGAGGTCACCTTCACCGCCGCCGAACGCCCCGACGTGCTCACCGTGCCGGTGGCGGCGCTGCTCGCGCTCGCCGAGGGCGGATACGGGGTCGAGGTGGTCGACGGTGGCCGGAGCCGGATCGTCGCGGTGACCACCGGGCTCTTCGCCGCCGGTCGCGTCGAGGTCAGCGGCCCGGACATCACCGAGGGCATGACGGTGGGGGTGCCGGCGTGACCGGTGACGCGGTGGTGCTGGACGGGGTGAGCCGGACGTACCCGGGCGGGGTGGCCGCGCTGCGCGAGGTCTCGCTGCGGATCGGGTACGGCGAGCTGGCGGCGATCGTCGGTCCGTCCGGTTCCGGCAAGTCGACGATGCTGCACCTGATCGGCACCCTGGACCGCCCCACCGCCGGCCGGGTACGGATCGACGGGCACGACGTGGCGACCCTGCCGGACCGGCAGCTCTCCGCGCTGCGGGCCCGCCGGATCGGCTTCGTCTTCCAGCAGTTCCACCTGGCCGCCGGCACGCCGGTGCTGGACAACGTGGCCGACGGGCTGCTCTACGCGGGCGTACCGCGAAGGGAGCGGCGGCGGCGCGCGGAGGCGGCGCTGGACCGGGTCGGGTTGGGCCACCGGCTGACCCACCGACCGCACGAGCTCTCCGGCGGTGAGCGGCAGCGGGTCGCGGTGGCCCGGGCGGTGGTCGGCGAGCCGGCGGTGCTGCTCGCCGACGAGCCGACCGGCAACCTCGACTCGGTCGCCGGCGCCGCGGTGCTCGCCCTGCTGCGTGACCTGCACGCGGCCGGCACCACGGTCCTGGTGATCACCCATGACCGGGAGATCGCCGACGGGCTGCCCCGGCAGGTGCGGATGCGCGACGGCCGGGTGGTGGCCGACCCGGCCGCCGCCCCGTTCGTCGAGGAGGTGCGCTGATGGCCGCCGAGACCCACCTGCGGCCGGTGCCGGTGGACGCGCGGCCACGGCTGACGCCGGCCCGGCTGGGCCCGGCCGACGTGTTCCGGGTCGGCGGGGTGGGGCTGCGCACCCGGCCGCTGCGCGCGTTCCTCTCCGCGCTGGGCATCGCGATCGGCATCGCGGCGATGGTCGCGGTCGTCGGCATCTCGTCGTCGTCCCGGGCCGACCTGGACCGCACCCTGGACCGGCTCGGCACGAACCTGCTGACCGTGGCGCCCGGGAACACCCTCTTCGGTGACCAGGCGAAGCTGCCGGTGGAGTCGGTGGCCATGATCGACCGGATCGGGCCGGTGACCGGCGTGGCCGCCACCGGCCAGCTTCCGGACACCCCGGTCTACCGCAGCGATCGCATACCGTCCGGTGAGACGGGCGGCATCGCCACCCGGGCCGCCCAGCTCGGGCTGCTCGGCACGGTCGGCGCGACGGTACGCAGCGGCACCTGGCTGAACGAGGCCACCGAGCGCTATCCGGCCGTGGTGCTCGGCGACGCCGCCGCCCGACGGCTGGGGTTCGGCGCGGCCGGACCGGACGCGCAGGTCTACCTGGGCGGGCGCTGGTTCAGCGTGGTCGGCATCCTCGCCCCGGCCCCGCTCGCCCCGGAGCTGGACAGCTCGGCGTTGGTCGGCTGGCCCGCAGCGGCGACGTACCTCGGCTTCGACGGGCACCCGACCACGGTCTACACCCGGTCGCGGGAGGCCTCGGTGGAGGCGGTCCGGGGGGTGCTCGGCGCGACCGCCAACCCGGAGTCGCCGAACGAGGTGCAGGTCTCCCGGCCCTCGGACGCGCTGGCCGCCGCGGCCGCCACCGACGAGGCGTTCACCGGGCTGCTGCTCGGGTTGGGCGCGGTGGCGCTACTGGTCGGCGGGGTCGGAGTGGCCAACACGATGGTCATCTCGGTGCTGGAACGGCGGGCCGAGATCGGCTTGCGGCGCTCACTGGGCGCCACCCGGGGGCAGGTCCGGATCCAGTTCCTGGCCGAGTCGCTGCTGCTCTCGGCGCTCGGCGGGGCGGGCGGGGTGCTGCTCGGCATCCTGGTCACCGCCGGCTACGCCCTCTGGCGGCAGTGGCCGACCGTGGTGCCGCTCTGGGCGATGGCCGGCGGCGTCGGGGCGACCCTGATGATCGGCGGTCTGGCCGGCCTCTACCCGGCCGTCCGCGCCGCCCGGCTCGCTCCCACCGAGGCGCTGGGCTGAGCCTCGGCGCCGGGGCTCGCCGGCCCTCCTTCGGGTGTGTCTGTTGTTGCTCCGGCGACAGCGGACGCACCCGAAGGCGTTGCCGGAGCGCGTCAGGCGGTGGGGCCGAGCAGGGTGGCGGCCACCGCCCGGGCGGCCTCGGTCCACGGAGCGGGCCGCAGCGTCGCCGGGTCGAGCGGCACCCTGCCCGGCCCCGACAGCATACCGCCCCGCCGTCCGGACGGACGACGGGGCGGGCGGCGGGATACGACGAGAGGTCAGGCGACGATGGTGTCCAGGGCGATCTCCACCATCTGGCTGAAGGTCTGCTCGCGCTCCTCCGAGGTGGTCTTCTCGCCGGTCTTGATGTGGTCGCTGACGGTCAGCACGGTCAACGCGCGGGCCTTGAACCGGGCGGCGATCGTGTAGAGCGCCGCCGACTCCATCTCCACCGCCAGCACGCCGTAGTCGGCGAGGGTGTCGTAGAGGTCCGGCCGGTCGGTGTAGAAGGCGTCCGCGGCCAGGATCGGCCCGACGTGCATGGTGATGCCGCGCCGCTCGGCCACCTCGACCGAGGTCCGCAGCAGCCCGAAGTCCGCCACCGGGGCGTAGTCGATCAGGCCGTCGAAGCGCATCCGGTTCATGTTCGAGTCGGTGGACGACCCGATCGCGGCGACCACGTCACGCAGTTGGAGATCGGTGCTGAGGGCGCCGCAGGAGCCGACCCGGATCAGCGTCTTCACGCCGTACTCGTTGATCAGCTCGTGGGCGTAGATGGAGGCGGACGGCATGCCCATGCCGGAGCCCTGGACGGAGACCTCGACGCCGTTCCAGCGGCCGGTGAAGCCCAGCATGCCCCGAACCGTCGAGTAGCAGGTGGCGCCCTCGAGGTAGGTCTCCGCGATCCACTTGGCCCGCAGGGGGTCGCCCGGCATCAGGACCCGCTCGGCGATCTCGCCCGGCTTCGCGCCGATGTGCGTACTCATGGCAAAGATCCTGCCAGGCCGCCGCGGGTGATACCGGTTCGGCGTCCCAACCGGTGGTCCTGTACCCTCGTCGGCGGTGGCGTGTCCGAGTGGCCTAAGGAGCACGCCTCGAAAGCGTGTGAGGGTTAACGCCCTCCGCGGGTTCAAATCCCGCCGCCACCGCCAGTGAACAGCGAAAACGCCCGGTCGATCCGCGAGGATCGGCCGGGCGTCCTCGTTCACAGCTCGTCGCCGGTCATGTAGCTGCTCTGGTCGCTGGCAAGGAAGAGCGCGGCGTCGGCGATCTCGTCCGGGTGGGCCATCCGGTGGACATCGACGTCCGGTCATCGAGGGTGGCGGCGAAGCCGTCCCGGTGGGTGGCCTGCAACGCCCACGGGTGGCGGCGGTCGTCGGCAGTGGCCGCGATGCCCAGCTCGATGCGGGCCTCCTCGTGCAGGGACCGTTCCAGCACGCTGGTCACCCAGTAGCGGCGGACCCGTTCCAACAGCACGCGGCGGGCCCGCGCCGCGGCGGCGGCACCGATCTGCTGCGGCTCCCGCGATCGGGTCACCTCCACCGCGACGAGCGCCAGGACCAGCAGGAAGAGCAGGGGCCAGGCCAACCACAGGTACGGCGCCCAGCGCTCGGGCAGCGCCCCGGTGGCGACGTTCGTGGCGACGCCGAGCAGCGCCACACAGGTCACCGACAGGACGACGGTGGTTACCCGATGCATGCGTCGTCTCTACCGTCCACCCGGGACGGACACAAGGCCACCCGGCCGCTCACGCCCCGTGTCCGGGCTCAGCAGGGGTCGGCGCCCTCGTCGAAGAGACGGCGCGCCCAGTCGGCGTACCCCGCGATGGTCTTGCGGACCGTGCGCCCGTCGTGCAGGAAGAGGTACGCGCGGTCGCCGCTGCGCGCGAGCAGCCCGTCGAGCCGGTACGTCCCGTGTGGAGCGCGGAGTCGGGTCACCGACGGATACCGGGACCAGACCTGGTCGACGGGCGAGCCTGCCGTGATGCCCTCTGGCGTGCGCATCGGGTCGCCAACCCAGAGCAGCACCAGTCTGTCCTCGGCGAAGACCGGGCTGACCGTGTCGTGGCCGGCGAGCGTCGGCCCGCAGGCGTCCAGGTCGGTACGCAGGATGCCCCGGCGGGTCAGCTCGTCCTCGGTGTCACCGAACTCGATGTTGCGCAGACCGTTCAGGTCGATGATCTCCACGCTGCCGGCGGGCCGGCCGTCCGGGATCGGCCCGGGTGGCGCGACACCGCTCCCGGCAATCGAGGCAGCCGTCAGCAGCGCGGCGATAAAAGCAAATTGTCGCAATTTCATGGAATCCCCCAGTCCCCAACGGGGCCGGGGCGTTCAGGTTGCTGCCAGTCGACGGATTTACTGGTTTTCCCACTGTTCGACCAGCTCATCCCAGTAGTCGGCGCTGAGCCGACGCCGACCGTGTGCCAGCCACCCGTCGGTGTTCCGCTCCAGGTGCAACCCCAGCTCGGCGAACGGGTCGATCCACGTGCCCCGCTCGACACCGAGCCGGGTCAGCGCCATGTTGATCGGCCACTCCGCGCGCGGAGCGTCGAGCACGTCGTCGAACCGTGGACCCCAGGACAGCGCGCCACCCAGCCACACCGCCGCCGACTGGTAGCCGGCGCCGCCCGCGAACTCCGCCTCCAGGTACGCGACCGGCCCCGACCGTGACCAGCGGGCCAGCAGCTCGACCAGTGCCGGCGACAGGACCAGGCTGAACGGCCGTTCCGCGCTCCGGCCGTCCACCGCGAAATCCGGCAGCGAGCCGGTCAGCTCGACCACCAACTGCGGGGTGACCGGCAGCAGCGCGAAGTCCTGGCGCAGCTCGCCGAGGACCGCGTGATCCAGCTCGGCGGTGTGCTCGCGGAGCAGGTCCGCGTCCGCGACCACCGCGCTGAGCTGGTAACCCATTGAACCCTCCGCCGTCCACAGCCTGTGGATAGAACATGTGTACGACGGGCTGCGGCGGTTCGCGACCCGCCCGCCAAGCTCGCCCGCCGGGTCCCGTCACGCTTCGGCGCGGCGGAAAAGCCACCGACCGCCGAGCAGCAGCAGCGTTCCTCCGCCGAGGAAGGTGCCGCCGATGATCAACCCATCCCCTGGGCCGCTTTCCTTGCGTCGCACCATTTCCTCGTAGCTGACCAGCTCACCCCGCCCGTCCCGGACGATGTTGCACCAGTCGCTGGGACGCATGACCTCTCCATCGCATGTGGCCGGTCCGCTGTCGGAGCTGAGTAGACCGCCCAGCAACGACACGAGCCCGGCAATGACGGCACCGAACCCGAAGGCCAGCATCAGCGCGCCGACAATCCCCGCCATCACGGTCCTGCGGGCTGCCAATGCGACCCCCTCCCGCGCGCAAGCGGTGCTTCCAGCCGTCCGTAGCCAACCCTAAGGCATCGGATGACCCGATCCAGTTGTGGTCGATGTCGATGCCCGCTTCGCGGAATCCACAGAGCAATTCGGTTTCCGGCGGCGCTCGTCTTGGTTCCCGTCGCGGCCACCACTCCGGCAGAATCGGCCGCTGGCGGGGAGGTGCGATGAGCTGGGGTACGGCCAGGGTGCTGAGCGACCGCGACGCCGGCCGCTATCTCGGCGGGGTGCTGGTGTCCGGCTTCGGCACCGCGGCGATGCTGCTGGTGGCCGGCATCTGGGTGAAGGAGCTGAGCGGGTCGAGCAGTCTCGCCGCCCTGGTGACCCTGGGGGTGTGGGCGCCCACGCTGGTCGGGCCGCTGCTCGGGTTGCTCGCCGACCGGTTCCGCCGCCGGCCGCTGCTGATCGTCCTGCACGCGGCGATGGCCGGGCTGCTGCCGGTGCTGCTGCTGGTCGACTCGGCGGCCCGGGTGTGGTTGATCTTCGCGGTGATGACCGCGTACGGGATCAGTTTCGTGCTGATCGACGCGGCCGAGGCGGCGTTGGTGCCGGCGGTCGTTCCCGGTCAGCTGCTCGGCGACTTCAACGGGCTCCGGACCACGATCAACGAGGGGATGAAGCTGCTCGCCCCGCTGGCCGGGGCCGGCCTGTTCGCCGCGTACGGCGCGCACCCCGTGGTGCTGCTGGACGTGGTCACCTTCGTGCTGGCCGGCATCGTCTTCTGGTCACTGCGGGTCCGGGAGCAAACGCCCGGTCCGCCCGATCGCTGGACGCGGCAGCTCGCCGACGGGTGGGGACATCTGCGCCGGCATCGTGCGCTGCGGCACATCGTCGGCTGCGCCGCGCTGACGATGGTGCTGATGGGGCTCAACGGCGCCGTCGCGTACGCCGTGGTCGACGCCGGCCTGGGGCGGCCGCCCGAGTTCAACGGCGTGCTCGCCACCGTGCAGGGCGTCGGGTCCCTCGTCGGCGGCCTGGCCGCCGGATCACTGCTGCGCCGATTCGGTGACCGGCGGGTGGTGGCCGGGGCCGTCGCGGTCTTCGCCGTCGGGCTGACCCTGCGGGCCGCGACCTCGGTCGGACTGGTGGTCGCCGGAGGGCTGGCGGTGGGGCTCGGCGTGCCACTGGTGCTGGTCACCGTCTGGACGGCGGTTCAGCGGGAGACGCCGGGCGAGCTGGTCGGCCGGGTGGCGTCCACGGTCAACACGCTGACCTTCGGCCCGTCCACCCTGGCCCTGCTGGCCGGCGCGAGTCTGCTCGAACTCGTCGACCACCGCCTGATCCTGCTGACCGCCGCGCTCGCCGCCGTACCCCTGGCCCTCTGGTCCCTCCGGGCCCCGCCCGCTCCGCCGATCGGACCGGACGGGCCGGTACCGGTCAGGCCCGCGGAGCGAGCTGGGTGACGAACGCGCGCCAGGCCGCCGGCGCGAAGACGAGCGCCGGCCCGGCCGGGTCCTTGGAGTCCCGCACGGCCACCAGGCCGGGCAGGTTGTCGGCGACCTCGACACAGTTGCCGCCGTTGCCGCTGCTGCGGCTGCTCTTGCGCCACCGCGCGCCGTTCAGCTCCATGTCTCCGCCACCTCCGTGAGTAGGTCGACCGGCCGCACTCCGCCTTGCTGAGCCTGGCTGGTGCGAAGCGCAGGCCTCGGGGTCGGACTGATGCTCTCGCGCTTCTCTGGTCGGTCAGGCGCGCTCGGCAACTTGGCCGACGAACGTGCGCCAGGCAGCCGGAGTGAAGGTCAGCGCCGGTCCGGAAGGGTTCTTCGAGTCACGCACGGCGACGACGCCGGGCAGGTTGTCCGCAACCTCGACACAGTCGCCGCCGTTGCCGCTGCTGCGGCTGCTCTTGCGCCACCGCGCGCCGGTCAGTCCCATGTCTTTGCCACCTCCGTGAGTAGGTCGACCGATTGCCAGTGGGACAACGCCTCGCCGCGCACGTTCTCCCACGCCGTCAGTATTGCCGCGACGTCTTCGGAGTCGGTGACAACCTGCCCCTGAAGCTGATTGTCGAGGTAGCCGGCGATTCGGTGCTCCGGGCCCACTGCGATCACGAACGGACCGTTCAGCCCAGCGTACGCACCGACCGACGACGGCACGATGTGCATGCGGACGTGTGGGGCCTCGCACGCGACGAGAAGTGCCTGAAGCTGCCCACGCATCGTCGCCCGCCCGCCGACCGGCCGCCGCAACACGGCTTCGTCCACCACGGCGGTGAAGCGCGGCGGGTCGTCGCGCGACAGGATGCTTTGCCGCGCGAGCCGAGAGGCCAGGTGTCGCTCGACGTCCCCCCGGGCGATGACGTCGGAGCCGGCGAGCACGGCTCGGGCATAGGCCTCCGTCTGGAGTAGACCTGGCAGCACGACCGACTGATACGACCGCAGCGCGACAGCCTCCCGCTCGATCTCCTGCCAGGGTCGGAACCAGATGAGGTCCCGACGTCTCGCGGTGTCCGGCCATATGTCCCCGATGGGCCGCCGGAGAGCACCTGCCGCCAACTCCCGGTGTCGGGGATGAGGAATGCGGTCCTCGTTCAGCCATCGCGCGACAGTCTTCGGATCAACCCCGACCTGCTCCGCGAGTGACTCGATTGTGTGCCCGGTGTCGCCAAGGGCGGCGCGTAGGGCGTCGTTCATGGCGTCTCCCGTCGGATGTTCGGAATGTCTAGGGACCATATCTTCTACGGGCTGTTGGTGTCTCATCACGCTTCGCAGGGTGCTTGTAGACGGCGCGGCCGGTAGGGACCGAACCCCGGCGGACGCGCTCGTGCCGGGGCCGCCTCCTGGGGAGCACTCAGGGGCGGCCCCTCCGAGTGAGGAGGGGCGTACGTGCTGGACAAGCCGGAACCGCAGATGAGGTCGGGCGACCTTCTGCGCTTGACCCGGGCCGCAAGCCCGCAGTACGTCCGGCCGATCGTGGTCCGCGTGATTCGGGTCCTCGACTGGCCGACGTACCACGGATGGCTCTGGATCGACGCGTACGAGCTGGACTCGAAGGGCGACGCGATAGCGCGGCGGTCGCTGTATGTCCTGGTTGAGGGAGTGCACTGGATGGGCGCCCCAACACCTCCGACTACCACCCGCCGGCCGGTCCGGCGCGGCCCTGTGGCGGTCGGATGAGGGGCCGCCCTTCGCTACCCCATCTACCCAGCCGCCCGACCTGGCGTTGCCAGGCGTGTGGCATCGCCTGGCCCTGCTCGGCGGCGAAGTTGCGCCTGCTCGCCGAGTACCGGCACGACCGGTTGGCGCTGCTGGTCTACCTGGCGACGCTCCAGGCCGAGGCCGGCGAACAGCTCACCGGTCTGGATCCGGCGCGGCTGGCCGAGCGTTTCCTCGCCTGGGCACGCGCTCGCGGGTGACGGGGTGGTCAGGGGCGCCAGATGGCGACGGCCACCTCTCGTCTCCGCTCTGCGAAACGGCCATCGCGTGCCGCTTCGGACAGGAGGCGGCGCAGGTCCGCCTCGAAGGCGGGGAGCCGGTCGGCGAACAGGTGTGGTGCCGAGCTGGACAGGGAGAACACCGCCGAGACGATCTCGGCCACGGGGCGCTCCACCAGCGTTCCCCCGTCGACCTCGATCCGGGTGGGGCCGGTGAAGCCGGCCTGCCGCATGATTTCCTCCTGCCCGCCGGGTGTGCCGGCGGGCAGCCACCCCTGACCGGCCCGGCGGACCGGCCCCAGGTAGCTGGCGACCAGGTCGTCGATCTGCCGCCACGGCGGCCGGGGGTACGGCAGCGTCTCGTCGTCGGCCACGCCCTGATGGGTGTTGGCGCCGACGTGGACCCACGCCCCGCCCGGCGCGAGCATGTCGCGGACGCGACGGGCCACGAGGGGGCGATCCATCCAGTGGAACGACTGGGCGAACGTGGCCACCCGGAACGTGCCCAGGTCGGCCGGCAGGGCCTCGGCGCGCAGGTGCCGCCACTCGACGGTGGTGAGCCCGGCCTCGCCCGCCCTGCGCCGTGCCTCGTCGAGCATGCCCTGGTCGGCGTCGACACCCACCGCCGTCTCGAACAGGGGCGCGAGCAGGAGCGTCAATGATCCGGGCCCGCAGCCGACGTCCAGCAGCCGGCCGGTGCCGTCGAGGCCGAGTGCCTCCCCGACCGCCTCGGCGAGCCGGGGCGGGTAGGGCATGCGGCCGACGCTGTAGTGGCTCGCGCTGCCCGCGTACAACGTCTCGTCCCACTCCCATGCCGTCGCTGCCACGACGTCGATGAGAACACAGGATCCGGCGGTGGTCGCAGAGCCGGCGCCCTCGGAGTTGCTGACGTGCCTCCGAAGAGCGCCGGCCACCTCGACCCCTGCGTCAGCCGTCGATGCTGGGCCACTCCAGGCTCGAGCAACTCGCCTGGATCAGGTTGTCCTGCCCGTTGACCAGGCAGATCTTCAGCCCGATGACCTCACCCTTCGCGACGTTGTTCGGGAAGATGGTGTACGGGTCGTAGATCACCGAACTCCACGCGCCGCCGCCGTTGTACCTCGTGCCGAGGTACTTCCCGTGCAGCCACGCCCAGACCTGCACCCCGTGGCCGTCCGCGGCGATGTCGCGGATCACCAGGTAGTCGTCGTTGTTGCCGCCGCCGGCCGCACCCGGGCCGTAGTCGATGAAGTCGACCGCGCCGCCATGCCAGGAAGGGTCGGTGTAGACCGTGTAGTCGTCGTTGCCCGCGGCGGCCGCCGGGTTAGTGGTCATCAGGATCGCGGTCAGCGCGGCTGTCAGCGGCAGCAGTACCCGCCTGGCAAGGGTCCGTGTCATGTCCGTCGCACTCCTCTGCTTCGCCTGCTCCGGCCCCTCGGTGGGCGCCGATTGGCTCAGCTTGGAGGTGCCGCCTTGTCGAAACCTTGGACGAACCTTGAACTCATGGCTCCGCGTGCCTGCGGAGGCGAGAGCCGCCCGGAACGACATCGGACCGACTCCCTGAGGGGCCGGTCCGAGCGCCGGGCGTGGTTCGCTGAGAGTGCCAGACGTGCCGAGCCCGAAAAAGATCCGGTTCCCTTGACAACGTCGGCGCCCGCAAGGGGGTCTTCCCCCATGTGACGACCGTGATGAAGCACCCACCGGCCGGGACGGCGAGCGGCGCGGAGCACGATTTTCGGGTTTTCGTCCAGGGGATCGCCGCCTCGTTGCACCGCACGGCGTACCTGCTGTGCGGGGACTGGTACCTGGCCGACGACCTTGTCCAGGAGGCCCTGGCGAAGGCGTACAGCCATTGGCGCAAGGTCCAGCGGGCCGACAGCCCGTCCGCGTACGTGCGACGCATCCTGATCAACGAGTCGCGGCGCAGCTGGCGCCGGAACCGGAACACCACCGTGCATCCCGACGCCGACGCGGCCGACACCACCGTCGGGGTCGGGGACATCTCCGACGAGGTGGTGAACCGCGACGAGCTGCTCCAGGCGTTGCAGTCGCTGCCCGCGCGGCAGCGGGCGACCATCGTCCTGCGGTTTCTCGAGGGGCTCAGCGAGCGGGAGACCGCAGCGGCCCTCGGGTGCAGCGAGGGCACCGTCAAGAGCCAGACGAGCCGGGCGTTGATCAAGCTCAAGTCCGTACTGAACCGAGGAGAAATCTGACCATGTCGTACGACACCGAGGCACGTCTGAGCACGGCACTGCAGGGCATCGCCGGAGACCGGCCGTACGCACCCGACCTCGACCAGATCGAGAGCCGCGGACGGAAGCTGCGGCACCGCCGGCTGGCGTGGCGCGCGACCGCCGGCACCACCTTCGCCGCCGCGATCGCGGCGGTCGCCGTGGTCACCACCGGCACCGGCACCCAGGCCCCGGCGCCCAACCTCGCCGCCCCGAAGCCGGCGGCGACCAGCAGCGTGACCACCGAGAACGCCCCGCTGGTGAAGCTGGTCGGCTATCTGACCACCGCCCCGCAGCCCGAGGGCGACGCGACGCTCGTGCTGCGCGACCAGGTTTACACGGACGGCCTCAAGGTCGCTGTCTGGGACCTGTTCGCCGACAACGGCGACCTCTACTTCGCCAAGACGCGAGGTGCCCTCCCTGCGCAGGTGAAGGGGAAGCACGCGAGGGGCGGCGAGGACGAGGCCGGGAGGAAGAAGGCGGTCGCGGCGGCGGAGTACGCGGCCAAGGGCGACCTGAACGAGGCCCGCAGGAGGATGGCGCTCGCGTACGTGACGGACCCGAAGACCGCGCCGACTCTCGAGGCGCCCGGCGCCAAGCCCTCGATCGATGCCGACATCGCCGCGAAACTCAAGGCCACCGGCCAGGACGCGTCCACCGTGGGCAACCGGACCGACAACTGGGTCTGGGAGAACTCGATGGACGCGCTGAAGGCGGGCGCCGGCAGCCCGACCGTCCGCGCCGGGGTGGTGCGGCTGCTGGGGCAGATGCCCGAGGTCACGGTCACGCAGGGCACCCTCGACGGCCAGCCGGTGATCACCCTCGCCGCCGGCGCGCTGATCAGCGGCGGCGGCACTGACAGCCTGACCATCAACGCCGACACCGGCCTGCTGATCAAGTACGTCTCCGACAGCGTGGGCGTGACCGTCAACTACACGGTGACCCGCGTGACCCTCGCGGACGTGGCCGAGGGCAGGTTCTGACCCGCACCGACTGACGCCAGGGCCGGCCCGTCCGCCGGCCCTGGCGTCTTCGTGTCGTCCCTCCGGTGCCCGCCTCTACCGACCCGAGGCGCCACCTTCGACGAGGATGAGCCGCCAGGTGCCGCTCAGGACGAGCGGAAACAAAAGCGAACGCCCGGCGGGCTGTTGCCAGCCTGCCGGGCGTTCGTGCTGCTCCAGTGAGCGGAGGATACGAGATTCGAACTCGTGAGGGTGTAAACCCAACACGCTTTCCAAGCGTGCGCCCTAGGCCTCTAGGCGAATCCTCCGCGAGCCAGGATACAGGCCTCCACCGACCTGGCCACCCCACCACCCCCTGAAGATCGACGAGCGGTCGGGTAGGCTTGGCGTCACCTCCCGTGCGGCGGTATCTCGTGAACCTCCCCAGGGCCGGAAGGCAGCAAGGATAAGCGAGCTCTGCCGGGTGCACGGGAGGCCTTTTTGTCTCCCAGCGCCGGTACCGTACCTGCGGGTCAGGTCACGGGGTGGTGGGTGGTCACCCGCGCCCGACCGGCGCAGAATGGCTCGGTCGAGAGGAGGCGGGACGAGTGACGCTGGCGCTCTACCGCAAGTACCGGCCACGTACCTTCGCCGAGGTCATCGGGCAGGAGCACGTCACCGAGCCGCTGTCGCAGGCGCTGCGTAGCGGCCGGCTCAACCACGCCTACCTCTTCTCCGGCCCGCGCGGCTGCGGCAAGACCACCAGCGCCCGGATCATGGCCCGCTCCCTCAACTGTGAGCAGGGCCCCACCCCCGAGCCGTGCGGCAAGTGTGAGTCCTGCCGCTCACTGGCCACCGACGGTGCCGGTTCGATCGACGTGATCGAGATCGACGCGGCCAGCCACGGCGGTGTCGACGACGCCCGCGAGCTGCGCGAGCGTGCCTTCTTCGCGCCGGCCAGCAGCCGCTTCAAGATCTACATCATCGACGAGGCGCACATGGTCTCGCCCCAGGGCTTCAACGCCCTGCTCAAGCTGGTCGAGGAGCCCCCGGAGTACGTCAAGTTCATCTTCGCCACCACCGAGCCGGAGAAGGTCCTCGGCACGATCCGTTCGCGGACCCACCACTACCCGTTCCGGCTGTTTCCGCCGAAGGTGGTCCGCCCCTATCTGGAGCAGCTCTGCGAGGCGGAGGGGGTCACCGTCGAGCCGGCGGCATTTCCGCTGGTGGTGCGTGCCGGTGGCGGCAGCATGCGGGACAGTCTCTCCGTGCTCGACCAGCTCATCGCCGGCGCCGGCGCGGAGGGGGTCAGCTACGCCCGAGCCGCCGCGCTGCTCGGGGTCACCGACTCGGCGCTGATCGACGAGATGTGCGACGCGCTGGCCGCCGGTGACGCCGCCGCCGCGTACGCCACCGTCGATCGGGTGGCCGAGGCCGGGCACGACATGCGCCGGTTCGCGTCGGACCTGCTGGAGCGGCTGCGCGACCTGATCGTGCTCCAGCAGGTGCCGGACGCCGCCGCGAAGGGCCTCATCGACGGCCCGGCCGACCAGATCGAGCGGATGGCCGCCCAGGCCTCGCAGCTCGGCCCGGGCACGCTGTCCCGCTGCGCCGACATCGTCCACGACGGCCTGGTCGAGATGCGCGGCACCACCGCGCCCCGCCTGCTGCTGGAGCTGATCTGCGCCCGGATGCTGCTGCCCGGCGCGGACGACTCCACCGGTGGCCTGCTCCAGCGTCTGGAGCGGATGGAACGCCGGCTCACCCTGAGCGGCGCCGACGCGCCGTCGGCCGCCGCCGCGCCGGCCACCAACCCGGGAGTACGC
>NZ_QGKR01000245.1 GCF_003172955.1 Micromonospora acroterricola | reverse complement strand
AGATGTGTATACGAGGCAGGCGTGGTCAGCGCGACCAGCAGCGCGGCGACCACCAGGGCGGCGGCGACGGCGAACGCCATCCGGTAGCCGCCTGCCAGCGCGGCCGTGTCGGCCCAGCCGGCGGCCCGCAGACCGTCGGTGCGCGTGGCGGCCAGGGTGGCCAGCACGGCCAGCCCGACCGCGCCGCCGACCTGCTGGGTGGTGTTGGCCAGCCCCGAGGCGAGCCCGGCGTCCGTGTCGGTCGCGCCGGACATGGCGAGCGTGGTGACCGCCGGCAGGGTCAGGCCGCCGGCCACCCCGAAGATCAGCATCGCGGGGAGCACGTCGGCGAGGTAGCCGCCGTCGGCGGGCAGCCGGGCGAGCAGTAGGAAACCGACGGTCGCCAGGCCGAGCCCGGCCAGCAGCACGGCCCGGGCGCCCCACCGGCCGATCAGCCGACCGGCCAGGCCGAGCGACACCACCGCGATCACGACGGGGGTGGGCAGGAAGGCCCAGCCGGTCGCGGCCGCGTCCAGCCCGAGGACCAGTTGCAGCTCCACGGCGAGCAGGAACTGGAAACCGAAGTACGCCGAGACCATGAGGAACTGCACGGCGTTCGCCGCGACCAGTCCGGGGACGCGCAGCACCCGGGCCGGCAGCAGTGGGGTGGCCGCCACGCGCTGCCGGGCGGCGAACCCGCCGAGCAGCAGCGCCGCGAGTGCCGTCGCGCCAAGGGTCCGCGGGCTGGTCCAGCCGTGCTCGCCGGTTCCCACGATGCCCAGCACGGCGGCCATCAGTCCGGCGGTGGCGAGCAGCGCGCCGGGCAGGTCCAGGCCCGCCCGGAGGCCGATGCCCCGCTCGGCGGGGAGCCGGCGGACGGCGGCGAGCAGGATGGCAGCCCCGATCGGCAGGTTGACCAGGAAGATCGACCGCCAGCCGGCCGCCTCGGTGAGCAGGCCGCCCGCCACCGTGCCGACCGAGGCGCCGGCCGCCCCGGTGAAGCTGAACACGGCGATCGCGCGGGCCCGCTCGGCCGGCTCGGGATAGAGCCGGACGATCATGCCGAGGCTGACCGCCACGGCCAGGGCTCCGCCGACGCCCTGGCCGAACCGGGCGACGACCAGCAGGGCCGGCCCGGTGGCCAGCGCGCAGGCCAGCGAGGCCAGGGTGAACAGGGCGATGCCGGTCAGGAAGACGCGTCGCCGGCCGAGCAGGTCGCCGAGACGGCCGGCGAGCAGCAGCAGCCCGCCGAACGCGACCAGGTAAGCGTTGACCACCCAGGCCAGGCCGGCGGGGGTGAAGCCCAGGTCGCGTTGCACGGCGGGCAGGGCCACCGCGACGACGCTGCCGTCCAGGATGATCATCAGGCTGCCGGCGCAGAGCACGAGCAGCGCCGGCCAGCGGGACGGGACGACGACGGGGTTCATGGAACGCCTCCTTGGTGCATGGTTTGTTACCGACGCCATCGTCTGTGACCATGAGCGGGAGCGGAAGGAGGCACTGTGATGTCCCAGAGGAACAGCGATGTGCCCGCGCTGGTCGAGGCCGAGCTGACCTGCGCTCCCGGGAACGTGCCGTTCACCCACGGACAGGCTCGGGCGTGCACCGTCCGCGAGGTGCTCGACCGGGTCGGCGGAAAGTGGAGCATCAGCATCCTGGTGTCCGCCTCGAACGGGCCGGTGCGCTTCACCGAGCTGGAGCGGCACATCGAGGGGATCAGTCGCCGGATGCTCACGCTGACCCTGCGCAACCTGGAACGCGACGGCCTGCTGCACCGCACGGTCTATCCGACCGTTCCCCCGAAGGTCGAGTACACGGCCACCCCGATGGCGCTGGAGCTGTACGAGTCGCTGGTGGCGTTGACCAGCTGGGCCGAGCGGCACCGCCGGGCCATCTCCGAGGCGCGGACCAGGTACGACGCGGAGCACGCCGGTTAAACCGGGCCGGGGTGTGGGGAATGCCACGCCCCTCATCTGACCGATCGGTCAGGGTCTGACCGATCGGTCAGGCATGCTGGTCTGCGGGAGGTGGACCGGTGATGGCCAGAGCGGTGTCCGAGACGCACGGCGAGATCCTCGCCGCGGCGGCGCGACGGTTCGCGGCGACCGGCTACCGGGGCACCTCGTTGCAGGACATCGCCCGCGAGGTCGGCTGCTCCAAGGCCACCGTGCTCTACCACTTCGCCAACAAGGAAGCTCTGCTCGCCGAGCTGATGGCCCCGGCCATCGCCGTCCTGCAGGAGCTCGACGACCGGCTCGCCGGCCTGACCGGCGGGGCCGCCCAGCAGGTCGCCGCCGTGGGCTTCGTCGACCTCGCGGTGCGCTTCCGGCGGGAGATCGCGCTGCTCCGCGGCGAGTTCCCGGAGCTGCTGGCCCAGCCGGCCTTCGCGCACATCCAGCAGATCTCCGAGCGCCTGCGGGACGCCTTCGCCGGGCACTCCGACCGGCCGGGCGCCCGGATCGCCGCGCTGGTGCTGCTCGCCGGCATTTCCGAGGCGTGCGCCGAGTTCGTCGACGTTCCCGACGACGAGCTGCGCCCCGCCCTGCTCGCCCTCGTCCGGCGGGCCGTCGAGCCCGTCGAGTCCCCCCAGCCCCAACCACCCACGACCGAGGACAAGGAATCCTGATGGCCACCCTGCTCTACCGGCTCGGCCGGGGCGCGCTGCGTCGGCGACGGCTCGTCGTCGCGCTCTGGCTCGTCGTACTCGTCGTCGCCGGCCTGGCCGCGGCGACCCTGCGCGGCCCGACGGCGAGCAACTTCACCATGCCCGGCACCGAGAGCCAGCGCGCGCTGGACCTGCTCGCCGAGCAGTTCCCCGCGGCCAGCGGCGCCACCGGCACCATCGCGGTCAAGGCGCCCGGCGACGGCCAACTGGCCAGCCCGCAGGGCCGTGCCGTGGTGCAGGAGGTCGTCCAGCAGGCCAGCGCGCTGCCCGGCGTGGTCGGCGCGGTCGACCCGTTCCAGGTCGGCGCGGTCTCGCCCGACGGGCAGTACGCGCTGGTCCAGGTCCAGTTCGCCACCGGCGGGGACGAGGTGACCGACGAGCAGCGCACCGCGTACGAGCAGGTCGGCGCGGCCGCCGAGGCGCAGGGTTGGCAGGTCGCGCCGGGCGGCGAGGTGCTGGGCGGCGAGCCGGAGATCGGCTCGACCGAGGCACTCGGCGTGCTGGTCGCCGCGATCGTCCTGGTCCTCACCTTCGGCTCGCTGGTGGCCGCCGGGATGACCATGCTCAACGCCCTGATCGGCGTGGGCGTCGGCATGGCCGGCCTGTTCGCGCTGAGCAGCGTGGTCGAGCTGACCAGCACCGCGCCGATCCTGGCGCTGATGCTCGGTCTCGCGGTCGGCATCGACTACTCGCTGTTCATCACCTCCCGGCACCGGCAGAACCTGCTCGACGGCCTGTCCCCGGAGGAAGCGGTCGGCCGGGCCGTGGGCACCGCCGGCTCGGCCGTCGTCTTCGCGGGCGCCACCGTGGTCATCGCCCTGGCTGGCCTGGCCGTCGTGGACATCCCGTTCCTCACCGTGATGGGTCTCGCCGCCGCCGGCACGGTCACCGTCGCGGTGCTCGTCGCGATCACCCTCCAGCCCGCACTGCTCGGCTTCGCCGGGCGCCGGGTGCTCCCCCGCCGGCTGCGCTCCGTCGCCGCCGACGAGTCGCCGACCGACGGCGTGGATGTCACCGACCGGCCGCTCGCCGACACCGCGCCGGCCGAGGACCGGTCCGGCTTCGGCTTCCGCTGGGCGCGGCTGGTGACCCGGTTCCGGGTACCGGTCATCCTGGTCGGCCTGCTCGGCCTCGGGCTGCTCGCGCTGCCCACGCCGGACATGCGGCTGGCCCTGCCGGACGCCTCGACGGCGGCCGTCGGCTCGCCCGCCCGGGTGTCGAACGACCTGATCACCGAGGGCTTCGGGGCGGGCTTCACCGGCCGGCTCGCGGTGGTCGTCGCCGGCGACACGCCGCAGGCCACCTCGGCTGCCGTGCCGCAGGTCACCGCCCTGATCCAGCGCACCGACAACGTGCTCGCGGTGGCGCCGCCGCAACTCAGCCCGGACGGCCGGACGGCGCTGCTCGGGGTCGTGCCGAAGACCGGCCCGACCGACGAGGCCACCGAGACCCTGGTGCACGACATCCGTGACTCCGTCGGCGGGATCCGCGATGCCGACGTGCTGCTCACGGGTGTCACCGCGATCGGCATCGACGTCTCCGAGAAGCTCTCCGACGCGCTGCCGGTCTACCTGCTGCTGGTCGTCGGGCTGTCGGTGCTGCTGCTGATGCTGGTGTTCCGCTCGCTGCTGGTGCCGGTCAAGGCCGCGCTGGGCTTCCTGCTCACCGTCGCCGCCACGTTCGGCATCACGGTGGCGGTCTTCCAGCAGGGGCACCTCGCCAGCCTCGTCGGCCTGGACACGCCGGGCCCGCTGATCAGCTTCCTGCCGATCCTGCTCATCGGCATCCTGTTCGGGCTCGCCATGGACTACGAGGTGTTCCTGGTGTCCCGGATGCGGGAGGACTTCGTGCACGGCGAGTCCGCCCGGGAGGCCACGATCAGCGGCATGGGACACGGCGCCCGGGTGGTCACCGCCGCCGCGCTCATCATGATCTCCGTCTTCGGGGGCTTCGTCTTCCTGGAGGACCCGGTGATCAAGTCGATGGGCTTCGCGCTGGCGGTGGGTGTGGCCATCGACGCCTTCGTGGTCCGGATGACCATCGTTCCGGCGGTGATGTCGCTGCTCGGCGACCGCGCCTGGTGGCTCCCCCGCTGGCTGTCCCGCCTCCTGCCGAACGTCGACATCGAGGGCGAGGGCCTGCGCGCCAAACTGGCGGACCAGACCCCGACCCACGTCTGACCCCCAGCCCCACCTCCAACCGGTCGATCATGGAGTTGTGGTGCCCGTTGAGCCCCGAACCGGGGCCTTCGTCCGGCACCACAACTCCGTGACCGGCGCGGCCGGCCAGGGTCAGACGCCGGCCGGGTAGGTTTCCATCTCGCCCGCCACGGCCGGGACCGGAAGCGGGTGCAGGGCCGTGGTCTCGTCGCACCAGATGAAGGCGTCGTAGCGTTCCCCGAGTCGGGTGGGCACGTAGTTCCCCCAGGACTCGAAGGACGGGTCGTAGACGACCCCGATCGCCCGGTGGTCCGCGGTGCCGGTGACCCAGCCGGGCTGGTCGTCGCCACCGAAGACCAGCACCGCCCGCTCCGGCATCAGCTCGTGCAGCCGCCGCTCGACCGACCCCTCCCGGGCCGGCGGGACGACCATCGCCTCGGCCGGTGAGCCCCACCGCGGGGCGGCGATCGCCGTACCCCGGTAGCTGCCGAAGCCGATCAGCGCCACCGCCTCGTCACCGTGCCGCTCCCGGGCCAACTGGCCGATGTTGATCAACCCGTCGGCGGTCATGTCCGTGGCCCGCGCGTCCCCGACGTGCGTGTTGTGCGCCCAGACGATCCCCCGCGCGTCCGGGCCGTACCGCTCCAGCAGCCGGTCCAGGGTGTCCTGCATGTGGGTGTCGCGGATGTTCCACGAATCCGGGCCGCCGCCCACCATGGCCCGGTAGTAACGCTCCGCGCCGGCCACCACCTCCGCGTTCTGCCAGGCCGAGAAGCGGTCCGGGCCATCGGAGAGCGCCTGCTCCCGGGTCCGCGCCAGCAGCCGGACCACCTCCTCCTCGCACCGGGCGGAGACGAACCGGCTGGCAGCGCCGTACTCCTCGACCCGTTTGCCGTACGGCTCGAAGCACCGGTACGCGTCCTGCGCCGCCTCCAGCGAGGCCGGATCCTCCTCCCCCAGGTAGTCGAAGATCGCCTGCATCGACTCCCAGAGGCTGTACACGTCGAGGCCGTGGAAGCCGGCCCGTTGATCCTCCGGCCGTTCCAGGTTCCACGCCCGCATCCAGCGGCAGAACCGGGCCACCTCGGCGTTCGCCCACATCCAGGTCGGCCACCGCTCGAACCGCTCCAGCGCGGTCTGCGGGTCGGGCGCACCGCCCTGCGCGCCGGTGACCGAACGGTGCACCCGGTCGCAGTCCGGCCAGTCGCCCTCCACGGCCACGAACGAGAAGCCGCACTCCGCGATCAGCCGGCGAGTCAACTGCTCGCGCAGCCGGTAGTAGTCGTAGCTGCCGTGGGTGGATTCGCCGATCATCACCACCCGGGCGTCCCGGACGCGCTCCAACAACGGGTCGAAGTCGCTCGGCGCGCCGAGCCGCTGAACCAGCATGTCCGGGGCTACCCGGCGGTCGCTCCGACAAACCGTCGGCGCGCCGCGCGCCGACACGCCGTCCGCCGGGCCTGCTGGTGTACGGGTGGAACGAGCGGGTAGCCGACCGGCATGACCGTCACCGGGGTTCAGTTGCAGGAGTACCTCGCCGGGCTCGACTACCCGGTCTCCCGCGAGGACCTGGTCCGCTGGGCGCAGGAGAACGGCGCCAGCACGGCGATGTTGCAGATGCTGCACTCGTTGCCGGTGGAGCAGTTCGAGTCGCCGGACGAGCTGAACGCCGCCCTGACAACCGTCTCCTGATGTGACCGACCCACTCGGCGCGCCTCGGTGATCAAGAGGTCCGTGTCTTCGGGAGGGGGACCGTGCGGGACTCGGCGCGGGCGGTTTCGGCGGCGGCGAGGATGGCGACGACCTCACGGCCGAAGCGGACGTCGCACCGGTGGTCGCGGGTGCCCGCCTGCACCTGCTCGACGAGCTGGTCGATCGCCACGCCGAACGCCGTGGCCGGGTCGTTCTCGCCGTACGGGACCGTCTCGATGCCGTTCTCGCCGTAGAACACGAACTCGCGGGCCATCGCCTCCTGCGGGGCGTCCAGGGAGAGCGAGGCGCTGCTGGTGGCGCCGCCCTCGTGGGTGAGCAGCAGGTGGATCATCCCGCTCGGGCCGTCCATCGCCGCCACCTGGGTCACCCGGCCCAGCACCGGCAGGATGATCGAGAGCGCGTGCGGGGCGATGTCCCAGAGCGCGCCGTGCTCGCGGCGCCACAGCGAGCCGCCGTACGGGCTGCCCTCGCGGAAGATCGAGTTGAACGCGGTGGTCCGCCCGTGCTGCCAGCCCCCGGCCGCGGCGGTCGCGGCCAGGAACGCGGTCACGTTCGGCTGGAACCGCTGGGTGAAGAAGACCACGGAGGCGACCCCGGACGCCTCGGCGGCGGCGACCACCCGGTCGGCGTCCTCGATGGTGAGCGCCAACGGCTTGTCCAGCAACAGGTGCCGGCCGGCGGCGGCCGCCCGGACCGCGATGTCGGCCTGGATGTTCGGCGGCAGCGCGACGGCGACCGCCTCGCACACCTCGAGCAACGCGTCGACCTCGGCGAACGCCGGCACGCCGTACCGTTCGGCCAGCGCGGCGGCCCGCTCCGGGTTGCGCCCCCAGACCCCGACCAGTTCCGCGTCCGGGTGTGCGTGCAGCGCCTTCCCGTGCGTCTCGATCGCCCAGTGACCGGTGCCGAACAAGCCGAACCGCAGCACGTGTACCTCCGCCGTTTCCCCTCGCCCGCGGCGACGCCACGGGCGTGATCCACGCTAGTCGCCCCACCAGCCGTGCTGGCGGCGGGTCGTCCAACCGGGACCAGCGGGTTCGCGGCGTTCCGAGGGCGGAGCGACCGGCGACGGTCGACGGTGCCACCGGGCGGCGTCACCCCGTTCGTGGGTCAGCTCGACAGCGAGCGGCGGAGGACAGCGAGGCAGCATCGCCGGGTACTACGACGGTTAGTAGGCTGTGCCGGTGACCGAGGCAACGACCGGGTGGGGCAGATGACCGGCGCGGCGGCCAACTCGCCGGTGGACGGGATCCTGGCGACGGTGTCGATCGTGCTGTCGCTGCTCGTCGCCGTGTGGGCGCTGGTGGCGGCGGTACGCCACCGGCCACCGGACCGGGTGCAGTTCGTCGGCCTGGCCGTACTGGAAGTGGCGCTGCTCGCGCTCACCGTGCTGGCGCTGGTCGCGATCGGCGGCGGGGACCGGCCCGGCGAGCCCGGCGCCTTCTTCGGCTACCTGGTCACGCTGGTCTGCCTGCCGCCGCTGGCCTGGGTGCTGGCCCGGATGGAGCCGACGCGCTGGGGTTCGGCGATCGTCTGCGCGGTCTGCCTGGTGGCACCGGTCGTGGTGGTGCGGTTGCAGCAGACCTGGGAGGTCCTCGGTGGTTGAGACACGACCGGCCCGGCGCGCCACGAACACCGGCCCGGGGCGGCTGCTGATCGCGGTCTACCTGCTCTTCGCCATCGCCGCGACCAGCCGGGCGGGCCTGCAGATCGCCACCAGGTTCGACGAGGCGCCGGTGGCGTACCTGCTCTCCGCGCTGGCCGCGCTCATCTACATCGTGGCCGCGGTGGGGCTGGCCCGCGCCGGGCACACCGGCCGGCGGGTCGCTCTGGCCTGCTGCTCGCTGGAGCTGGTCGGGGTGGTCGCGGTCGGCGTCCTGAGCCTGGCCGACAGGGAGCTCTTCCCCGACGAGACGGTCTGGTCGCAGTTCGGCAGCGGGTACGGCTACATCCCGCTGGTGCTGCCGGTGCTCGGCCTGTTCTGGCTCTGGCGTACCCGCCGCGACCCCGCATGACCTCCCGCCCGGTCTGACCGGGCGGCCCCCGGAACACGTCGGGGCGCTCCCCGTGCAGGGAGCACCCCGACCGGGAGCGCCGGTCAGTCCCGCGGGCCGCCGGCGACGTAGATGACCTGACCGGAGACGAACCCGGCCCCCTCGCTGGCGAGGAACGAGATGGTGTGGGCCACGTCCTCCGGCCGACCGGGGCGACGGACCGGGATCTGCGCGGCGGCGTGCTTCTGGAAGTCCTCGAAGTCGACCTTCATCCGCGCGGCGGTCGCGGCGGTCATGTCGGTGACGATGAAGCCGGGCGCGACCGCGTTGACGGTCACCCCGAACGGCCCCAGCTCGATGGCGAGCGTCTTGGTGAAGCCCTGGAGGCCGGCTTTCGCGGCGGCGTAGTTCGCCTGGCCCCGGTTGCCCAGCGCGGAGGTGCTGGAGAGGTTGACGATCCGCCCCCACCGGCGATCCACCATGTGCTTCTGGGCCGCCTGGCTGAACAGGAACGCCCCGCGCAGGTGCACCCCCATGACCGTGTCCCAGTCGGCGTTGCTCATCTTGAACAGCAGGTTGTCGCGGAGCACGCCGGCGTTGTTGACCAGCACGGTGGGCGCGCCCAACTCGGCGGCGATCCGCTCCACGGCGGCCTCGACCTGGGGTCGGTCGGACACGTCGGCGCCGACGCCGAGCGCGCGGCCGCCGGCGCCCGCGATGGCGTCCACGGTCTCCTTGGTGGCCGCCTCCTCGATGTCGACCACGGCGACGGCCATGCCGTCGGCGGCCAGCCGCCGGGCGGTGGCCGCACCGATACCGCGTGCGGCGCCGGTGACGATGGCGACGCGGGGCTCCTCCGACATGATTACCTCCGGGTAACTTGGCTCGATCGATGGAGCTTAACCCGTCCCCCGCCGGACGCCAGACCCTGACCGGACCACCCGTCGCCACGGCACGACGCGGCGGAACCGGGGCCACCGAACGGATTGCCGGTCAGGAACACGGTTTGCCGCGTGCCGGCCCGGCGCCCGAAGTTGTCCTATACGAAACGATCTTGGCGGCGTACCGTCGCGTCTGGTCCTCCCGGATGTGCCCGCCGCCCCCGCCGATCCGACCTCGACGGACATCCGGAGACGTCGCTGCCGACGACGCCAGCGACAGGCGTATCCGACGAGGCAAGGAACACATCACGTGACTTTCTCGCATCCCCGTGGAGCCTGGCTCGCCGCCATGGTCGCCACGGTCCTGGCGGCGGCCGGAGGCTCACCAGCCCACGCCGCCGAGCCCGGTTCGACGGCCACACCCGGCCCGACCACCGCACCCGTCGACCTGCCCACGCAGCCCGGCACCCGGTCGGTCACCCTCATCACCGGTGACGTGGTCACCACCCGACAGAACGCGAACGGCGGCACCGTCGACGCCCGGCGCCCGGACGGCAGCCCGGCCCCGGTGCGGGTGGTGGAGGCGGGCGACGACCTCTACGTCTACCCGCAGTCCGTGCTGCCGTACGTGGCCGCGGACACGCTGGACAAGCGGCTGTTCAACGTCACCCGCCTGATCGCCGACGGGTACGACGACGCGCGGGTGGACCACCTGCCGCTGATCGTGTCCTACACCGACGCGGCCGGCCTGCGCGCCGGGGCCGCACCCGCCGGGACGACCCGCACCCGCACGCTGAGCAGCATCTCGGGTGCCGCCCTGAGGGAGGACCGCGACCGGGCCGACGAGTTCTGGGCAGCGGTCACCGCGGACGCCGCCAGGTCGACCGCCACGGCCGGCGGCACGGGCCGCTTCGCCGGCGGGATCGCCAAGATCTGGCTGGACGGACGGGTACACGCCGACCTCGCCGACACCACCGCGCAGATCGGCGCCCCGGAGGTGTGGGCCGGTGGCGACACCGGCGCGGGCGTGCGGGTGGCCGTGCTGGACACCGGCATCGACGCGGCCCACCCGGACCTCACCGACCGGATCGGCACGTCCGCCGTGTTCGTGCCGGGCGAGGAGATCACCGACCGGATCGGGCACGGCACCCACGTCGCCTCCACCATCGCCGGCACCGGCGCCGCCTCCGGCGGTCGGGAGAAGGGTGTCGCACCTGACGCCCAGCTCGCCATCGGCAAGGTGCTCAGCGACGCCGGGTTCGGGCAGGATTCCTGGATCCTCGCGGGCATGGAGTGGGCGGCCCGGGACGCGGACGCCAGCGTCATCAACATGAGCCTGGGCTCCAACCAGCCCAGCGACGGGACCGACCCGATCAGCCAGGCGGTCAACACGCTCAGCGCCGAGACCGGCGCCCTGTTCGTCGTCTCCGCCGGCAACGCCGGCGCCCCGGGCACCGTCGCCGCGCCGGGTGCGGCGGACGCCGCGCTGACCGTCGGGGCGGTCGACAGCGAGGACCAGCTCGCCTCCTTCTCCAGCCAGGGCCCGAGGATCAGCGACGAGGCCATCAAGCCGGAGCTGACGGCGCCCGGCGTCGGGGTGCTCGCGGCCCGGTCGCAGTACGCGCCCGGCGAGGGCTCCTACCAGGCCATGAACGGCACCTCGATGGCCGCCCCGCACGTGGCGGGCGCCGCAGCCCTGCTCGCCGCGAAGCACCCGGCCTGGACCGGCCAGCAGCTCAAGGACGCCCTGGTCAGCACCACCCGGGCCACCCCGCGGTACGACGCCTACCAGGCCGGCACCGGCCGGGTCGACGTCGCGGCGGCGGTCCGCGCCCCGGTCGTCGCCACCGGCACCGTCTCGACCAGCGTGCGGTACGACACCGCGAAGGCGGGCGGCAGCACGCAGCCGGTGACGTACACCAACACCACCGGCCAGCCGATCACGCTGAGCCTGGGGCTGGACGCCGCCACCGCGCCGGCCGGCCTGTTCAGCCTCTCCGCGACGCACCTGACCGTGCCCGCGAACGGCACCGCCACGGTCACCCTGACCACGGACACCTCCCGGGCCAGCGCCGGCAGCCGGTACACCGGTCAGGTCGTCGCCGCCGGGCCGGACCGGGCCGCGCTGACCCGCACCGCGATCGCCGTCGGCACCTTCACCCCGTACCACCAGCTCCGTCTGGAACTGACCGACCGCTCCGGGAAGCCGGCCAGCGGCATCGTCGAGCTGGGCCAGCCCGGCAGCTACGAGCCGGCCTTCGTCGAGACCGACCCGGACGGCACGGCGCAGCTCTACCTGCCCGAGGGCGTCTACTCGGCGATGAGCTTCCTGAACGTCACCGGCAGCCACGGGCCGAACTCCCTCGGCCTGGCGCTGCTCGGCGACCCCGACATCGACCTGCGGAAGGACACCACGATCCGGCTGGACGGCAAGGCGGCCCGCCGGGTCGAGTCGTCGGTGCCCCAGCGGACCGCCGACACGTTCACCCGGCTGGACTACTACCGGTCCCAGGGGGCGGGCCGGTGGCGCTCGTTCATCGCCGGCGGCGTCTTCTACGACAGCTTCTGGGCCCAGCCGACCGATCACGACGTGCGGCACGGCGACTTCTACCTCGGCGCACGCTGGCGTAAGGAACAGCCGGTGCTGAGCGTCCGCACCACGAAGGTCGACTTCGACGACGTGGTCCGGCAGCAGAGCACCACCCAGTTGCCGAAGGGCCGCTGGACACTGCCGGCGGTCTTCGCGGGCAACGGCGCCCCGAGCGACTACGCCGGGCTCGACGCCCGGGGCAAGGTGGTCGTGGTCCGGCACAACTGGGACGTCAGCGACTCCGAGCAGGCCGCCGCCGCGACCGCCGCCGGCGCGAGGCTGATGCTGGTGGTGAACGACAACCCGTGGCGCGAGGTGCGCGACTACGGGATCGACTTCTTCACCCCCACGCCGATCGAGGTGGCGCTGCTCAGCACCGACGAGGGCGAGGCGCTGATCCAGCAGATCCAGCGCGGGTCGACCACGGTCGAGGTCGTCTCGCAGCCCGTCGCCGACTACGTGTACGACCTGGTCCAGGCGTACCACAACCGGATCCCGCGCGAGCTGACCCGGACCGAGACGCCGAAGACACTGGCCCGGATCGACGTCGGCTTCACCCTGCCGAGCCGGGAGGCCCGGGGTGGCGAGTTCCGGTTCGACTGGCCGTCGTACTCCGACTGGGGCATCGGCCAGACCAGCAACCGGCCCCTCGCGGCCGTCCGCACCGACTGGGTGTCGACCGGCGACCTCTACCAGTGGGGCCAGGAGGCGTACGTCGACTCCGACACGTACCAGATCGACACCCGGACCGGCTACCGGGCCGGCAGCCGCGGCGAGGAGCGGTTCTTCCAGCCAATCGAGCGGCCCCACCTGAACAACAACTTCAAGCTGCCCACCCGCTCGGGTGACGCTCTCAACGTGGACGTGCCCGGTTGGGGTGGGGCCGACCACGTCGGCATGGCGATGAACTCCGCCGAGCAGACCAACGAGCTCTACCAGGGCACGAGGCTCCTCGGCCGGAGCAGCAGCACGTGGGTCAGTGGCACCGCGCCGGGCGCCGGCGAACTGCCGTACCGGTTGGTGGTGCGGACCAGACAGGACCCGACCGCCGGCCGGTACTCCACCAGCACCGAGACGCGGTGGACGTTCCGGTCGACGGCGCCGGCCGCCGGGGCGGAGTCGAGCGTGCTGCCGCTGCTCCAGCTCGACTACGCCGTCGACACCGACGCCGCCGGCACCGCCCGGGGCCGGACCGACCTCACCGTGTCCGCCGCCCACCTGCCCGGTGTCACCGGGTGCGGCAGCATCCGTCCGGTCACCCTGGAGATCTCGTACGACGACGGCGCGCACTGGCAGAAGCAGCCGCTGGACCGCGCGAAGGACGGGTCCTGGACGGCGAAGCTGCGGGCGCCGAAGGGCGCGGGGTACGTCTCGCTGCGAGGCAGCGCCACGGACACCTCGGGGAACGCGGTCAGCCAGACCGTGATCCGCGCCTTCGGCGTGCGCTGATCCTCCGGCGATGAGCGCGTGACGTCCGGCCGGCGCTGACCGGTCGGACGTCACGCGTGACCGGGGGCGGCAGCCCGTCCCCGGCCGGGGTCAGCAGGCCGCGCCCCGACAGAGCCGGATCCAGCGGTAGCCGTGGCCGGAGACCTTGACCGCGCCGAGCTTGCCCAGCTCGCCGTAACCGCGGTCGGCGAGCACGTCGTTCGGCAGGTCGGCCTCGGCCTCCAGGGAGCTCAGGTCCACCTCGACGTCGTCGGTGCCCAGGTTGTGCAGGAAGACCATGGTCCCGGTCGGTCCGTCGGCCCGGTGCGCCAGCACTCCGGCCGGCGCCGGCACGTCGATGTGGCTGGTCGAGCCGGAGCCGACCTCCGGTGCCTCCCGCAGCGTCCGGATCATGCGTTCGAACCAGGCGAGCAGCGACTTCGAGTCACCGCGCTGGGCCGTCACGTTGACCTTCTGGTAGCCGAACTCACCCTTGTCGATCACCGGGCGGACCAGCTTCTCCGGGTCCGCCGTGGAGAAGCCGGCGTTCGGCTGGTACGACCACTGCATCGGGGTACGGATCGCCTCCCGGCCGGGCAGGGACAGGTCCTCGCCCATCCCGATCTCCTCGCCGTAGCGCAGCACCGGCGTGCCGCGCAGCGAGAACTGGAGGGCGTACGCCAGCTCGATGCGGCGTCGGTCGTTGCCGAGCATCGGTGCGAGCCGGCGGCGGATGCCCCGGTCGTAGATGCGCATGTCCTCGTCCGGGCCGAACTCCGCGTACACCTGGTTGCGCTGTTCGGTGGTGAGCCGGGAGAGGTCGATCTCGTCGTGGTTGCGCAGGAAGGTGGCCCACTGCCCGCCGACGGGCAGCGTCGGGGTGTCCCGCAGCGCCTCGATCAGCGACTCCGGGTCCTGGCGGGCCAGGGCCAGCATGAGTCGGCCGTTGAGCATGAAGTCGAAGAGCATGTGGATCCGGTTGCCGGAGCCGCCGGCGTCGCCGAAGAACGTCGGCAGCTGGTCCGGTTCGACGTTCGCCTCGGCCAGCAGGACGGCGTCTCCGCGTCGCCACTGGATGTGCTGGCGCAGCTCGGTGAGGAACTCGAAGTCCTTCGGCGAGTTCGGGTTGCCCGGCTCGGTCAGCTCGATGATGAACGGCACCGCGTCCATCCGGAAGCCGGAGACACCGAGCTGGAGCCAGAAGGACATGATCTTCTTGACCTCCGCCCGGACCGCCGGGTTGGCGAAGTTGAGGTCCGGCTGGAACTTGTAGAACCGGTGGTAATACCACGCCTTGGCGGTCCGGTCGTAGCTCCACGTCTCATTCTGCTCGCCGGGGAAGACCATGCCCTGGTGCCGGTCGTCCGGCTCGGTGTCGGACCACACGAACCAGTCGCGGTACGGCGAATCCGGCGACGAGCGGGCGGACTGGAACCACGGGTGCTCGTCCGAGGTGTGGTTGACCACCAGGTCGATGATCACCCGGATGCCCCGGTTCTGCGCCTGGTGCAGCAGCTCCGCGAAGTCGCCGAGGGTGCCGAAGCGCGGGTCCACGTTGTAGAAGTCGGTCGCGTCGTAGCCGTCGTCGCGGTTGGGCGACGGGTGGATCGGGTGCAGCCACAGGCAGGTCACCCCCAGCCGGGCCAGGTAGTCCAGCCGGCCGATCAGACCACGGATGTCACCGACCCCGTCGCCGTCCGAATCGGCGTACGTGTCGATGTCGAGACAGTAGACAACGGCTTCGGAATACCAACGGTCACCCATGCCGCAGAAACTTTTCCGGTCGATCACCACGGCAAACCCGGCCCGGCCGACCGGCGGAGCCCCGCGGGCCGGCGGCGCAGCGGATGGTCCCTGCCGGACGGTACCGTGCCGGTCATGGAGATCGACCTCGTACCGCCGAGCGAACCGTTGGACTGGGCCCGGGGCGACTGGCTGTATCCGCCGGTCAGTGCCGAGGAGGGGCCGGCGGGCGAGTTGATCGTCGAACCGGCGGCGGAGAGCGACCTCTGGCGGCGGACCAGCTACGGGTTCGTGCACGACAACGGGCCGGCCCTGCTGGCACCGCTGCCGGTCGGCAGCGCCATGGAGGTGAGCTTCACCCTCGACCTCAGCGGGCAGTTCGACCAGGCCGGCGCGCTGGTCCGGGTGGACGAGCGGAACTGGACCAAGGCCGGCGTCGAGGTGAGCGACGGCGAGCTCCAGCTCGGCGCGGTGGTGACCCGGGAGTTCTCCGACTGGTCGGTGGCGCCGGTGCCGGAGTGGGCGGGCCGGACGGTGACCGTCCGGGTCAGCCGGGCCGGCGACGCGTTGACCGTCCGGGCTCGGGTGGACGAGGAGCCGTGGCGGCTGGTCCGGCTCGCCCCGCTGGACCCGACGGCCGAGGCCACGGCCGGGCCGTTCTGCTGCGCCCCGGTCCGCGCCGGCCTCACCGTCGTGTTCACGGGCTGGCGGCAGGGGCCGGCCGACACCGCACTGCACCCGGAGCACTGACCGCCGTGCGGCGTGGCCCGGCCCACCGGCAGGTGTGCCGGTCGGCCGACGGGGTATGACCATCTGATCCCCGGCTGCCGACACGGAAGGACGACCATGGCGCTCGCCCAGGATGTCGACCCGTCCACGTTCACCGGGTTGACCGGTTGGGTGGCCACCGTGATCGACAGCATGGGGCCGGTCGGCGTGGCGCTGCTGGTGGCGCTGGAGAGCATCGTCCCGCCCATCCCCAGCGAGATCGTGCTGGCGCTCGCCGGCTACCTGGCCAGCGAGGGCCGGTTCAACCTGGTGCTCGTGGTGGTGGCCGCGACGGTCGGCTCGCTGGTCGGCGCGCTGGTGCTCTACTGGCTCGGCGCGGCGCTGGGCGAGGAGCGGCTCAAGCGCTGGCTGGACCGCATCCCGCTGGTGGACCGGGACGACCTGGAGAAGGCCGACCGCTGGTTCGAGCGGCACGGCCGCTGGGCGGTGCTGATCGGCCGGGTCGTGCCGGTGGTCCGCAGCCTGGTCTCCGTCCCGGCCGGGGCGAACCGGATGCCGCTGGGCGAGTTCATCCTGCTCACCACGATCGGCAGCGGGGTGTGGAACGCTCTCATCGTCGGGGCCGGCTACGCGCTCGGCAGCCGCTGGCAGGACGTCGAGCGGTACAGCGACTGGTTCAACTACGGGATCGTCGCGGTCTTCGTCGTCATGGTGGCCGGCTGGGTGGTCCGCAAGGTTCGCCGACGCCGGGGGCGCGACGACCGGCGGTCGGTGACCGCCGGTCGCTGACCCGCGTCCGCTCAGCCGAACTGGGCGGTGATCGACGTGAACTCCCAGGTGTTCTGCGCGATGCCGGAGCAGTGGGCGACGACTCCCCCGCCCGGGCACGGCCGGTCCCGGTTTACCGCCCAGAACGTGAACCGGGCCAGCCCGCGTGCCTCCGCCCAGTCCCGGATCTGCGTCCAGGTGGCCGGCGACGTCAGCTCCTGCTGGTCGGAGAGCCCGTTCATGCCGGAGATGCCCATGTGGGCGTACGCCGTCGCGTCGGACCAGCCGAAGGCCGTCTTCAGCGTGTTCTTCAGCCCCTCGGCGGCGTTGGTCGTGCTCTGGTACATGTTGGCCCCGCCGCCGAAGTCGAACGGCATGATGGTGAAGGTGTCGATGTTGGCGCCGAGCGCGGCGGCCTGGTTGATCAGCCGGGTGCCGTAGTACGACGGGCCGGTGGTCGTGGTGCCGAAGGTGATGATGGTCTTCAGCCCCGGGTTGTTCTGCTTGACGATCTTCAGTGCGCCGAGGATCCGGTCCTGCACGACCTCGTTCTCGAACTCGTCGCTGTTCTCGATGTCGATGTCGATCGCCTTGAGCCCGAACGCGTTGATCACCTGCTGGTACGCGCCGGCCAGGGCGCTCGCCGACGAGCAGTTCGGCCCGAGCTTGTTGCCGCTCCAGCCGCCGATGGACGGGATCACGTCGCCGCCGGCCGCCCGGATGGCCGCGATGGTGCTGGCGTGCGCGCCGCCGGTGAGCGGGCCGCCGCCGTCCCAGGCCGGGGTGCAGCCGCCACCGGAGAGCACGAAGGCGATGGTGAACCACTTCACGCCGGTCGCCGACATGACCGTCGCCGGGGCGGGCGGGTCACCCCAGCCCGGGTAGAGGTAGGGCGCGGCGGCCATCGAACCGCCGCCACCGGTGCACCCGGTGGTGCTCGCGGCGACCGCCGCCGATCGCGCCGACTCGCCGGAGGAGTTGTACGCGGCGACCGTGTAGCTGTGCGCCGAGCAGGCGGCCAACCCGGAGACGGTGGTCGAGGTGCCGGTGACGGTGGCGCGGACGGTCGAGCCCTCGTACACCCGGTAGCCGGTCACCGTGCCGCTGACCGCGTTCCAGGCCAGCGAGACGGCCGACGCGGTGGTACCGGTGACGCGCAGACCGCCGGGGGTGGCGGGGGCGCCCGGCGGTGTGGTCGGACCGCCGGCGCAGGGCGAGCCGTTGACCGTGCAGTTGGTGGGGTCTCCGGTGCCGGCGACGACGAAACCGAACGAGGTGCTCGCTCCGGCCGCCAGCGCGCCGTTCCAGGACTGGTTGCGGGCGGTCACGTGCTGACCGGAGCTGCTCACCAGAGCGTCCCAGGCCGACCCGACCGTGCTGCCCGCGGGCAGGTCGAACTGGACGTTCCACGAGGTGATCGCCGTGGACGTGTTGTTGGTGACGGTGAACTTCGCCTCGTACCCGCTGCTCCAGCTGCTGGTGCGGACGAAGGCGGCGGTGGCGGCCGACGCGGGCGGTGGCGCCACGACGGTGGCCGCCACCACGGCGGCGGCCAGCGCGACGGCGAACGTCGCCGCGCGGGGGGATCGGAGTTTCATGGTGGCCTCCAGGGACCGGGGTGGTGGGGGTTTCCGCCCGCACGGCCGGAGCTCCGGCCGTGCGGGCGGTGGCGCCGACGCCGGTGCGGGCGTCGGGACGGGTCAGGGCAGGGTGTCCAGGTGCGGGGCGACCGTGCGGGCGAAACCGTTGCCGTTGCTGACGTCCCAGTTCACCGACCAGGTCATCGCGCCCCGGATACCGGGGTAGGTGCGCGGCGGCCGGAAGCTGCCGCAGTTGGTGCCCCGGGCCAGGCAGTCCAGCGCGGCGTTGACCACGCTGGGAGCGACGATGCCGCCGCCGGCCGCGCCGGGCCCGGCGGGCAGGCCGAGGCCGACCTGGTCGGGCCGGAGCCCGGCCTCCAGTTGGATGCAGGCCAGCGCGACGATGAAGTTCACCGTGCCCTGGGCGTACGCGGCGTTCTGGTCGCAGCCGAGCATCGCCCCGGAGTTGTAGAACTGGGTGTTGACGACGGTGAGGATGTCCTTGATGTCCAGGGCCAGCTTGAAGTAGCCGCCGGCCGGGGACTGCATGTCGATGGTCTGCGGCGCCATCGCGATGATCAGCCCGGCGCCGACCTTGGCCCGGAGCGCGCGCAGCGCCTGCGCCATGTACGTCGGGTTGAGCCCGTTCTCCAGGTCGATGTCGATCCCGTCGAAGCCGTAGCGGGCGATCAGCGCGGCCGCGGTGTCGGCGAACGCGGTGGCCGAGGCGGGGTCGTTGACGGTGACCCGGCCGGCCTCGCCACCGACCGAGAGGATCACCCGCTTGCCCCGGGAGTGCAGGGTGCGTACGTCGGCGGTGAAGTCCGCGTCGGTGTAGCCGCCGAGCGCGGCGGCCAGCCCCGGGTCGATGCCGAAGGTGAGCGCGCCCGGCGTGGCGGTGGCCTCGGCGAAGGCGACCGCCACGAGGTCGTACTCGGCGGGGACGTCCCGCAGCCGCAGCTCGACGGCCGGGTTGTCGAAGTTGTGCCAGTAGC
>NZ_QGKR01000232.1 GCF_003172955.1 Micromonospora acroterricola | reverse complement strand
GCGCGGTGCCGCCGGCCAGCGGTGCGGTCGCCAGCGGGCCGGCCGGCGGCACCGCGCTGTACGCGGGCGCCGGCCAGGCGACCGGTGGGACCGGCCCGGGTGGCGTGCCCATCGGGCCGGACGGCGCCGGCCCGCCCGGGACGCCGGACTGTGGCCCTCGATTGTCCCGGTTGAGCAGCAGCGCGCCGCCGATCAGGATGGCCGCGCCGAGCAGCACCGCACGGAAGGCGTCGGTGACGATGTAGCCGAAGCTGGCCGCCACCAGGATGCCCAGGACGATCACCGTCACCGGCGACATGCTGGACCGGCCGCGCCCGAGCATCGACTCCACCGGGGACGCGGTGTCGCCCTCGTTCGGGATGATCAGCCAGGCGGCGACGTACACCAGGATGCCGATGCCGCCGAAGAACCCGAGGACCGCGAGCAGCACACGCCAGAGCACCGGATCGGTGTTGGTGGCCCGTCCGATCGCCGCGCAGACCCCGGCGAGGTAGCGCCCGTCGCGAGGCCGGACCAGCCCGTACCGCGAGGTGAAGCCGGCGCCGCCCAGCGGCGGTGGCGGCGTGGACGGACCGGGACCACCCGGCCCGGGTGCTCCGTAGCCGGTGCCGGCCGCGAAGTCACCGTGCGGCCCGTAGGCCGCGCTGCCGGACCCGTGACCGCCGCCCGGAGCGGCCGGTGTGGGATCGGCGGCCGGGCGGGCGTCGAACCCGGCGGTGGTGCCCGCGGGCGGGCCGAACAGGGTGGGCTCGGCCCAGCCGGCGGGTGTCGCGGCTGGTGGGGGCGGTGATGAACCGCCCGGCTGTGCCGACCCGGGACGGGGCGGCGGGGCAGCTTCCTCGGTCATGCCTCGATCCTGCTGCCCGGTCCGCCCGAACGACCTCAGGACCCGACCCTGACCCCACCCTGAGATCCGGGCGGCCGGAATGTCGGGGGCGTCCCCGTGGTCGCGGCACGCCGCAGCGTGTGACGATCGGATCCACCGACCTCGGGCCCGCCCGCCACCGTGACCAGGGAGCCTCCGATCAGCATCGTGACCCCGCCCCCGCGCCTCTACCGCGCCCCCGAGCACCGGATGGCCGCCGGCGTCGCCGCCGGTATCGCCGACCACCTCGGCATCTCGGTGCTGCGCGTGCGCGTCGCGTTCATGGTGCTGCTCGGGCTGAGCGGGCTCGGACTGCTGCTCTACGCGGCCTTCTGGGCGGTGGTGCCGCTGCGGCCCGGTGACACCGCGGTGCCGCCCCGGCGGGACGTGGCCCAGCTCCTGCCGTTCGTGGGGATCGGGCTCGGTGTCCTGCTGATCCAGGTGATGGTCTTCGACTCGGTGGGCGCGGCGGGCACCGCCGGCTGGCTGGTGGCCATCATCGCGGTCGGCGCCGGTGTCATCTGGCACCAGTCCGCGCCCGAGCGGCGGCGGCGGTGGGGCGACACGCCGGTGCCCTGGCTCGGCGCGGTCGTCGAGGAAAGCGACCGGCGGGCCTTCGTGCTCCGGTTCATCGGCGGCGGGGTGCTGGTCGCGGTCGGCATCATCGGCGTCGCGGCGGTCTACTCGCCGGCGCAGAACTTCGACGCGGTGATCAACGGCGTGATCTTCGCGCTGGTCGGGCTGGCCGGGGTCGGGGTGGTCGCCGCGCCGGTGCTCTGGCGGACGTACAGCCAGCTCCGCTCGGAGCGCGAGGGGCGCATCCGCGAGCAGGAGCGGGCCGAGCTGGCCGCGATGGTGCACGACCAGGTGCTGCACACGTTGGCCCTGATCCAGCGCAACGCCACCGACGTCAAGACGGTGCAGCGGCTGGCCCGGGGGCAGGAGCGCTCGCTGCGCAACTGGCTCTACAAGCCCACCGCCTCGCCGAACGAGCGCTTCGCCGCGGCGCTGGAGCAGGCCGCGGCCGAGGTCGAGGACACCTTCGCGATCACGGTGGAGGCGGTGGTGGTCGGTGACCGGGAGACCGACGAGCGGGTCGGCGCGCTGGTCGCGGCCGCGCGGGAGGCGCTGGTGAACGCGGCCCGGCACGCCGGGGTGCAGACCGTGTCGCTCTACGCCGAGGTGGAGCCCGATCAGGTCAGCGTCTTCGTCCGGGACCGGGGGAAGGGCTTCGACCCGGATACCGTGGAGGACCACCGGCACGGCGTACGCGGCTCGATCATCGGGCGGATGAAGCGGCACGGCGGACGGGCCGAGATCCGGTCCGGACCGGGGGAGGGGACCGAGGTCCGGTTGATGCTGCCGATCTCCCGGGACTCGTCCGCAGCGGAGAGGAACAGATGACCATGGCCGAGCAGTCGACCGAGCACCTCGACCAGGCGGACGCCCGCCCCGAGCGGCTGCGGGTCTTCCTGGTGGACGACCACGCCATGTTCCGGGCCGGGGTGCGCGCGGAGCTGGGCGCCCACGTCGAGGTGGTGGGCGAGGCGAGCACGGTGGCCGAGGCGGTCACCCGGATCGCCGCCACCGGACCGGACGTGGTGCTGCTCGACGTGCACATGCCCGACGGTGGCGGGCGCGCGGTGCTGGAGGCGATGCGGCGCAGCCACCCGCAGGTCAAGTTCCTGGCGCTGAGCGTCTCCGACGCGGCGGAGGACGTGATCGGGCTGATCCGCGCCGGCGCCCGGGGTTACGTCACCAAGACCATCTCTCCGGACGAGCTGGCCGCCGCGATCCGCCGGGTCGCCGACGGCGACGCGGTGTTCAGCCCCCGGCTGGCCGGGTTCGTGCTGGACGCCTTCGCGGCCCGGCCGGACGCCCCGGTGGCCGATCCGGAGCTGGACCAGCTCACCAACCGGGAGCGGGAGGTGCTGCGGCTGCTCGCCCGGGGGTACGCGTACAAGGAGATCGCGAAGGAGCTGTTCATCTCGATCAAGACGGTGGAGACGCACGTGTCGAACGTGCTGCGCAAGCTCCAGATGTCCAACCGCTACGAGCTTTCCCGGTGGGCGGCGGACCGCCGGCTCGTCTGATCTGTTCCTCTCCATCGACGATCAGGGCACCTGCGACGGATGCCGCCGCTCGGGGCCTGATCCGCTCCGGTTCCACCACCGGCCCCGGTCCCGCTCCGCGCGGTGCCGGGGCCGTCCCGGCGAGCGGGGTGGCTGCCGCGACCGCGCGCCGGGTCACCCCGCTTCGGGAGATCAGGTGGTCCGCAGGACGGTGAACGCCTCGGCCAGCCGGCCCGGCGGCAGCCCCGCGTCGGCGGCGACCGCGGCGAGCCGGTCGTGGATCCAGGCCGGCACATCCAGGTGGCTGGTCTGTGACCGGTGGGCGCGCATCGCCGCCACCTTGCGGTCGTACCGGTCGGTGATGTCGACGGCGTGGTCCGGGGCCGGGCCGCCGGCGTACCAGACCTCCCGCACCACCCACGGCTCCAGCCCCTCGGCCAGCAGTTCCGGGAACGCGAACGGGTTGCGGGCGTCGGGGTAGATGGCGCAGGTGGTGGCCTCGCCGACGGCCAGGTGGTCGGGGTGGCTCGGCCCGGCCAGCAGCTCCCAGCGGCGCAGCGGCGAGCTGGTCAGCACCCGGTCCGGCCGGAACCGGCGGATGGCCGCGGCGATGTCCCGGCGCAGCGCCGGCGTCGAGGTCAGCGTGCCGTCGGGGTACCCGTCGAGGAAGTCGACCTGCCGCACGCCCGCCACGGCGGCGGCCTCGCGCTGTTCCGCCTCGCGCAGGCGGGGCATCTCGGCCCGGTCGGTGTCGTCGAAGCCGCCGGCGTCACCACGGGTGATGATCAGATAGGCGACCTCCACGCCCTCGTCCACCCAGCCGGCAATCGTGCCTGTGCAGCCGAAGTCGACATCGTCCGGATGGGCAAACACGGCGAGCGCTCGGTGGACGTCGGGAAGCACGGGCGCGGACGCGGGGAAGCTCACAGGACCCGAGCGTACGCGGGCCGCCGGTGCCCGGCTGGGCCACGTATTTCCTGCTCAGAGCTGCCCGAACCGGCCGCTTTATGATCAATTTTCAAGTATCGGCAACATGGCGGGCAACTAACGTCTTGATAACGGCACCTTCACGGAAGCGGCCAGTGGGTGTCACAGTGGCAGCACCTCACCCTCGGTGTGCGGCACTCCGTACGGCCAACGACCACGACCTCCGCTGTTCCGCGGCGGCTTCGTGACTGAGTCGCCTGCGTCGGGTCGTGCCTCGTCGGGTGGGGAGCCCGGCGGATCGGAACATCAGGGGTGTCCCCAACTTCCCTGTGAAACCCGGCGACCCGCGCCCCGGGGTGGTCGGGCGGTGTCACCCCCAAACGTGCGTGAAACCCACGACGGAACCAGGCTTAGAAAGAGGAGGCCCCTCGGAATGAGAGTCTCGAAGCGGGCGACGAGCGCGATCGCGCTCAGCGCGGCTGCCGCGCTTGTCGCGAGCGGTTGCTCGAGCGGTGACGGTGACGGCGACGCCGCCGCCAGCAAGGACGGCGCGATCGTCATCCACGGTGTCCAGCCGGAGAACCCGCTGGTCCCGTCGAACACCACGGAGACCGGCGGTGGCAAGGTCATCGACTGGCTGTGGACCGGCCTGGTCGAGTACCCGAACGACGGTGGGGCCCCGCGCAACGCGCTGGCGGAGTCCATCAACACCACGGACTCCAAGGTCTTCACGATCAAGATCAAGAAGGGTACCAAGTTCCACGACGGTACCGAGGTGAAGGCGAAGAACTTCGTCGACGCCTGGAACTGGGCCGCCTACTCGCCGAACGGCGCGCAGAACGGCACGTTCTTCTCGGACATCGCGGGCTTCGACAAGACCTACACGTCGGACCCGGACGGCGAGGGCCCGCAGAAGGCTCCGGCGCCGACCGCCGAGAAGCTGTCCGGCCTGAAGGTCGTCGACGACCAGACCTTCGAGGTCACCCTGGCGGCCCCGACCGCGGTCTTCCCGACCAAGCTTGGCTACAGCGCCTTCATGCCGCTGCCGGACGTGTTCTTCACCCAGAAGCCCGAAGAGTTCGGCAAGAAGCCGGTCGGCAACGGCCCGGTGAAGTTCGTGTCGTGGGAGGACAACGTCCTCATCAAGCTGACGCGCTTCGACGACTACAACCTGCGCGACACCATGAAGGTCAAGGACGTCGACGTCAAGCTGTACCAGGACGAGAACGCGGCCTACAGCGACCTGCTGGCCAACAACCTCGACTTCATGGAGACGGTCCCCACCTCGGCGCTCGCCGGTGACAAGTGGAAGACCGACCTCGGTGACCGGGGGCTCTCGACCACCACGCCGTCGACCGCGCTGATCGCGTTCCCGACCTACGACAAGCGCTTCCAGAACCCGAAGCTGCGTCGTGCCGTGTCGCTGGCGATCAACCGGCAGGAGATCTCGGACAAGATCTTCTTCGGTACCCGCAAGCCGGCCGACAGCTGGGCGAACCCGCTGACCCCGGGCGCCAAGCCGGGTAACTGCACCGCCTGCAAGTTCGACGCGACGGAGGCCAAGCGGCTCCTGACCGAGGCCGGCGGCTTCACGGGCGAGATGGTCTTCTACTACAACGCCGACTCCAGCCACGCTGACTGGATGCAGGCGGTTGCGCAGCAGGTCAAGACCAACCTGGGCATCGAGGCTCGCGCCGAGGGCGTCCCGACCTTCGCGGTGTTCCGCCAGAACATCAACGCCCACACGATGAAGGGCCCGTACCGCGCCGCCTGGCAGCAGGACTACCCGGACGTGGAGAACTGGGTCAACCCGCTCTACGTGACTGGTGGTTCCTCGAACGACGGCCTGTACAGCAACCCGCAGGTCGACGCCCTGGCCAAGCAGGCCAGTGCCGCGCCGACCCTGGAGGCCTCGCACGAGGCGTTCTCCAAGGCCGTCGAGATCGTCGACCAGGACGTCCCGAGCATCCCGATCTACTTCTACGGCCAGCAGTCCGGCCACTCGGAGAAGATCAAGAAGCTCGAGCTGAACAACGTCGGCGAACTCGACATCACCTCGGTCGAGCTCTGATCCGAACGGTCTGACCCCGGGTCGGGCTCGCCACATCCGGTGAGCCCGACCCGGGGCCGTTCCGCGAGTGGGTGTTACAACACTCCACTCGCCACGTTGTCACCACCGTGTCGGCCGTCCGACGCGCCCCCTGTCTGGAGGACCACCCCATGGGCCGTTATCTGTTGAGACGGCTGCTCCAACTCGTGCCGGTCTTCATCGGTACGACGTTCCTGATCTACGCCCTCGTCTGGGCCGTTCCGGGCGACCCGTTCGCCGGCAAGTGCGGCGAGCGCCGCTGCCCGGACCAGTACATCGCCTTCATGACCGAGAAGTACCACCTGGACCAGAACGTCTTCGTGCAGTACGCGAACTACATGAAGAACCTGCTCCAGGGTGACTTCGGTCAGACGTTCTCGCAGCGCGAGATCAGCGACATCATCCTCACGTCGTACCCGAACACGCTGAAGCTGGCCCTGGTGGCGCTCACCATCGAGGCCGTGATCGGCCTCGGCGCCGGCGTGCTGACCGGTCTGCGACGCAACGGCTTCCTGGACAACCTGGTCCTGGTCTCCACGCTCTTCCTGATCGCGCTGCCGGTGTTCGTCGTCGGCTTCGTGCTCCAGTGGCTGCTGGGCGTGCAGTGGGGCATCATCAAGCCGACCGTCTCCTCCGAGATGCGGCTCTCCGAGCTGATCGTGCCGGGCTTCGTGCTCGGTAGCGCGTCAGTGGCGTACATCGCCCGGGTGGCGCGAACGAGCATCGCGGAGAACCGCCGCGCCGACTACGTGCGTACCGCCATCGCCAAGGGCCTCCCGATGCGCCGGGTGGTGGGCGTGCACCTGCTGCGCAACTCGCTCATCCCGGTGGTCACCCTGCTCGGCACCGACCTCGGTGCCCTGATGGGCGGCGCGATCGTCACCGAGGGCATCTTCGGCATCAACGGAATCGGCCGCCAGGTCTTCCGCGCGATCGTCACCAAGGAAAGCGCTACCGTGGTAGGGATCGTGGTCGTTCTGGTGCTGGTCTATCTCGTGATGAACCTGCTGGTTGACCTGCTCTACGCCGCCCTGGACCCGAGGATCCGCTATGAGTGACCCGAGTACCGCATCGATCGTCAGCACCCCTCCCGCACAGCCGACCGACGCCGGCGCCCCCGCCACCGCGGGGCCGCAGAGCAACGAGAAGCCGCGCGGCCTGCTCGGTGACGCCTGGCGGGACCTGCGCCGCAAGCCGCTGTTCTGGATCTCGGCCACGCTGATCGTCATCTTCCTCCTGATGGCGGCCTTCCCGGCGCTGTTCGCACCGGGCAGCGACGCCGTCAACGGCAGCCTGTCCCGGAGCCTCAACAAGCCCGGCGCGGACGGCTGGTTCGGTTACGACGTGCAGGGCCGGGACGTCTACGCCCGGGTCATCTACGGGGCGCGTGCCTCCATGGTGGTCGCCGTGCTCTCCGTGGTCGGCACCCTGCTGGTCGGCGGCACCATGGGCATCATCGCCGGCTACCGGGGTGGCTGGGTCGACGGTCTGCTGAGCCGGATCGCCGACGTGTTCTTCGGTCTGCCCTTCGTGCTCGGCGCGATCGTCATCCTCACCACGTTCAACGGTTCGGACTCCGGCAACAGCAAGGCCCAGATCATGGGCCTGGTGATCGCCTCCCTGACCGTGCTGAGCTGGCCGGTGGTCATGCGGCTGATGCGGTCCTCGGTGCTGGCCACCAAGGAGGCCGACTACATCGTCGCGGCCCGCGCGCTGGGTGCCGGCACCGGCCGGATCATCCTCAAGCACCTGCTGCCGAACTGCCTGGCCCCGCTGCTGGTCTACGGCACGATCATGGTCGGCTCGTTCATCGGCGCCGAGGCCACCCTGTCGTTCCTGGGCGTCGGCCTGAGGTCGCCGGTGGTGTCCTGGGGCATCATGATCAGCGAGGGGCAGCAGTTCATCCGGGTCGCGCCGGGGCTGGTGTTCTTCCCCGCCGCGTTCCTCGTCACCGCCGTTCTGAGCTTCGTGATGCTCGGTGAGGCGGTCCGCGAGGCCCTCGATCCGAAACTCCGCTAGGGGAGATCCAGTTGTCCGACATTCTCGTGTCCGAGCAGTCCGCGCCGGGAACCGGCGGGTCCGGACGTCCCTCCGGCCGGCTGCTCGAGGTCGAAGACCTGCGGGTGGAGTTCCGCACCCGGGACGGCGTCGCCAAGGTCATCAACGGGGTCACGTACCACGTCGACGCGGGGGAGACCCTCGCCGTGCTCGGCGAGTCCGGCTCCGGCAAGAGCGTCACCGCGCAGACCATCATGGGCATCCTCGACACCCCGCCCGGCTTCGTCACGGGCGGTCAGGTTCGCTTCCACGGCAAGGACATGCTCCGCATGTCCAACGAGGAGCGCCGCCGCATCCGCGGTGAGGGCATCGCGATGGTCTTCCAGGACGCGCTCTCCGCGCTGAACCCGGTGTTCACCGTCGGGTTCCAGATCGCCGAGCAGTTCCGGGTCCGGCGGGGCATGGGTCGCACGGAGGCCAAGAAGCGTGCGATCGAGATGCTCGACCAGGTCAAGATTCCGAACGCCAAGGGTCGGTTCAACAACTACCCGCACCAGTTCTCCGGCGGTATGCGGCAGCGCGCGATGATTGCGATGTCGCTGGCGCTCGACCCGGAGGTGCTGATCGCGGACGAGCCGACCACCGCGCTCGACGTGACCGTGCAGGCCCAGATCATGGACCTGCTCGCCGAGCTTCAGCGTGAGCGGCAGATGGGCATGATCCTTATCACCCACGACCTCGGCGTGGTCGCCGACGTCGCGGACCGGATCGCGGTCATGTACGCCGGCCGCATCGTCGAGGAAGCCGACGTGTTCGACCTGTACGCCAAGCCGGCGCACCCGTACACGATCGGCCTGATCGACTCGATCCCGCGCATGGACGAGAAGGGGCAGCAGCTCCGGACGATCAAGGGTCTCCCGCCGAACCTCATGAACATCCCGCCGGGCTGCCCGTTCAACCCGCGCTGCCCCATGGCTCAGCCGGTGTGTCGGGAGAAGCTCCCGCCGCTGCTGCAGGTGGGCACCGCCCGGGCCAGCGCCTGCCACTTCGCCGAGGAGCTGGTGAACCGTGACTGAGAACATCATCGAGGTCCGTGACCTGGTCAAGCACTACCCCGTCACCCAGGGTGTGGTGTTCAAGAAGACCGTCGGTCAGGTCAAGGCGGTCGACGGGGTCTCGTTCGGTCTGCGTGCCGGTGAGACGCTGGGCGTGGTCGGTGAGTCCGGCTGCGGCAAGTCGACCCTCGCCCGGGTGCTGATGAACCTGGAGCGGCCGACCGCCGGCAGCGTGGTCTACAAGGGCCAGGACATCTCCAAGCTCTCCGGTGGGGCGCTGCGGCGCCTCCGCCGGCAGATTCAGCTGGTGATGCAGGACCCGTACACCTCGCTCAACCCCCGGATGACCGTCGGTGACCTGATCGGCGAACCGTTCGAGATCCACCCGGAGGTGGCGCCCAAGGGCAGCCGGCGGGCCAAGGTTCGCGAGCTGCTCGACCTGGTCGGGCTCAACCCGGAGCACATCAACCGGTACCCGCACCAGTTCTCCGGCGGTCAGCGTCAGCGCATCGGCATCGCCCGCGCGCTCGCGCTGCGGCCCGAGGTGATCGTCTGCGACGAGCCGGTGTCGGCGCTGGACGTCTCCATCCAGGCCCAGGTGATGAACCTGCTGGAGAAGCTCCAGGGCGAGTTCGGGCTCTCGTACGTCTTCATCGCGCACGATCTGTCGGTGGTCCGCCACCTGTCGGACCGGGTCGCGGTGATGTACCTCGGCAAGATCGTCGAGATCGGCACCGAGGACGAGATCTACGAGCGGCCGACCCACCCGTACACCCAGGCGCTGCTCTCGGCGGTGCCGGTGCCGGACCCGACCCAGCGGAACAACAAGACGATCATCCGGCTCACCGGTGACGTGCCGTCGCCGATCAGCCCGCCCTCGGGCTGCCGGTTCCGGACCCGCTGCTGGAAGGCGCAGGACGTCTGCGCCGAGCAGGTTCCTCTGCTGGAGATCCGGCCGGGCTCGGACCACCCGAGCGCCTGCCACTTCGCGGAGAAGCGCCAGATCGTCCCCAGCCACGAGGCTGCCTGAGTCACCGGAACCGCCTGCCGATGTCACCACGACGGCAGGCGGTTTCGTTTGTCCGGGGACCAGGTCGGGCCGTTGCGGCGCCGAGCGGGCCGGCTGGGGCGCCGGCCGGCCCGGCGCCGTGTGACCGGCCCGGCAGGGCTCACAGCGGGCCGCGGCCCGCGCGGAGCAGCAACAGTGCGAGTTGGGTGCCGTCGGCGCCGAGGGCCGTCCGGAAGCGCTCCAGGATCTCCCGTTCCCGCGAGAGCACCAGCCGCGTGCCACCGGAGGCCATCCGGGTCGCCCCGACCTCCTGGGACAGCGTGGCGCGCTCCTGCCAGAGCGCGATCAACGCGTGGTCGATCTCGTCGATCCGTTCCCTGATGTGCACGATCCGCGCGGCTGCGGTCGGCTCGGCGGTGCCCGTCCGTGCCTCGGTCGGCCCACCGTCCTCGGCCGGGGGCGCCGCCACCACGGGCTCGCTTCCGTTCGCCGACGGCTGCTCCGCCCCCGGCCGGATCGGCCCGCCGCTCTGCTCCGCCACGTCTGTCATCATCGGGTACCCCTCGCACTGTCGTGCCCGGTGCCCGGATCCCGGGACGAAAAAGCCCCGGGCTCCAGGAGCCCGGGGCTTTCGCAGGTCTGATCGATCAGGCGCGACCTACGGCTGCCGGACTCCCGGTGCCGTAGTAAAAGTAGTAGCGCTGAGCGAACACGCCGTCGAGTATGCCCATGCCGCCGGCCGACGCGCAAGCGATTCGCCGGGACCGCACCCGCGCGGCGACCTGAGTGGGCCGCCCGTCACGCCCCGGCCCGTGCGCCCGGCGGCGCCCGGTGGTGGCGGCCACGGCACCGCGCGGTCGGGAAGTGTCCGGCCGGCGGCATAGACTTGTCGCGCGATGCATCCTCTCTTCGACATTCCCGCGTCCCCGCCTGCGCGGGAGTCCGCGCCGGCCCGTCCGGACCGGCCCCGGGCGGCTCCCGTCCGCCTCGATCCGCAGCAGCTGCTCGACGGGCTCAACGGGCCGCAGCGCGACGCGGTCAGCCACTCGGGTTCGCCGCTGCTGATCGTGGCCGGCGCCGGCTCCGGCAAGACCCGGGTGCTCACCCACCGGATCGCCTACCTGCTCGCCGCGCGGGACGTGCATCCCGGGGAGATCATTGCGATCACCTTCACCAACAAGGCCGCCGGTGAGATGAAGGAGCGGGTCGCCGCGCTGGTCGGCCCGCGGGCCCGACTGATGTGGGTGTCGACGTTCCACTCCGCGTGTGTCCGCATCCTGCGGGCCGAGCACGAGCACGCCGGCCTCAAGTCGACGTTCTCGATCTACGACGCCGACGACTCCCGGCGGCTGATGCAGCTCGTCACCCGCGAGCTTGATCTTGACCCGAAGCGCTACCCGGCGCGCGGGCTGGCCGCCCAGGTCTCCAACCTGAAGAACGAGCTGGTCGACCCGGAGCAGTTCGCCGCTCGGGCCACGGGGCCCAACGAGCGGGCGCTGGCCGAGGCGTACACGCTCTACCAGCGGCGGCTGCGCGAGGCGCACGCGCTGGACTTCGACGACCTGATCATGACAACGGTGCACCTGCTCCAGTCCCACCCGCACGTCGCGGAGAGCTACCGCCGCCGGTTCCGGCACGTGCTGGTGGACGAGTACCAGGACACCAACCACGCGCAGTACACGCTGATCAAGGAGCTGGTCTCCGGCACCGAGGGGCTGGAGCCGGCCGAGCTGTGCGTCGTCGGTGACGCCGACCAGTCGATCTACGCGTTCCGGGGCGCGACGATCCGCAACATCCTGGAGTTCGAGCGCGACTTCACCGACGCGCGGACGATCCTGCTGGAGCAGAACTACCGCTCCACCCAGACCATCCTCAACGCGGCCAACGCGGTGATCGACCGGAACACCTCCCGCAAGCCCAAGCGGCTGTGGAGCGAGTCCGGCGCCGGCGAGCGGATCGTCGGCTACGTGGCCGACACCGAGCACGCCGAGGCGGACTGGGTGGCCCGGGAGATCGACCGGCTGGTCGACGCCGACGAGACCCGTCCCGGCGACGTCGCCGTCTTCTACCGCACCAACGCCCAGTCCCGCGTCTTCGAGGAGGTGTTCATCCGGGTCGGCCTGCCCTACAAGGTGGTCGGCGGGGTGCGCTTCTACGAGCGCAAGGAGGTCCGCGACGCACTGGCGTACCTGCGCTCGGTGGTCAACGACGACGACACGGTGAGCCTGCGGCGGGTGCTCAACACGCCGCGCCGGGGCATCGGCGACCGCGCGGAGGCGTGCGTCGAGGCGCTTTCCAGCCGTGACCGCATCTCCTTCGGCGCGGCGCTGCGCCGGGCCCGGGAGGCGCCGGGCATCTCCAGCCGGGCGGCCAACGGCATCGCCGACTTCGTGGCGCTGCTCGACGGCGCCCGGGAGCTGGCCGAGACCGGCACCCCGGAGGAGGTGCTGGAGGCGCTGCTGACCCGCTCGGGCTACCTCACCGAGCTGGAGGAGAGCCTGGACCCGCAGGACGCCGGCCGGGTGGACAACCTCCAGGAGCTGGTGAGCGTCGCCCGGGAGTACACCGAGCGGATCGAGGCCACCGGCGCCGACGGCGAGCGGGCCACCCTGGCGGGCTTCCTGGAGCAGGTCGCACTGGTCGCCGACGCCGACCAGATCCCCTCCGACGACCCCGACCACCAGGGCGTGGTCACCCTGATGACGTTGCACACCGCCAAGGGGCTGGAGTTCCCGGTGGTCTTCCTGACCGGGCTGGAGGACGGCGTCTTCCCGCACCTGCGCTCGCTGGGCGACACCCGCGAGCTGGAGGAGGAGCGCCGGCTGGCGTACGTCGGCATCACCCGGGCACGGCAGCGGCTCTACCTCTCCCGGGCGGTGACACGCTCGGCCTGGGGGCAGCCGGCCTACAACCCTCCGTCACGGTTCCTGGAGGAGCTGCCGCCGGAGCTGGTGCACTGGGAGCGCACCGAGGGGTCGTACACCTCGTGGGCCGGTGGAGGCGGTGGCGTCGGCGGTCGCGCGGACCGCGCGCCCGGCGGGCGGGGCACCTTCAACGGGGGCACGCCGAAGGCGGCCCAGCTGGCGAAGCGGCTCGGCGTGGACGCCAGCCGCCTGACCACGGCGAGCGAGCTGCCGCAGGGGCCGAAGGTGTCGGCCGGCGACCGGGTCAACCACCAGCGCTACGGGCTCGGGCGGGTTGTCGCCGTCGAGGGGCACGGCCCGGGCGCCCGGGCGCAGATCGACTTCGGCGACCAGACCATGTGGCTGGTCCTGCGGCATGCCCCGATCGACAAGCTCTGACACCCAGGGGCGCCGCCCCAATCACTACAGCCCTGCGGGTGCCGGGCGATGTAGGGTCCGGCGGGAGGTCTCGGATGAGTTTCCGGCTGGCGGCATACGCCGTGTGCGTCGAGGATGAGCGGGTCCTGCTCGCCCATTACGTGCCACCGACGGGCGACAACCACTGGACCCTCCCCGGCGGCAAGGTCGAGCACGCGGAGGATCCGTTCGATGCGGTGATCCGGGAGGTCGCCGAGGAGACCGGTTGCGACGGTGTGGTCGAACGCCTACTGGGTGTGGATTCGAGGGTGATCCCCACGTCCGAGGCGCGGTGGGGGATCGAGCACCAGAATGTCGGCATCTTCTACCGGGTTCGCATCACCGGTGGCGCGCTCCGGCCCGAGCCGAACGGCCAAACCGCCGAGTCGGTCTGGACTCCGATACGCGACGTGGCTCGCCTGCGCCGATCATCGATCGTCGACATCGGCCTCGCGCTGGCGCAGACCCTTCCGGCAACCGGGCACGTCGCCTCCGTCCCGGTCGGCGGTCTCATTCAGCACTGAGACCGCCGCCGTACGGACACCTCACATTCAGAGGGCTCAGCAGCCCAGGTCGACGCCGCGCGCCCGCATGAACGGCGCCGGGTCGACCTGGTTCCACATTCCCTGGTGTACCTCGAAGTGCAGGTGCGGGCCTGTGGCGTCGCCGGTGGCGCCCTCGTAGCCGATCACCTGGCCGGCCTGGACCGCCTGGCCGACGGTGACCGCGATGCGACTCTGGTGCGCGTAGTGGGTCAGGTACCCGTTGCCGTGGTCCACGAAGACGGAGTTGCCGTACCCGTCGGCGGCGTCACCGGCCTGGACCACCGTGCCAGCGGCCGCGGCGTGGATCGGCGTGCCGGAGGGCAGCGCCAGGTCGATACCGGCGTGCAGGGTGCCCCAGCGCTGGCCGTAGCAGGAGGTGACGGCGGCGCCGGGCATCGGGTCGACCCAGGCCGGTGTGGGCTTGGTGGTCTTCTTCGGCCTGGGCTTCGCGGTGGCCGTCTTCTTCGGCGTCGGGCTGGCGCTGGTCGCCGACGGGCTGGCGCTGGTCGCCGACGGGCTTGCGGTCGGGCTGGCCGAGGGGGCGACCGGCGAACTCGACTCGCGGGCGGAGCGGTCCGCCCGGCTGGCGGCCTCGGCACGCGGTTGGGCGTCGAGGGAGACGGCGGTGGGCGCCGGGCGCTCCGGTCCGGTGGTGGCGACGGCGACGCCGCCCAGACCGAGCGCTACCAGGGCGGCCGCGCCGAGCACGATGAGGCGGTTCCGCCGGCCGGCGCGCTGCGGCTGCTCGGCGGCGGTGTCGGGGGTGTTCTCGTTCTGGACGGGGCTGTCTTCCTGCACGGCGGACCTTCACAGTCGAGGGGCACTTGACCTCGAAATACTGGTGTCGGGCCGAGCGGTGGCGGGTACGGGGACCGGGCGGTCGGTCGATGGGCCCGTTGACGGGTGTCCGGGTATGACTCCTTCTGGAGAGCTCTGCCCGGAAAAGTGATCATGTGGGCCCGTGGTGTCCGTCACAGTCCGTCGTGTGACCCAGCAAACATCGGCCGACGCCAGGCAACGAAAAACCGCCCGGATCGACAGATCCGGGCGGTCAACGGTCAGTACGCAGCGTCAGGACGCGGCTACCTCGCTGTAGATTGCCTCGACTTGCAGCTTGATGTCCACTCCGCGCTCCTGCAGGAACGGCACCGGGTCGATCGGCTGGCCCTTGACATGGATCTCAAGGTGCAGGTGGGTGCCGTAGGCGTGACCGGTCTGACCCACCAGGCCGAGCTGGTCGCCCGCCTTGATCTGCTGCCCCTCCTTGACGCTGAGCGCGGAGGAGTGGCCGTAGACGGCCTCGCTGCCGTCGGCGTGCTGGACGATCACCGCGTAGCCGTAGCCGCCGAACCAGCCGGCCTTGGTGACCAGCCCGTCGTGGATCGCCACGTACGGCGTGCCCTCGGGGACGACCAGGTCCACGCCGGTGTGCAGCTTGCCCCAGCGCATCCCGTAGGGAGAGTTGAAGTCGTAGCCCTGCAGCGGCAGCAGCCAGACCTCGGACTCGGCCGCGTCCTTGCTCCGGCTGTCGCGGGAGGCGCGGTCGGCGTTGTCCGCGCGGGCCGCGGCGTCCTGGCTGGTGACCGACGCCTGCTTCAGCTCGTCGAGCACCGACGGGCTGACGTCCTTCGCGTCCGGCAGGGCGCTCGCACCGAGTGCGACGATGCCGGCCCCGACGAACGCGGTGGTGACGACGGCGGCGTAACGGCTACGTGGGGGGGTGGGTACGCGGCGACGACCGCGATATCTATCGGGCTCAGACGACAGGCGCTGGCGCACGCACACCCTCCGTTGTCGGGGTTCCGAAGCGGCCGGTGGACGTTCGTGAAACTCGGGTGAACGTCCGCTGACCGCGTCGTCACCCGTCCATAGACCTGATGACAACCGTGGTCACGTTAGCCAACCACCAGGCGAGTCACAAGCCAGAGCGCCGAATTGGCGTGTCGATCTGTCCGTTTGCGTCCGTGATTGTCACGCCTCGTGACCTCAAACGGTGCCCTCGTTACTGCCCGTTCGTCGCCGAGCGTGACCGATCCGGCGGAGTCGTCCGGCTTGACGGCGACCGTCGCGGCAACTCCCTGAGGAGAGCGTCCGCACTGGCGGTGACCGCGCCGGGCGAGCCGGAGCGCCGACCGTTGCCCGGCCCGGATTTCCCGGGCGCGGTCGGTCGGGTTACCGTTCGTTAAGGTGAAGGCCGTGGAGCCGGTGAAAGGTGTGCGCTGATGAGCTCTCGTATTCGGGTCGTCGTCGCGAAGCCAGGCCTGGACGGCCACGACCGGGGCGCAAAGGTGGTCGCGCGCGCCCTGCGGGACGCCGGGATGGAGGTCGTCTACACCGGCCTGCACCAGAGCCCCGAGCAAATCGTGGAGACCGCCATCCAGGAGGACGCCGACGCGGTCGGCCTCTCCGTCCTCTCCGGCGCGCACATGACGCTCTTCCGTCGGGTGCTGGAACTGCTCGGTGAGCGGGACGCCCGCGACATCGTCGTGTTCGGTGGCGGCATCATCCCCAACGGCGACATCCCCGAGTTGGAGAAGCTGGGCGTGGCCAAGATCTTCACGCCGGGCGCCACCACCCAGTCGATCGTCGAGTGGGTCCGGCAGAACGTCGCGCAGCCGGTCGCCTGAGGCGAGGCGGGCGGGACGGGTCTCGGAACGGAGTCCGGGCACGGGGGAGGGGCCGGACGCACCCCTCACACGTCCGGCCCCTCTATGCACGATGCCCCGCCGCCACCCCTCGACCGACAGGGCATCGGCCGTCTCCCGTCATTGCGCTGCTTAGCGCTCCGACACCTGACTCAACGACGCCCCGACGACCGGGTTACGCACCCCCGTCAACATCGCCCGGACGGTTGACGCCGTCCCCGTCGTGCCCGGAACCGACCGCGTCCGGTGCCCGGTTGTGCATTACCGCACACCGCGCACCCGCTCGGTTGCCGGCCGTGCCCACCTCGCTAGGCTGCGGCCAATGGCCTGTGTCAAGTGATGACAGGCGTCAAACTGTTTTCTGAACGCTGGTGGCGGCGCGACGGCGCGCCGCGGAGACGGGACGGGACGCGCAATCGTGGACCTGTACGAGTACCAGGGGCGGGACCTGTTCGAGCGGCACGGCTTGCCCGTGCTGGCCGGCGGCGTCGCCACTACCCCGGAGGAGGCCCGCGCGATCGCCGAACGCCTCGGCGGTCGGGTGGTCGTCAAGGCGCAGGTGAAGGTCGGCGGCCGAGGCAAGGCCGGCGGCGTCAAGCTTGCCGAGGGCCCGGATGAGGCGGTGGCCAGGGCCACCGACATCCTCGGCATGGACATCAAGGGTCACACCGTCCACAAGGTCATGATCACGGTGACCGCGGACGTGGCCGAGGAGTACTACTTCTCGTACCTGCTCGACCGGGCGAACCGCACCTTCCTCTGCATCGCCAGCGTCGCCGGCGGCATGGACATCGAGCAGGTCGCCGCCGAGACCCCCGACAAGGTCGTGAAGGCCCCGATCGACGCCGTGAAGGGCGTGGACGAGGCCAAGGCCCGCGAGATCGTGACCGCTGCCGGCTTCCCGGCCGAGGTCGCCGACCAGGTGGTCGAGATCGCCGTCAGCCTGTGGCAGGCGTTCGTCGCCGAGGACGCCACCCTGGTCGAGGTCAACCCGCTCGCCAAGAACGGCGACGGACGGATGCTGCTGCTCGACGCCAAGATCAGCCTGGACGAGAACGCGGCGTTCCGGCACCCGGACCACGAGGCGCTCGTCGACCAGGCCGCGGTGGACCCGCTGGAGCAGGCCGCCAAGGCCAAGGACCTCAACTACGTCAAGCTCGACGGCGAGGTCGGCATCATCGGCAACGGCGCGGGTCTGGTCATGTCGACCCTCGACGTGGTCGCGTACGCCGGTGAGCGGCACGGCAACGTCAAGCCGGCCAACTTCCTCGACATCGGCGGCGGCGCGAGCGCCGCGGTGATGGCCAACGGGCTGGAGATCGTGCTCTCCGACCCGGCCGTGAAGAGCGTCTTCGTCAACGTCTTCGGTGGCATCACCGCCTGCGACGAGGTCGCCAACGGCATCATCCAGGCGCTGGCCCTGCTGGAGCAGCGCGGCGAGCAGGTCACCAAGCCGCTCGTCGTCCGCCTCGACGGCAACAACGCCGAGGCCGGCCGGGCGATCCTGGACGGCGCGAACAACCCGCTCGTGCAGCGGGTGGACACCATGGACGGCGCGGCCGAGCGGGCCGCCGAGCTGGCAGCTGCGGGGGTCTGATCATGGCTATCTGGCTGACCAAGGACTCGAAGGTCATCGTCCAGGGGATGACCGGTTCCGAGGGTTCCAAGCACACCCGGCGGATGCTCGCCGCCGGCACCAACGTCGTCGGCGGCGTCAACCCGCGCAAGGCGGGCCAGAAGGTCGACTTCGACGGCACCGAGCTGCCGGTCTTCGCGTCCGTGGCGGACGCCATGGCCGAGACCGGGGCCGACGTCACGGTCATCTTCGTGCCGCCGCAGTTCACCAAGGCCGCCGTGGTCGAGGCGATCGACGCCGCGATCCCGCTGGCCGTGGTGATCACCGAGGGCGTTCCGGTGCACGACACCGCGTCGTTCTGGGCGTACAACGTGGCGCAGGGCGAGCGGACCCGGATCATCGGGCCGAACTGCCCGGGCATCGCCTCGCCGGGCGCGTCCAACGCCGGCATCATCCCGGCCGACATCACCGGCTCCGGCCGGATCGGCCTGGTCAGCAAGAGCGGCACGCTGACCTACCAGATGATGTACGAGCTGCGGGACATCGGCTTCTCCACCTGCGTGGGCATCGGCGGCGACCCGATCATCGGCACCACCCACATCGACGCCCTGAAGGCGTTCGAGGCCGACCCGGAGACCGACGCCATCGTCATGATCGGTGAGATCGGCGGCGACGCCGAGGAGCGGGCCGCCGAGTTCATCAAGGCGAACGTCACCAAGCCGGTCGTCGGCTACATCGCCGGCTTCACCGCGCCTCCCGGCAAGACCATGGGCCACGCCGGGGCGATCATCTCCGGCTCGGCGGGCACCGCCGAGGCGAAGCAGGCGGCGCTGGAGGCGGTCGGGGTGAAGGTCGGCAAGACGCCGACCGAGACCGCGCGCCTGATGCGGGAGATCATGTCCGGCAGCTGAGCGGACCAGGCACCACCGAAGGGGGTCGACCGGTTCCGGTCGGCCCCCTTCGCGTACACCGGGCGGCCCGCGCCCGCTCGGCGGCCGCCCCGGAACGAGCGCCGGTTCGTCGGCTGACCAGCCTCAGTCGTTGTTCCAGAACGGGTAGTTGCCGGTGGAGCGCAGGATCGCGCCACCGATGATATTGATCACGCCGAACGCGATGGCGAGGTAGCCGAGCAGCGGCGACTGGCCGTACCGCCGGGCGTCCCGGATGGACAGGTAGCCGAAGATGATGCCGAGGACGCCGCAGCAGATCAGGCCGAGCACGATGCCCAGTACGCCCCAGAGCGTGGTCCGGTCCCGTCCCCTGGCCGGCGGTGGCGTCCT